>SKJG01000159.1 GCA_007116035.1 Thioalkalivibrio sp.
CGAAGAACTCGGCCATGGCCTCGATTTCCGCTTCGCTGTAGCCCCAGGCGATACGGTCCATGATGGTGGCGTAGCGGTTGCCCTCCTTGTAATCCATCATGGCCTGCACGAAGTACTCCTGTGAAAAGCCGGCGATGGACGGGGTGGCCGGACCGACGCTGTGACCGTTGAAACCGTGGCAACCGGCGCACTGGAAGGCCAGCAGTTCAGCGGATGCGATCTCGTCCGCGGCGGCGCCGGCGCCGACCGTCAGCAGGCCCGCGATCAGGGCCGCCTTTATCGTTTTTCCTCTCATCTCTTCTCCTTATCGAACATTGTTTTTTTCAGTGGGGTGTTGCGGGTCGCGGTGGTTGCTTGGTTGGGGTTTTTACGTCGATGCGGGTCGATCGCACCCGATGGCTGGCGTGCAGGGGCGGATTGGCCATGGGGTGGTTCGTTTGCCGGTCATGCTCGACTGGCGGCGTAGGTCGTCCCCGGATCTTGCAGCGAAGGGGGCATGGAGCCCGGATGCCGTGCGTGGGCGCGCGTTACCCGGTGGGTGGCGAGTCGGCGCAGGCCGTCCATGTCCAGCAACTCGATCTCGCGCCGCACGGCGGCGACCAGGCGCTGCCGCGCGAAGCGCCGAAACAGGCGGCTCATGGTTTCCGGAGTCAGCCCGAGATGGCTCCCCAACTCGCATCGGGTCATCGGCAGGCGGAGTCGGGTCGAGGAAAGCCCCGCGCGGGCGAATCGCTGTCCCAGATCGATCAGGGTCCGGGCGAGGACCTGGGCGGCGTTGCCGGAGGCAAAGGCCATCCTGGTTTCCTGTTCGTCGAGAATCTCGGCGCTGATGCGGCGGAGCAGCCAGTGCAACAGGGTCGGGTTCGTGCCCGCGTGTTGCTCAAGGGTGCCGTAGGGAATGCGGCAAAGGGCCGATGTCTCCAGGGCTACGATGTTGAGACTGAAGCGCCCGCGGCCGATGGCATTGAGCCCGACGATCTCACCGGGAAGATAGAAGCGCGCGATGTGCTCGGACCCGCCATGGTCCTGGGTGACCCCCTTCAGTGCACCAACCTGCACGACATAGAGGTTCTCGAAGGGGCTGTCGCACTGGTGCAGGGTTGCGCCTTTTTCCAACAGGGGTGTCTGCAGGGCGAGCCGTTCCAGCATCTCGTTTCCGGTGCCCTTCAGGGCGGTGGGCAGGCACTCGCGTGCAAGTCGGCAGGCTCCGCACCCGACGGCCCTGGACGGGGACGGGCGGCCGGCAAGAACCAGGGCTGGAGCGCTGGGCCGCTGCGCCTGGGTTTCGGGGCGGGCGGTGAACCGATACCTCACGCGTCTCTCCCGAGTTGATGATTGGGGACGGGCGGGACGATGCGCCCGCTGCTACCGCCCGCGTGCATCAGGGCAGCATGTGCAGCGTCAGGGTGGCTGCCGTGTCGAGGACTGGATTTTGGTGTGCACGTTGGCATTACGCATCGCCCGCAGAAGTCTTCCAGACATTGCTGCAAGAAACGGGCCGGGTCCGGCTTTCCCTGAAATCAGTGGCTTGAGGATGCTACGGGCGCGGAAGGATTGCCACATCGACAAGAGGGTTTGTCATTATGGCAAGGAGAGGAAAGTGCGGGGGACTCCCCCCGCACTGGGCGCTGCGATCAGAAGCGGTAGTTCAGGCTCGTTCCGATGAAATGAGCCGAGTAGTTCGGGCTCTCCTCGCCAAGCGTAAGTACCGAGGGGATGGTGTCGGGGGCGACGTTGTCCAGAGTGAAGTCCTTGGAGCGATAGCGCTCGTAGAGATAGTCGACTCGGACCGAGAGTCTGTCGTTGACCCTGTAGCGTCCGTACAGCTTGACCGTATTCAACCGGGATTCGAGGTCGGGAAGTGCTGCGACCGGGGCCCCCGTCCGCATCGTGATCCGGCCCTTGCCCGAAGAATAGCCGTAATCGATTCCGGCATCGAAGCCGTCGCGGCCGACGTCCCGCGCCTCCAGCGTCAGGCCGAAGGAATCGATGGTGTCCCGCTGATCGGCGGTCCAGTCCGGGAAACCGAAGGCGGCACTGCTGGCCAGGGTCGATTCGATGCGCTCGCGTCCGTAAAAGGCGGAAACGGTAAGGTCGTCGCGAGGCGCGGCGGAGATGTCCAGCGTGTAGGCGACGTCACGGGCATCGATGAGGCCCACGCGCGAGCGGTCGTAGTCATCCTTGGCGTAGTCGCCGGAAAGCCCCAGGCTCACGCGGTCGGAAACCATGTAGGAAAGATCCGCGCGCACCTGGTCACGATCCCGGCTCGCCAGATGGTACTTGCGCAGGAGCGGGTTTTCCTCCGGGATGACGTCGGGCAGGGCGCTGTAGTCGTCATCCAGCCTGCGCTGTTCGCGGGTGAGCCGCAGGGTCATGTCCACCCGATCCGTCGGCGTGCTGCGGATCTCGCCCCAGCCCGCGGTGGTCTCGGTCTTGTCGACCTCCTGGAAGGTCCGCTCTACCTGTTCGGCCCGTCCACCGGCGGACAATCGGACCTTGTCGGAGGCGCGGAAGTCGGCGATCAACCGACCCCCGAGACGCTCGAAGCTGTAGGGTCGGTTGATGCGGGCAGGCCCGACAAAGGTGTCGGTGCCCACCTGCACGAACTCATCTCGCGCGGTCCGGTTGTCCCGGTCATCGTAAAAGCCCTCGCCGGTCACGGTGAGCCGGGAGCCGGCCGCGTAGACGGCCCGGACATTCCCGGTCAGCGTATTCACGCGGCCGTCGAGATCCGAGCGCGGCAGGCCGGGGGCGTCGAGATTCGGGTTGATGGTGGGTGCGAGGAAGGTGTCGTCCTGTTCCATCCGGCCCATCGCCAGGCGTCCGGAGGTGTTGAGTCTAGAGGTCGGTCGCCAGCCGCCCGACAGCGTGACCTGGTGGAAGCGGTTGTCCGGTTCCTGTGCCATGCGCCCCTGCTCGCCACCAAGGGAAAACGGGTTATCCCAGGTGACCGAATCGGCCCGGTTGTTGAAGAGGGATACGTGATAACTGGCGGCCGCGTGCCAGTTCTGCTCCCGGTAGGCGATGCGGGCTTCGATCTGGTCGGTGACCCGATCGACCTTGACCGGTAGCAGCGACGCGGTGGTCAGAAAGCTTCCGCCCTGGATCTTGAAGCCGTCCTGCTCGGTACGCCGGTAATCGATGCCGTAGTCCCATGCTCGCCCGCGCCAGAATTCGACGCCTACGCCAAGCGTGTCCCTGCGGGAGTCCAGGCGGATATCGGTCAGGCTGTCGTTCAGGCGCCCCATGTCGCCCGTCGTATTCGCGCGCTCCCAGTCGGCGGGCAGGGTGAGCTGGGTCGAGCCGACTCCGCGGAATACGGTTCGCGGGTTTTCCGCGACGAAGCCGGGGATCTGGTCATAATTCAGGCGTGCGCGATAGCGCCCTCGCTCCCCGCCGCGCAGGGCCAGGGATCGTGTGTCGAGACCGAGGTTCGAGGCTTCGAGGTCGAGATACTTCTCGTCCTCGCTGCTGTAGCTGGCGCGGACACCCCCCAGGAAGTACAACCCGTCGTCGTCCAGTCCCGTGTAGCGACCGAAAAAGGCCGATTCCTCGGAGACGTATCCGACGCCGACGGTCACATCCCCCTCGGTTCCGCTGACGTCCGGGCACTGCGAGCATTCCCAGCGTTCGGTGTCGGCCTGCGGCCAGTAGGAGAACGGCGCCGCAGGGGCCGCGGAAGCCGCCCCGTTGTCCTGGTCCTGTTCTGCGTGGACGGAAAGGCTCGCCGTCAGCGCGAGCGCAATGGCGAGCGACAATCGTTTGGGCATGAGGTGTGCTGTGTGGTTGTTCATGACTGTGCTCTCCCTGTGCCCTTAGCGGCTGAGGTTGGCTCCCGAGGGGTGATTCGATCCGTGTACCTGCGAGTGACAGTTCAGGCAACTCTGGCCGAGGAGGAAGGACGAAGGGGCGCCGCCCGGAAGCCGGTCGCCCGTCTGGGCGATGCTCGGGTGCCCCGCGCGCGAATGGCAGCTCTGGCACAGCAGCGGCGCGCGCCGGGTCAGCATCCCGGGATGAATCGATCCATGGGCCTCATGGCAGTTGGCGCAACTCTCCACGGAAGGGGCATGCTCCCAGAGGAAGGGGCCGCGCTTTTCCGCATGACAGTCATAGCAGGTCTCGTTCAGTGTGGGCTTGATCAGCATCGCTTCGGTCAGGGAGCCATGCGGTTGATGGCAGTCGGTGCAGGCCACCAGTCCCTGGCGCACGGGATGGGCAAAGGGCCGCAGGCTCTGGGCACGGACCCGGGTGTGGCACTGGTAGCAGACCTCGGCCTGATTCGCCTTGACGACCACGGGGTCCTTTTCCACGTGCACCCGATGGCAGTCCATGCAGGTGACGTCCTGGCGCTGATGGGTGCTGCCCGCCCAGTGCGCGTCGCTCCCACCCTGGGTCTTGTGGCAACTGAGACAGATCTGGGTGGCCTCCTGAGCGGATACGAGGGCGTTCGGACCGAACGCCGGCATCGGCGGCTGTTCCTCACCGCGGCGCACGCGGCCCGTGTGGTCGCCACCAGGGCCGTGACACGCCTCGCACTGCATGTTCGCGAAGGGGGAACGCGGATCCTTGAATGAACCGTGGGGTGTCTGGAAGATCGCCATCACGCTATCGTCATAGTCGTGGCACTGCAGGCAGGTGTCCGCCCCCCCGCGTGAGTACGAGGGCAGTTCGTCTCCGGCGTACTGCTGGGCCGCTGCCGGCCCCAGGAGCAGGGCGGTCGCCAGAAAGAGGGCCGCCATCAGTGCGGAGCGGATGATGTTTCTCGATTCACGCATGGACTTACCTTCGGTTCCGTGATGACATCGGATGGACCCCGCGGCCGAGGGCCGGAGGCGCGGGAACGGGATGAATCTCGGTCGGTGGCCGGGAGGTGGGCAGGAACGCTTCATGTCCGGGTCAGCGCACGGGATGAACCGCGCCGACATCGAGTACCCGCCCCGGGCCATGGCAACCCACGCAGGTTTCCTGGCTTGGGGTCAGGAGATCGTCTCCAGATGCATTGATCTGGCCTCCGAAGAAGCTCATGTGGTTTTCCGCACTGGACCCGACGTGACACGACCAGCAGACCGCGCTCTGCGGTGAGACGAAGGTGTCCTGTACGTCGTCACCGTTCCAGACGCGCGTCGCCATGGCCGGCTTGTTGCGCGGGACGCTGGTCAACTGGAAGGTGTCGGCGGTGTGACAGGCCCGGCAGTCGCTCGACGGACGCGGGTATCCGACGTCGCCAAAGGAACGGTACTCGCTGGCCCCGCGGATGTCGCTGGCATGGATGGCGTGCGTCATGTACATCATGTCCGTCGATGTCTCATGCGGTGCGCGTGGAGTCTCCGCGGTGCCAGGCCTCGCCTGGCTGGGGTTGTGGCACATCACGCACATCTGAACGTGGTCGGTTCGGTTCTGATCGTGCCCGGAATAGGGGCCCTCGTACTGCCCATGGCAGCTCTGGCAGGCCTGGTCTTCGACGACCTGACGTCGCTCGACGACGTCGGCGGCGCCATTGGGGGCAAAGAACCGCGTGGCGCCGGCGATCCGGACGACGTCGCCGTCTTCGATGCCGTCAAGCCACGCACTGCCCTCGAGGCTTACCGTCAGGAGGGTTGGATCAACGGGCGCATTTCCTGGCGGGTCATTGGGTGGGATGGCGATGGGGACCTCGTAAGCGCCGCCGGCTGACACGGCGTTCGCGAGGGCATCGGCCTCCAGCGGGGACGGGCGACCGTAATCGGAGGAGTTGCGCTCGGTCCAGTGCAGCCGGGCAGACAGCGCGCGCAAGGGGCCCGGCAGCGCATAGGTGCTGCCGTCCTTGGGATTGGTGACGGAGAAGGTCACCAGTGCCTGTTCTCCCTGTTGTTGCAGGCCCAGCACGTTCAACTGGAATTCCTCGGACGCCAGCTTGGTGGGTATCGCGTGGCTCTCCAGCACGCTCCCGGCAATCCCCCCGGTTGAATGACAGGCGGCGCAGGTATCGTTGGTCACGGGCCGGTTTTCGCCGCGAATGTGGTTTTCGCCGGTCTCGAAGTTCACGTCCGCATGGCAGGAGCCGCAGGCGGCAATACTGGGGTGCGTGAGGATCTGACCGGCCTGGGGTGTCCTCGGGTTGTCCGGGTCGTGACACGTAGCACAATTGCGGACGTCCTGCGGGTGAGCGACGCCGGAGTAGTCTTTTCGGGCGTTACGGAACCCCCAGAGCACATAGGGCTCACTGGGCAGATCCGCCCCCATGTGGATCTTGTGCACCATCACACGGTAATCGACGGTCTGGCCGCTCTGGGCGTCGGTCGTGCCTGGATTGTGGCAGGCCACGCAGTATTCGGCGTCCACGCGGCTGCCCCCGTGAGCGTCGAGACTGGCGCCGTGGCAGGTGCCGCAGGTTTCCTGGGCCACGATGCGGCGATCGGAGATGAGGGAGGTACGCCCGGTCGAGGGTTGGAAGCTGTAGATCGCGTTCGTGCCCGCAGCGGCACCGCCCAGTTGCAATCCCACCAGGTGGGTCAGCTCCGGTTGGTAGCTTACCGCAAGGGGTTCAGTGACCGTTGCGAGATCGGTCGCGAAGGTGTAGCGGTAGGTTCCATTGCCGTTGTCCTGGAGCGTTCCGTTGCTTTCGGCGATTGCCTGGACCTGAGGCGCGGTTCCCGGCCAGTCTCCGGTACCCGGCTGTTCAACGCGGTTGATGTAGCTCTGCCAGGCGTTGCTGTCGCCGTCGCGGCCGGGGACGAGCTTGGCCATGGTGAAACTGGCCTGCGTGATCCCGGGAACGGCAAAGCCGCGATCATCGACGACCGTGAAATCCACGACCGGCGTGCTGGAGATGGTGACTTGGTTGATCGTCGCCTGCAGGCCAGGTGAGCCCGGAGGACCTTCCGGACCCGGTGCGCCGGCGCTTCCCGAGCTTCCGCCGCAGCCGGCGAGGGCAACGATCATCAGGACCATCGGGATGAGCAGCAGGAAGCGGGTGGAGGAATTGAGATTCGCCATGTGCATCAGCCAGCTCCAGGGATGGTCATGTTTTCGTGAATGGCCGTGGTTCGTGGGGAGATCAGCGCGAACAGGTACGAGAGTACGGTCCAGCCATGGGCTCAAATACTAGACCAGAGGACATGCCGAGGCGTGGAAAAACTTGATCGAGGTCAAGTGGCTTCGGATTAGGTGGAACCCCCAGTACATATCGGTCGCTGGTTTTCCCTAGGAATCCACCGGCCTCGAGCGCACCGAGAGGGTCAAGAAAAAATCTTGGAAACAATGGCATAGAGCTTTCCTGGCGCAGGGAAACGGGACGGCGTCGCAAGGCGTTCCTGCCCATGAACGCGTTCGACGGGGGAAAATGGACTCGTCTACACTGCAACTTCCCTGGCCGGTGAGCACGGTTCCGGGGAAGCCAAAAAATAGATCACCAGGAGGTTTTTACGCGATGAGAAAAACAAGACTGAATCGGGGCCAAGCCAGGCCGCTGGCCATGGTTGTTCTTGGGGCGCTGGCCTTTGTCGCTACGCCCATGGCGCTGGCGGGAGCGCCGAGTTCCGCGGAGTCCTGTCTTGGTTGTCACGGAGCGGACGGCATCAGCAACGATCCGGATACACCGACGATCTCGGGTGCATCCGATTTCTTCATTGAGAACCAACTCTTTTTGTTTCAGGACGAAGAGCGTCCCTGCGTAGCCGATCTGTTTGCGAAGGTTGATGATGCACCCGCGGCGGATCACTGCGCGGTGGTGGCGGACTGGTCCGAGGACACCATTGTGGAGGTGGCGGCGCATTACGCGGAGCAGCCGTTCCAGCCGGCGGACCAGTCCTGGGATGCGGCAAGGGCACAGGCTGGGGCTGCGATTCATGAGGACAGTTGCGCGCGCTGCCACGCGGACTCCGGTTCCGATCCGGCGGACGATGCCGGCATCCTGGCCGGGCAATGGAAGCCGTACCTGGTCCGAACGATGACGGACTTCCGGGAAAGCCGGCGCGAGCAACCCGCGACCATGGAACGTGAAATGCAGGCACTGTCCGACGCCGATATCGAAGCGCTGGCGGCCTACTACGCGAGCCAGGGTCAGTAAGATACAGCAAGGCCCGTGCGCGGGAATGCACAGCGAGGCCCTGGTGGGCGGTTCTGCCACCAGGGCCTCGCTTTTTTTGGGACTAACTCTCATGTCCCGGCCCCGTTCTGTAGGTCGGGTTAGCGTAGCGTAACCCGACGTGCCGGGGCGCCAGGACCGACGCTGCTGTGCAGCCATGGGTGGGTGCGAGACCCGTCGGGTTACGCCCTTTGGGCTAACCCGACTTACGGTTTGCGGCTTTTCATCGTCACGGGTGGCGCAGGGCCATGAAAGTTAGTGTCAGAGGTACCTACGAGCCATGGTGCCGGCTGGCGGCGCCGGGACACCGACCGGTCTACACTCCCATGGCTCTGGGTATCGACGAAAGAGCCCAGAGTCATCAAAAAAAAACAGGAGGATAGGAGCGATGAGAAGAACCAAGTTGAGCAACCCGGGCAGCAGGCCGCTGGCCGCAGTCGTCTTCGGGGCGCTGGCCTTTGCCGCAGCCCCCATGGTCCTGGCGGGAGCTCCGAGTTCCGCGGAGTCCTGTCTTGGTTGTCACGGGGCGGACGGTATCAGCAACGATCCGGATACACCGACGATCTCGGGCGCGTCCGATTTCTTCATCGAGAACCAGCTGTTCCTGTTCCAGGGAGAAGAGCGTCCCTGCGTTGCGGACTTGTTTGCCAAGGTCGATGACGCACCGGCAGCCGATCACTGCGCGATCGTAACGGACTGGTCCGAGGACACTATCGTCGAAGTGGCGGCTCACTATGCGGGGCAGCCGTTCCAGTCGGCGGACCAGTCCTGGGATGCGGCCCGGGCGGAAGCCGGTGCGGCCATCCACGACGCAAACTGCGCGCGCTGCCACGCCGATGGAGGTGGCGATCCGGCGGACGATGCGGGTATTCTCGCCGGGCAATGGAAGCCCTACCTGGTGCGTACGATGAAGGACTATCGGGCCGGGCTGCGCTTTCAGCCGGTCACGATGGAAAGGGAAATGACGCCGCTCTCGGACGACGACATCCAGGCCCTGGCCGCCTACTACGCAAGCCAGGGGCAGTAAGCCAGGCAAGATATCAGCGTAAAGGGACGCCTTCAGGCCCTGGTGGGCAGGTTTGCCACCAGGGCCTTCGTCGTATTGACAGGCTCCCCGCCCCGGCACGCCGTGCGGCTCAGCCGCAAACCGTAGGTCGGGTTAGCCCAAAGGGCGTAACCCGACGGGTCTCGCGTTAACGTCAATATCAAGTTGGGCGAAGCGAATTGCACCGGGCCGGCGTCAGGGGTTCAGCAACCGCAGGATCTCCGGGTCCTCCTCCCGTTCCGCCAGGATCGAGTGGCACAACATGCAGTCATTGGAAATGGTTTCCCGGTCGGCCGTTCTGTGGCGGCGGTTGTGGCAGCGGAAGCACCCCGGGGCATCCTCGCGGGTGGCGACCGGAGGATGCCCGCTGTGGTCGGGGTAGGTGTCCCAGGTGACCCTCATGTGAGGGAACACGTTCCAGCTGTAGATGTCTCCGAGCTTCTCGCCGGCGGCCGCAACGGCCTCCGGTTTCTCGGCCAGGACCTCCGGGTAGTTCTCGCGATAGAACGCCTCCAGGGACGCGGCGAGGCCCTTGCGCGCAGCTTCATGGGACGGGTAGTCCGCTTCCGTGAGAATCCGCACGCCCTCGCGCTTGACGTAGGGCAGACTGGCGTCGATGCGGTCCGTGGCGAGGGCTTCGTCGAGTTCCTGTGACGGCGAGCGGTAGATGTGGGTCGGACGATTGTGGCAGTCCACGCAATCCATCACGCGCCATTCGCCCCGTTCCTCTTCATCGGGCATGCCGCGAGGCTGGAACAGCTTCACGGTGCCGTCCGCCTTGGTGAGTTCGACGTCGTAGATGTCCATCCGGCTTGGGTCGGAGCGGTAACGGATCTCAACGCCCGGGTCTACGTGCCAATGAATCCCTTCGGAGGCGCGTCCGCGCAGGCCGCCCACCTTCAGGAGCAGTGCGGTACGCAGTTCGGTGTTGGCCTCGTCCTCGTCGAACACGGCATCGATCCGGAGCTTGTCGCCGACGTAGTTGGTGGGCCAGTGACACTGCTCGCAGGTATCGCGCGCGGGGCGCAGGTTGTCCAGGGGGGTCGGAATCGGGCGCGGGTAGAGGTCGAAGGTGACGGCCACCATCTGCCAGGCCCCGTCCAGCTTGGATCTCACGAACCAGTCGGCACCCGGGCCGATGTGGCAGTCGACGCAGCCAACCCGGGCGTGGGGCGAGCGCTGGTACGCGGTGTACTCGGGTTGCATTACCGAGTGGCAGGCCATGCCGCAGAACTCGTTGGAATCCATCACCTCCATGCCCTTGTAGGTGGCGCCGGCGAGCACGGTGACGTTCACCATGGTCAGCACCACGAAGATCAGGACCAGTTTGCGTGTCCGGTCCTGGTTCAGGTCGATGACGGGAAACAGCGGCGGTGCTTCACCGGCTGCGGCGGCCTTCGCCGCACGACGGCGTTGCCACAGGATGCCGATCGGGATCATCAGCAGGCCGAGCACGAAAAACATCGGCAGGATCAGGAAGGTGAGGATTCCCAGGTACGGGCCGTCCGCGAAGCCCAGCGCTTGCACGACAAAGAGCGTGAGCATCAGCGTGAGAGCGGAAAGCGCGATGGCCGTGCCCAGCATGCTGACCGTGTTCTGGATGAGTAATGCGAAGAACTGCCTGATCATGAATCTGCCCCTGCGGCTCGAAGGATACCGGTGGTCGATGTCTGAGGATCTCGCCTTGAATCACCGATACCTGTGAAGTATAGGCGATGTTGCGCTTTATTCGGGCCCGGGGTGTCAGCGCGCAACCGTGTTTTCCCGCCGAAACTGATCCCAAAAGGCCCGTCGAGGACACGCTGGCTTGCCGGTTGAACTACATTAATGGGGAATGCGGGTAATGGTGGTTGCGCTGGCCTGAGACGCATGGGCTCGTCGTTCGCGGACGGCCCCGATGGGCGGTAGGAGCGGCCTCCGGCCGCGATCAGGCTGCCCGGGCGGCGCACAAGCCTGCGATCGCGACCGGAGGTCGCTCCTACGCGGTGAGGGGCGATCGGTCTTAGGATCGGCCTCCGGCCGCGATCAGACTGGTTGGACAGGATCCCGTCACTATCGAGCGGGGCACAGAGAGGAGGTTGGTCATGGGTGGCATTGTCGTGGGTATGGACGGTTCGGACGGATCCGTGAAGGCACTGAAGTGGGCGATGGAGGAGGCAAGGCTGCGAGGAACCGAGGTGCGAGCCTGCTTTGTCGTGGACCGGATCTACACCGAGCCCGAATGGGCTTCGCTGATCATTCCGTCGGCCGACGAGTTGCTGCGCGAGGGCAAGCGGCTGCTGGCTGACTCGGTGACCAAGGCAGGGGCTGGCGAGGACGTCCGACAGGAGGTGCTGATCGGCGAGGGACATGGGCCCACGAAGGCGCTACTCGATGCCGCGAGCGAGGCCGACATGCTCGTGGTGGGCTCGCGCGGACGCGGTGGCTTCCAGGGGCTCCTGTTGGGCTCGGTGAGTCAGCAGGTCCTGCACCACGCGAAGTGCCCCGTGGTCGTGATTCCGGCGGCGTAACCCCCGCCCCGATTCGGTGTAGGAGCGGCCTCCGGCCGCGATAAGGCCGCCGGGCCGGGCACGATCCTGCGATCGCGACCGGAGGTCGCTCCCACGAGGCCGCCCGATGCGGTGTAGGAGCGGCCTCCGGCCGCGATAAGGCTGTCGGGCCGGGGACGATCCTTTGATCGCGACCGGAGGTCGCTGCTACGTGGGCGGTTATGCAACGCTGGCGGGCGGTGTCGCGAGACGGCCGGCCTCGAAATCGGCGATCGCCTGGCGGATTTCCCCATCCGTATTCATCACGAACGGGCCGTGGTGCCGGATGGGTTCATGGAGAGGGCGGCCGCGCAGGAGTAGCAGCCTGGCCCCCTCGCTGGAAGCCAGTTCAATCCGTGTCTGGTCGGACCAGACGCCCATGCGGGCGGTGTCCAGCCCATCGCCGAGGCTACCGCTGTAGACGTAGCCGACCAGTCTTTCGCCAGGATCGAGCTCGACTGTTAGGCTGGCGCCGGGCTGCAACGTCACGTCGGCCATCGCCGCGTCTTCTCCGAGTCGCGCGAGCGGGCCTTCGACGCGGCCGGTACTGGTTTGCCATGGGCCAGCGATGGCCTTGAGCGTTACGCCTTCCCCCTCTGCGGTCACCATCTCGGCGGCGTGTATGTCGCGATAACGCGGCGGATCCATCTTGCGTGCCGCCGGGAGGTTGATCCAGACCTGGAATCCGTGCAGGCCATCGATGTCCAACAGAGGCATCTCCGAGTGGATTACCCCTCGTCCGGCGCTCATCCACTGGGCTTCGCCGGCGTGGACCTCGCCACGGTTGCCCATGGAATCCTCGTGGGTCACACCCCCGTGGATCAGGTAGGTCAGAGTCTCGAAGCCACGATGTGGGTGCGGAGGAAAGCCGCCGATGTAGTCCTCCCGCGCGCTGGCCTTGAGCTCATCCAACAGCAGGAACGGGTCCAGGCGCCCGGTGAAATCGTTGATGCGGCGGATCTTGACCCCGGCGCCATCCTGGGTCGGCTGGGCGGTGCGGATCGCTTCGGGTCGCGTACTGGGCATGATGATTCTCCTGTGCTTTCGTCTCAGGATAGAGACCATGAAAGCGAAAGAAAATCGGAATTAATTGACGATACCGTTCGAGAAACTGGGACGTTCCAACGGACCTGGCTGTGCGGAAGCGATAGGGAGTTCGGCGGCCGGCCGCCGCTTTGGGGTATCCGAAGGGTTTCGGGCGTGCTACAGCGGGAGCAAGCTCCCGCACTCCATGGGTCTACTGGGGTGGCGCCTCGGAGGGCGTACTGTTGTCCGACTCTGCGCCGTTGTTCAGCCTCGAGCGCACCTCGGCGAGGTTGCTCCGGATCAGTTGTATTTCCTCGCTACCCGGTGTCAGTTGCGACTCAAGCCGTTCCCAGTAGCCTTTTGTCGTTTCGTAATCAGCGGCGCGGAAAGCCGCGAGACCCGCCAGCCACAGCGCGTTGGTGTGGTCCGGTTCGATCTCCAGCGCCTGGGTGACGAAGGGAAGCGCGCGGGCGTTCAGATCGCCGCCATCCAGGCTCCCCAGGAGGTCGGCATAAGTCACGAGGATGTCGGGATCCCTGTTGCCTCCGTAACGGATCGCCTGGGCATAGGCGCCGGCGGCGGCGCGTGGCTGATCCAGAAAGAGCAGGGACCGGCCCAGCAGTGCCCAGCCGTCCGGATCATCCGGGTTGGACTCGAGGCGGGCGGCGAGCGCGCTCACCGCGGCCTCCATGTTCTGATCCATGCCAGCCTGCGCAGTCTGTGACGAAGGGCGCTGGGGATCCAGTCCTGGTTCGCCCGCGCCGTACCCCTGGTAGATCAGTACGGCGAGTACCGGGACGACCAGCAGGCTGGCGATTCCCGTCGGCAGGCGCCAGGAGCCCTTGATCGCTCCCGCCGGCGCGGCGGTCCTTCCCTCGCTGGCCTCGAGCAGGCTGCGCTGCAGGTCGGTGCGGGCGGTGTTGAACTGTTCCTCGGAGATGGTGCCGGCTTCGCGATCGGCTTCGAGATCGGCCAACTGGCTGCGGTACACCGAGACCTTGGCATCCAGGACATCCGTCGAAGCCCTCCCCCCGGGGGCAGGACGGCTCATCAGCATGGGTAGGAGCAGAAAGAGCAGGGCGGCGACCGTCAGAATGGCCGCCAGGGTCCAGAACAACGTCATGCCTTACCCCCGCCGCCTTCTCCGAGCAGGCGCCGCAGGCGTTCCTGCTCCTCCTCGGAGAGATCACCCGTGCCGACCTGGCTGCGGCGGCGGTAGAGGACCATCCCCAGCGCCGAAAGCCCGATGACGAGCATCGCGATCGGCCCGAACCACAGCAGGTAGGTGGTCGCATTCATCGGAGGACGGAAGAGCACGAAATCACCGTAGCGGGCGACCATGTAGTCGACGATTTCCTGAGTTTCTGTGCCATCCACGATCATCAGCGAGATCTGGCGGCGCAGGTCATTGGCGAGCGGCGCGTTCGACTCGATCAGGTTCTGGTTCTGGCACACGGTGCAGCGCAGCTCGCGGATCAGTTTCTGATAGCGGACCTCCTGTTCCTCCGTCTCGAAGGTCATCGGCTCCGACGGCGGCGCGGTCGGGCCAGCAAGTAGGCTCGCGGGGGCGATCAGTAGTGCCAATGCCCCGAGGCACAGCAGCGACAGAATGACGGGATAGGGCCTCATGATTCGGCCTCCAGTTGTCGGTAAAGGGGAAGAATGCGGTTTTCGATGATTTCCGGCGTGATCATGCCGATATGCTTGAACCGGATCATGCCGTGGCGATCGATCAGGAAGGTTTCCGGTGTCGCGTAGACACCGTAATCGATCCCGACCATGCCAGCTTCGTCGAAGGCGATGGCCTGGTACGGATCGCCGTAACGCGCGAGGAAGCGCAGGGCGTCCGAGCGCGTATCTTTGTAGTTCAATCCATAGACCGGAACGCCGTTCTTGCTCAGCTCGGCAAGCATCGGATGCTCGTGCCGGCAGGTGACGCACCACGAAGCCCAGACATTGAACAGGGCCGGCTTTCCGAGCATGTCATCCCTGCCAAGACGTGTGTCAGGATCACGCAGTTGCGGCAGGTCGAAATCGGGAGCCTCCTTACCGACCAACGGCGAGGGCAGGACGCGGGGGTCGAGGCTCAGGCCGATCCAGAGCACCCCTACCAGCGCAAAAAAGGCAAACAATGGAATCAGGAACCGTAACTTCATCTCTCAAAACCTCTTAGAACTCAGGTAGACCACGCGTGGTGTTCCCGTGCCAGTGATTGGGGAGGAAAGGGTCCCGGTTAGCCGGGACCCTGTTTTCCGCCCTTACTCACCGGACCGGTGTGTTAGCCGGCCGCGGTCGGCGATGCCTTGCCATCGGGTTGGACATCCCCGTTGCCTTCGAGGTTTCCCACCGCGTCCGGCAGGTCCTCCTCGCGGCGCACGCGCACCCGGTAGCGGCGGTCGGTGGCGGCCAGGAATCCGCCCAGGCCCATCAGGATGACCCCCGCCCAGACCCAGTTCATGTACGGCTTGTAGTACACCCGCATCACCCAGGCGTTGCCCGGCAGCGGCTCGCCCATGTTCACGTACAGGTCGCGGAAGAACCCGC
>SKJG01000072.1 GCA_007116035.1 Thioalkalivibrio sp.
GCCATGGCCTGCGGTCTGGCGGTCGTCAGCACCCGTGTGGGTGGGCTGGCTGACATTGTTCGTGATGGCGAGAACGCTGTGGCGGTCCCGCCTGGATCACCTGAACGGCTCGCGGAGGCGTTGCGCGTACTGCTGGACGACCCGGGGTACCGCGAAAGACTTGGAAGCGCTGCGCGCGAGCATGCGCGGGCACACTACGATGTCGATGTGGTCTGCGATGCCTATCGGAAACTCCTTTCGGACCTCTCCTCTGGCCAGCACAGGCGGACACATTGATCGGCGGGCAAGCGCAGAAACTGACCGTGGTGATCCCGACGCTGGGTCGAAGCATGCTGCGCGGCACCCTCCAGGCGCTGGCTCAGGGCTCTGTTCGCCCCGCCGAAGTGATCGTTGTCGACCAGGGCCGACGCGACGAACTGGCCTCGATGGCGGCTGAGTACACGGCAGCGGGGATGCCGGTCAACTGGATTCCCTCACACCGGACTGGCCGCTCGGCTGGACTCAACGACGGCATGGCACGCGTGCGCACCGAGTACACGGCGATCACAGACGATGACTGCGTGCCAGCGCCAGACTGGGTGGAGGGTATCGTGCGCGAGCTCTCGCTGAGGCCGGACGCCATCCTCACCGGCCGTGTCGAGGCGGGCGGAGAAGAGCCGGTGCTCTCCGTCGTGACCTCGGAAGAGGCCATCGAGCAACGCCGTCCATCCCTGCGCTTCGATCGGCTGAGCGGTGGCAACATGGCGATCGCGACATCATTGGCGCGCAGACTCGGCCCCTTTCAGGAGGCGGCGTGCATGCGCACGGCCGAGGATGCCGAATTCGCCTATCGCGCGCTGCGGGCCGGTGTTCCGATCCGTTATGCGCCGCAGGTGGCCGTGACCCATCAAGGCTGGCGCGACCCGGGCCAGCGCTCGTCGCAGTACCGTGACTATGGCCTCAGCCAGGGCGGGTTCTACGGACTTTACCTGCGACGCGGCGACCTGTTCATCGCGCTTCGCGCCTTGGTACACCTGCTGCGCTCGCTGAAGCGATGGCTGCTCGGAAGCCTGCGGAAACGGGATGAGATGGCGATCAATGGCCGAGCCTACGTAACGGGACTGCTTCCGGGAATCATGGCTGGCTGGCGCGCCGGACACCGCCCGTGAACGGGCAGGTCATTCCTGGGCCAGAACGCAGCGTACATTCATACCACACGCCGTATGTCAGCCGTCACCGCCTCCACGCTGCGCCCCTCGATGTTGACCTCGTGCCAGATTTCCAGGTTGAGGAGTAGCCACAGCCGGTAGCTGTGGTCGACCCGGCCCGCCATGTGCTCGCGCATGAGCCTGGCGATCGGCTCGGGGCGGAACACGCCGGCGGCCACCAGCCTTGAATTGCCGAGGCGCTCTTCCACGAGGGCCTTCAGGTCGCGCTGCATCCAGAGTCCTACCGGGAATCCGAAACCCTGCTTGGGCCGGCGGACGATCTCCGGCGGCAGGTAGCGCTTCGCCACGCGTCGCAACAGGTATTTCAGCTTGCGACCCTTGAGCTTCATCGGGGCGGGCAGCGAGGCCGCGAACTCGACCACCCGCGGATCGACGAATGGCGAGCGCACCTCGAGGGAGCAGGCCATGGACATGCGATCACCCATCACCAGGTTGTGGTCCGGGACGCGGATCATCAGGTCGGTGTACAGCATGCGGTCGGTCAGCGATTCGACGTTGGGCGCGTCGAAATAGCGCAGCACCTTCCCGAGCGTATCCGGGTCCGCGAGCGACTGCGCGACCGCGGGATGGAACAGCTCGGCGCGCTCCTCGGGCGTGAAGCGCAGCACGCCCAGCGACTTCGCGTAACGCTCGCCGCCGCGGACCTCGGACATGGACTGCAACCACGCGAGGCGCTGGGCCAGGCTCTTGTAGCGGAAGGTCTCCGGCACGGCGGCGATCAGGCGCGGCATGACCTTCCGACGCAGGGCTGCGGGCAGCATGCAGTAGTAATCGACGAGACGCTGACCGACGTAGCGGTCGTAACCGGCGAAGGACTCGTCGGCACCGTCGCCGGAAAGCGCGACCTTGACGTGACGCGCGGCCAGCCGTGAGACGAGGTAAACACCGACGGCGTAGGGGTCTGCGGGTTCGCCAAGGTGATGCGCCATCAGGGGCAGCATCGTGGCGATGTCGGCATGGACCCGTTCGCCGTGAAACTGCATGCCCTCGGCGACGGCCACCTGTTCGGCCGCGCCCAACTCGTCGAAGCTGGCCTCGTCCACGCCGATCGAGAACGCTGGCACGGGGTACGGCAGCGCGCGCGCCATCATGGCTCCGATCGTGGTGGAATCGATGCCGCCGCTGAGGAAGGTGCCCACCGGGACATCGCTCAGCAGATGCGAGGCGACCGTCTCGCGCAGGCACTCGTCCAGCGCTTCCTCGGTCTCATCCTCCCGGAGCTTCAGCTTTGCCCGGAAATCGGGCGTCCAGTAGCGCTGCGTGCGGATGGCGCCATCCGCCGTACGCAGCAGCGTGTGGGCGGCAGGCAGCTTGTGCACGCCAGCGATCATCGAACTCTCGTCCGGCATGCTGCGGAGCGACAGGTAATGCCACAGCGCGTTCGGGTCGAGCCTGCGGGGCACCGCGTCGCTGGCGAGCAGCGCCTGGATCTCCGAGGCGAACAGGAATCGATTCCCGGCGCGATGGAAAAACAGGGGCTTCTGGCCCATGTGGTCCTTGCCCAGCAGCAGTGTGTCGCTGCGGGCGTCCCAGATGGCGAAGGCGAACATGCCGCGCAGATGGCGGACACAGTCCTCGCCATGGTCCTCGTAGAGATGGAGAATCACCTCGACGTCGGTGCCGGTGCGGAACTGGTGCCCTGCGTCGAGCAGGCGCCGGCGAAGCTCGGGGCTGTTGTAGATCTCGCCGTTGCAGACCAGCGCGATGTCGCCGGTCTCGTTGAGGATCGGCTGGGCTCCGCCCTCGAGGTCGATGATGCTCAGGCGGCGGAAGCCGAGCGTCGTGCCGTTCGCGGAGTGAAAACCGTCGTCGTCGGGGCCGCGGTGAACAAGCGCGGCGGTCATGCGCCGTGTCAGTGCATCCGAGCCGGGTCCGATGGCGCCTGCGATCCCGCACATGAGGTTGGTTCCCGGGCCGAGGCCGAAAGTTGGCTAGAGGATACCCTGCGCGCGGAATTCGCGGATGGTCAGGCGCAGACCCTCGCGGGTGTCGATCTTCGGGCGGAAGTCCAGCAGCCGCGCCGCCTTGGCGATGTCGAAACCCGAGCTCTCCGAGAAGAACTTGAGGCTCCGACGGGAGAAGGGCGGCTCTCGGCCAACCAGACCAGCGGCCTTCTCTACGCCCAGGCAGGCGGCTTCCATGAACCAGGTGGGCAGCCGCGGTGGTGCGTAATCCATGCCGAGTTCCTCGATGATCAGGCCGATCAGTTGCTTCACCGAAACGGTGTCCGGCCCGGCGATGATCAGGGTTTCACCACTGGGCACGGGCTGGACCGCGGCCCGATGAAAGGCCTCCAGCATGTCGGTGATGTAGACGGGATGCCGCTGGTTGGAGCCGTCGCCAACGAAAAAGAAGCGCTTGCGCGCGATGGTACGAATCAGCTTCTGGGTACGAGGGCAAAGGGGGCCGTAGACCCATGCCGGGCGCAGGATGACGGCATCAAGCCCCGTCTCGTCGATCACACTACGGATGGCGGCCTCGCCCTCCAGCTTGCTGCGCTCGTAGGCGATGTCGGGCATGGGCGGTGTTGTTTCGTCCGCCGGCAGGCTTTGCAGCGGACCGTAGACGCCGACCGTGCTGCAGTGAACGAAGCGACGCACGCCCGCCTCTGCGGAAAGGCGCGCAAACGTCCGGGTGGCGTCGACATTCACCTCGTGGAAGTAATCCGCACCCTTGAGCACGTCGAGGTGCGCGGCCGCGAGGTGAAAGACGGTGTCCACGCCGGCCAGCAGCCGCGCGAGCCTATCGGAGGCGCGTAGGTCGAGTGGTTCACAGCTTAGATCGCCTTTTAGCCGCAGCGCATCGAGCCGCTGTAGATCGACATCCATCGCGCTAACGGTGTCCCCGCGAGCGAGCCGTTCCTTGACCAGATGGCTGCCGATGAATCCTCCCGCGCCGGTGATGAGGACCTTGCGCCGATCAGACGTCATGCTTCGCGCGTTCCCTCGACGACAACACAATACCCTTCCTCGAAGGGCACCAGGTGATCAAGCTGCGAGAGCACCCAGTAGATCGGGAAGATCAGCGAATAGATCCGGTAGCTGGTCTTGACCTTGCGCAACTGCTCGGCCGTGGCGGGCGCAATCTCGGCGTGACCGTGGTCA
>SKJG01000132.1 GCA_007116035.1 Thioalkalivibrio sp.
CGAGGTGGACCTGCAGGCGGAGCAGACGATTGTGCAGATCCTGCGCCATGCCTACCCGGATCACGGCATCCTCGCCGAGGAAGGCGGGCACCAGGCGGGGGACGACTTCGTGTGGGTGATCGACCCGCTGGACGGCACCACCAACTTCCTGCATGGGGTGCCGCATTTCTCGATCTCGATCGCCCTGAAGCACCGGGGTCGGCTGGAGCAGGCCGTGATCTACGATCCGCTGCGGGAGGAGCTGTTCACCGCCACGCGGGGACGAGGTGCGTTGCTGAACGACCGCCGCATCCGGGTGGGGGATCGCGTCGACCTGAACGGTGCGTTGCTGGGCACGGGTATTCCATTCCGGGATACCCAGGATCTGGACCGGTACCTGCGGACGCTGCGGGCGCTGATCCCCGATACCGCGGGCGTGCGCCGGCCGGGCTCAGCGGCGCTGGATCTGGCCTATGTGGCGGCTGGGCGTTTTGATGGTTTCTGGGAGATGGGGCTGCGCGACTGGGACATCGCCGCCGGGCTGCTGCTGGTGCAGGAGGCCGGCGGTCTGGTCAGCGACCTGGAGGGACAACCGGATGTCTTCCGCCGTGGGGATGTGGTGGCGGGGAACCCGAAGATCCTGAAGGCGATGTTGCAACGGTTGCGGGGAGCGCTGGCCGAGAAAAGCGAATAAAAACCATAGGTCGGGATAGCCCGCAGGGCGTAACCCGACAACAGAACCCCAAGGAAACAACTTCGCGTCGACCACAGGGCGTCGGGTTACGCTGCGCTAACCCGACCTACGCGTGACGGGTGGCGATCCGTAGATCCATAGGTCGGGATAGCCCGCAGGGCGTAACCCGACAAAGAACCTGAAGGCGACCCGTAGACGCGCGGGGCGATCGCGACCGGAGGTCGCTCCTACGGGGTTTCTTCCTCCGCGCCTTCCTTCTTCACCGGGAGCAGGACCTTGCGGTCGACGCCCAGCATCAACGCGGCGGCGGCAGCGATGAAAATGGACGAGTAGGTTCCAATCAGCACACCGACGATGAGGGCGATGGCGAAGTTGTTCAGCGCCGCGCCACCGAGCACGAACAGCGCAACCAGCACGAGCAGCGTCGTCATGCTGGTCACGATGGTGCGCGCCAGCGTCTTGTTCACCGCGTTGTTCATCACAAATTCGGTGCTCTCCTTGCGCAGGATCCGGAAATTCTCCCGGATCCGGTCGTAGACCACGATGGTATCGTTCAGGGAGTAGCCGATCACCGCAAGTACCGCCGCCAGCACCGCCAGGTCGAACTCGATCTGGGTCAGCGCGAAGAATCCCAGGGTCAGCGTCACGTCGTGGACCAATGCCAGCACCGCGCCGACCGCGAAGCGCCATTCAAAGCGCACCGCGACATAGATCAGGATGCCGAACAGCGCGTAGATCATCGCCAGCCCGCCCTGCTCGCGCAGTTCCTCGCCCACCGCCGGGCCGACGAATTCCACCCGCCGCAGGTCCACGCCCTCGGGACCCCCTGCCTGCAGCGCCCTGAGCACTTCGTTGGACAGAGCAGCTTGGTCCGGATCGTCGACACGGGGCGGCAGCCGGATCAGCACGTCGCGCGAGGTGCCGAAATACTGCACCGTGGCTCGCTCGAAGTCGTTATCCGCGAGCTGCTGACGGATGGGATCGAGTTCCACAGCCTGTGGATACCCCACCTCGACCAGCGTGCCGCCCGTAAAGTCGACGCCGAAATTCAGCCCCCGGGTCGCCAGCAACGCGATCGAAACCAACACCAGGATCACCGAGATCATGACCGCCATCTTGCGGTGACCGAGAAAGTTGATGTTGGATTCGGCAAAATTGATATGCGGAAGCATTTCGATAACTCCGGGGCTAGATGGACAGCCGCGCGATGCGCCGCTGCCTGCCATAGGTCAGGTTGACGATGGCGCGCGTCACCACGATGGCGGTAAACATGGACACGACCACCCCGATCGACAGCGTGATGGCAAACCCCTTGATCGGCCCGGTCCCGAACAGGAACAGTACCACCGCAGCGATCAGCGTGGTCACGTTGGCGTCGGCGATGGTCGAGAAGGCCCGCTCGTAGCCACTGGAGATCGCTGCCTGTGGCGACATGCCGTTGCGCAGCTCCTCGCGTATTCGCTCGAAGATCAGCACGTTGGCGTCCACCGCGATACCGACCACCAGTACGATACCGGCGATGCCCGGCAGCGTTAGCGTCGCCTGCAGCAGGGACAGGATCGAGACGATCAGCACCAGGTTCAGCGCAAGGGCGAAGTTCGCGATGAGTCCGAAGACACGGTAGTACAGGATCATGAACAGCATGACCCCGATGAAGCCGATGATCACCGACTGCATCCCGCGATCGATGTTCTCCTGACCCAGGCTCGGCCCCACCGTGCGCTCCTCGACGATCGACATCGGCGCCGCCAGGGCACCGGCGCGGAGCAGCAGCGCGAGATTGTGCGCCTCGCGGGTACTCTCCAGACCGGTGATCTGGAACCGCCGGCCCAGCGGCTCGTTGATGCGGGCGATGTTGATGACCTCCTCGGAACGCGAGGTCCGTCGCACCAGTTCCCCGTCTTCCTCCGTGGTTTCGGTGGTGGTCTCGATGAACACCGTCGCCATCAGGCGACCCACGTTCTCGGCGGTGACGCGCGAGAAGATGCGCGCGCCCTGCCCGTCCAGGTTGATGAACACCGCCGGCCCGCCGGTGTCCTGGGCGATGCCCGAGGAGGCGCCGGTGATGTAGTCGCCGGTCAGCATCACCCGGCGCTGCAACAGGACCGGCGTGCCATCGCGTTCGAAATACAGGCGGGTGCCTGACGGCGCACGACCCGTCCGCTGCGCCTCGCGGGCATCGGTCCCCTCGGCGACCATGCGGAACTCCAGCGTGGCGGTCGCCCCGAGGATCTCTTTGGCCCGCGCGGTATCCTGCACACCGGGCAACTGCACCACGATGCGGCTTTCCCCCTGCTGGGCGATGATCGGCTCGGCCACGCCGAGTTCGTCGACACGCTTGCGCAGGGTGCTGATGTTCTGCTGCAGGGCAAGCCTGCGCAGTTCGGTGAGGTGATCGCTGTCCAGAGTGACCTCGAGACTGCTGTCCTCCCCGGCCCCCCGCTCCCGGAAATCCAGTTCCGCGCGGTACTGCCGGTTTAACCAGGTCAGGGCCGCGGCCCGATCCTGCTCCGAGGCGAAGGTGACGGTCAGATGCCGGGCGGAGCGTTCGACGTCCTCGAAGGCCAGCCGCTCCTCGCGCAGTCGCCCGCGGAACTCGTTGGTGTAGCGCTCCATCGCGGTCCCGATCACGGCGTTCAGATCCACCTCCATCAGGAAGTGCACGCCGCCGCGCAGGTCCAGCCCAAGGGACATCGGCCGGCCATTGACCGCCCGCAGCCACTGCGGCGTGGCGGGCGCGAGGTTCAGCGCCACCACGTGATCGTCGTCCAGGGCTCCACGCAGGACATCGGCCGACCGCAGCTGGTGATCGGCGCTGTCGAAGCGCAGCAGCAGTTGCCCCTCGCGTTCCTCCACCTGCCTGGCCTCGAGACCCTGGGCGCTGAGGATCACGTCGATGATGGAGGCGACGGCTGGCTCCACCTCGCCGGTGCGCGCGTTCGAGACCTGCACCGCCGGATCCTCGGGGAAGATGTTCGGCAGCGCATAAAGTCCGCCCGCCAGGATGGCGACGGCAATCAGGGCATAGACCCAGACAGGATAGGCATTACGCATGGGAGATCTTTCTTAGACGTCTTTCATGGTGCCTTTCGGCATGACAGCGGAAACCGACTGGCGCTGGACGATGACATTGACGCCATCGGTCAGTTCGACCCGGATGAAGTTCTCGCCGACCTCGGTGATCTTGCCCAGCAGGCCGCCGTTGGTCACGATCTCGTCGCCCTTGGACAGGGCCTCGATCAAGGCCCGGTGTTCCTTCGCGCGCTTGCTCTGGGGCCGGATGATCAGGAAGTACATGATCGCGAAGAAGATCGCGATCATGATCAGGAACTCGATCATGCCGCCACCGGCGGCGCCTTCCTGTGCGTGGGCTGCGGAGATAAAAAAGTCCATCACGTCACTCCATTCGAAAAGGGTGGTTCGGGTTCAGGGCACCGACCCGGGTACCGGAATGCAGACAATCGTTTCCACTGGCAACGGAAGCCCGCTCCGGGTTCCGCGCCAGAAGCCCTCGCAGGACGCTAGCAGCCTGTCGGACTTGGGCTGCTCCTACTGCGCCGGTGGGAGGAGCGGTGCATTTTTCCCTGCTTTCTCGTTGCATAGAACCACTATGCGCCTCGAAATCATGAAAAAA
>SKJG01000122.1 GCA_007116035.1 Thioalkalivibrio sp.
ACGATCCGGTTCTCTAAGGCCCGCTCCCACTCGAACGGGAGCGACGGGGGCGGCCACGCAGGAGTGTGCCCAGGAAGACGGCCAGTACGGCTTGGGTGGCGGGGATGTGCCAGCTGAAATCACCCAGGCTCACAAGGACCAGTGCCGCCAGGCCGGCGTACAGGGCGATCCGCTCAATGCTCAGGTGCGCGGCGCGGATCAACCCCGCGATGACCACCAGCAACAGGATGACCCCGACCAACCCCATCTCCACGAGCCATTGCAGGACGTCGCTGTGCGCGTAGTCGACCCAGAAGGCCAGGTGCCCGGGCTGGATCTGCTTGAACATGGCCTCGAACCCACCCAGGCCCACGCCGTGCAAGTACCAGCTCAGGGGTACCTCAGCCCGGACCAGGGTGAGGACCTCGAACCGCATGTCATGCGTGCCGGTCGCGAGCAGGCGTTCGACCAACGGCGCCAGACCGTACCAGGTAGCCGCGAGCAGACCGGCTCCGAACGCCAGGTAGGCCGGCCACACGGAGGCGCCATAGAGCAGGTGTCGGTGCCGGGACCAGAGCAGCAGCGCGACCACCGCGCCCACCACGGCGGCCCCACTGCCCAGCCGCGACGTGGAGGCAAACAGCGCAGCGCCGATCACGACGCTGGTCAGCAGGCTGCCCGCGAATTTGATCTCCCGCGGCAAACGATGGAGCAGGGGCATCTCGCGGATCCACCAGACGGCAACGCTGAGCGGCCACAGCAGGGCGAGGTAGGCGGCAAAGAGGTTGTAATTGCTGAAGCTGCCGTGTACGGCATGGGGCGTGTTCCGCGGCCAGATCCCGAAGATGGTCTCGGCACCGGCCGCGTGAGCGGTGACGCCGTAGATCGCCTGGAACACCGCCATGGCCGCCAGTGCGAGCCAGAGCACATTGCGCTGGGACGAACGCATCCCGTGCGCAACCCAGGCGAGGGTGAACAGTGCCACGAAGGCAACCCACCCACGCAGGGTGGCGCCGATGTCAGGCGACCAGTGCCGCGGAGCGAAATCCGGATGATTCCAGAGCGCCTCCGGGTAGGGGCCGAAGGCGCTGGCCAGCGCCGTGGATGGCAGCACCTGCAGCAGCGCATAGAAGGTGAACACGCCACCGAAGGCGAGCCATACGCGATCGGGCGGAGGCAGCGTCCCCCGCAATGGCAACGTGGCCAGAATACCCGCGAGCAGCGCCCCCGAGACCAGAACCAACTGGCTCGCGGTCAGCGTGAGCGGGGTGCGGTTCCCCATCATCAGCGGCAACAGGAGAGCGACCGCCGTGATGACCAACACGGCGGCATGCGTGCCCGGCCCGGCCGGAGACCGCGGCCGGACACGCGCCCGGCGCTCCACGTCCCAATCAGTAGTCGATGCCGGCAATGAGCCACTCCTGGTTTTTCTGGATGATTCGGTAGCGGATGGACCCGCTGGCCTGCACCTTACGCCCACCGGGATAGTGCACGGCGAGTTCGAACGGGCCGGAGACGGTCCACGCCGCGCCGTCGGGTTCCGCTTCCACCCTGTGGATGGCGAGTTCGCGCAGATCGGAACGCGAGAAGATCCGCGTGTAGGTGAGCCGGAACCACTCGCGGCCCTGGTTCCGGTTCTCCCGTGGATGGGCGCTGAGCGGGCGCATCAGGACCTTGATGCCGCCCTGCCAGAACGCGTCCTCGCGAAGCCGATCCTGACCGAACAGCAGCCGGTCGAGCTGCTGGTAGACCTGCCAGAGGAGGTCCGGGTCGGCCTCGGGCGGCCCCAGCACCCGTGCGAGCCCGCTGCCTGCGCGGCCCTCGCGGCCACTCACCCAGGCCAGCGCTGCACGCAGCTCGCTCGCATTCAGGTGCTGGCTCGGCCCCGTGCGCAATCGCTGGGCCAGGTCAAGCAGGGCACTTTCGTCGAGGTCCATCGATGCTCAGTCGCTCACAGTGGGAGCGGGTTCGAGCCGCAAAGCATCCAGCCAGAGCCTGCCGGCAAGGAAGCGGTCGAAATCGAGCCGGGTCGGGTCACGGCGAATCCGCAGGTCCAAGATGCGGGGCGTACCGGAGGTCTCGATCTCGATGCTGAACGGCGTCCAGTCGAAAGCGGCCGCCGGTACATCGATCCGGGCGGCTGCGCCCTCCCCGCCCGTGACGCTCAGGTACGGCAGGTTCGCGGTGGTGAGGCCCTCTGCCCGCCAGTAGCCGGACAGCAGCCAGGCGCGCGGTCCTTCAAGGGTCGGAATGCGCAGCACCGGGTGGTTGTGCATCCGGAGATTCTCGCGCCCGTCGAAATCGACCCGGAGACTCGCCGGCTCGGTGACGAAGGTCTCCAGGTCGCGGCTCACGCGCGCCCCATCGGGCATCCGCGTGCGCCAGTTCAGGCCGCGGCCGTCACCGACTTCGTGCTGGAAATCCGCGTTCGGCACCTCGCCGGGGAGGTAGTCGGGGAAGCTGTCCGCCCATGCGGTCATGGCGAGTCCCCATTCCCCCTCGGCGATCGCCAGGTCGACGAAATCCAGCAGCGCCGGATCCTGCGGCGGTCGCGGTTGCGGCAATCGGTACCAGGCCTCGGCACCCAGCTCCACCCAACCGAAACGGCGCGCGACGGCCAGCGCCGCCAGCACGTACTGCTCGCCTTCTGGTAGCACCCGCTCGAAGAGGTCAGCGGGATCGGCAATCCACAGCGAGGCCACGGACAGGGCGTCTGCCGTACCCCCGGGATTCCCCCGCAACCAATGGCGCAGGTGCTGCTCGGCAAGGTCATAACGCAGGAGTTCATAACCCAGGGCAGCGACCTGCCAGTTCAAGTTTCGGTGCCCGGGGTGGACGGCGACGGCGGCTTGCACATGCTGCAGGATGCGCTCCTGGCTCTCGCCCCCCCGGCGCGCGTGGAGGGCTCGGCTGAACCAGCGCGCGGGATCCAGCGGATAGCGCTGCAGTTGCCAGGCGAGGACCGCCTCAGCCGCTTCGGGCTCCAGGCCGGGCGCGTCGTCCACGGCTGCCGCGACGGCCCGACCGCTCAGCCCGCCCCAAGGCTGCCGCGTCTCGAGCTGGGACAGGCTCACGTCGGGGCGCGCCCAGTCGAGGTTGCGCAGGGTCTGGTATTCGGACAGCGCAATCCAGAACGCGGCCAAGCCCGCAAGGGGGAGCGCCAGCCAGCGCAGGGTGAAGAGGATCAAGTGTTCCCCGAGCGATCAGGAGGCCTTACGGGGGCGAACCTCTTCGGTTTCCAGCTCCAGCTGCCCCTTGTCCGGCTCGTAGTTGTAGTAGTAGGCCGAATAGTAGGACTACTCGGGGCTCTCGAGATCGACCCGGTTGAGGACAACGCCGAGCAAGGGGGCCTGGACCTGGCGCAGCCGCTGCACCGAGATCCGGAAATTCTCCTTGCCGGTCTTGCCGGCCGCGGCCACCATGACCACGCCATCCACCAGGCGCGATGCGACCACCGCGTCGGCCAGGCCCAGGATCGGCGGGGCATCGACGATTACGTGATCGAAGATCCGCCGGCAATCGCTGAGCACTCTCGTCAGCTGGTTGGAACTGAGCAATTCGGCAGGGCTGGGGGTCGCGTGTCCCGCGGGCATCAGCGACAGTCCGTCCAGGCCGCTGCCGTGAATGACCGGATGCTCGGGCTGGGTCCCCGTGCTTACCCGGGAGATGGCGTCGGTCAGCCCCGGTGACCGAGGTATCCCGAAATCGCGGTGTACGGATGGCCTGCGCAGGTCGGCATCGATCAACAGCACCGACGCACCATTCTGCGCGAGTACCGTGGCCAGGTTGGCCGCCGCCGTCGTCTTGCCCTCGCCCTGCGATGAACTGGTGAAGAGCAGGACCCTGGGCATTCCCTCCGGGGTCGAGAACATCAGGCTGGTGCGCAGCGACCGGAAGGCCTCCGAGACCGCCGATTTTGGGTGCGCGGCGCTGTAATGGGACAGCGCACGCTCTGGCCGCCCCTTCGCACCCGTTGCGCGCTGGTCGCGTGGACGCAGCAGGGGGATCAGGCCGAGGACGGGGCGGTCCACCAGGCGCTCGATGTCTTCCGTGCGGCGGATGGTGCTGTCCAGGAACTCGAGCAGCAGCGCAAGCCCGATCCCGACCATCAGGCCGAGCATGGACGCAATCGCGAGGTTCTTCTGCAGGTTGGGCCGAAAGGCTACAGTGGGCACCGGCGCCGGGTCGATGACCGAGATGTTGGACTTCTGCAC
>SKJG01000126.1 GCA_007116035.1 Thioalkalivibrio sp.
CCACCGAGTGGATCGAGGAACGCATCGCCGAGCGTCAGGCCGCCCGCAAGGCCCGGGACTTTGCGCGTTCCGATGCCATACGCGACGAACTGGCCGCCGCCGGAATCCAGCTGGAGGACACCGCCAGCGGGACGCGCTGGCAACGGGCGGAGGCTGTACCGACGGACGAGACATGAGTCGGTACGCACGGGGCACGGGGCGGGTAGTCCCCGGACGGCGGCCCGAAGTGGCCACGCTTCTGCGGGTGGGGCTGCTGGGCGCCTTCCTGCTGTTCGCGGGCGCCGCGACGGCGCATCCCCACGCCTGGATCGACCTGCGTGTGAGCCTGCTGTTCGACGACGCCGGCGAGCTGTATGCGCTGCGGCAGGAATGGGTCTTCGATCCCAGCTACAGCCACCTGCTGCTGGAAGACATGGACGCCTCGGAGCCCGGGCTTGCCATGGACACCGCCCTGCGGAAGATGACCGAGCGCATGCTCGAAAACCTGCGCGAGTATGACTATTTCACCGAGGTCCGCAGGAACGAACGGCGCCTTGATATTGCCGAAGCCCGGGACGGAGAACTGCTGTGGCAACAACGCCGGCTGCACCTGCACTTCGAGCTGCCGCTGGAGCCGATGCGGCCGGACAGCGCGCAACCGCTCCAGTACCGCGTCTACGACCCGAGTTACTGGATCGAGGTGCTGCACGATCCGGACGACGTGATCCACCTCGAAGGCGCCCGGGACTGCGAGGCGCGCCTGGAGCGTGCCCGGCCCGAGGGTTGGCTGGTGGCCTATGCGGCTACCCTGACCCGCGACCAGCGCGCACCGATCGAGGATCTGGGACGATCCTTCGCTGAGGCGGTGTTCATTCAGTGCGACGAGAGATAGACGATCCATGAGATTGCGATGAGACGTTCCGGACATGCATGGCCTCTCCCATGGGCTTCCGGGTGGGCACCCATCCTCCTGCTGCTGACCCTCCTCGCGATGCCTGCGTTGGCTGCCGCCAATCCTTTCGGCACGCCTCCCGTTGCCGAGTCTCCGGAATGGACGCTGGTGGATCGCGCGTCGGCCTGGATCCTGCAGACCCAGCGCGACCTGCATCGACGACTGACCCTGGTCCTGCACGAACTCGACGAGACGCCCGCTGTTCGAACCGCGGCCGCACTGATCCTGGCAAGCTTTCTCTACGGAGTCTTCCACGCCGCCGGTCCGGGCCACGGCAAGGCGGTCATCAGCACCTACCTGCTGACGCATCGCCAGAGTCTGGCTCGGGGAATCTGGCTGTCCGCGTTGTCCTCCCTGATGCAGGGCGTGACCGCGATCGTCGCAGTGCTGCTGTTGATCGGCGTATTCGGGTGGCTCGCCCGTGACACCATGGGCCAGGTACGCAATCTGGAACTGGCGAGCTTTCTGCTGGTGGCCCTGCTTGGTCTCTGGCTCATCGGGCGGGGACTGCGGTCGATCTGGCGATTGCGCCGCGACGCGCGGCAGCGAGGGCCTTTCCCGGTGCCGGTTCAGCCACGTGCCGGCCTTGGTGATTCCGTCAGTTCGGTGGCCTCACCCGCTTTCTTGCGGGTGTCGGGCAACCCGCCTGCCCGAGGGTCCGGGGCCATGCTGCCCAGCGGCAGGGAAACGCGGGATCAGGGCCATGACTGCGGCTGTGGCACGCCCCACCACGTGAACCCGAACCTGCGCGGGCCCTGGTATGCGACCGTCTTCGCCGTGGGCATCCGCCCCTGTTCGGGTGCGGTTCTGGTCATGGCGGTGTCCTATCTGCTCGGGATCTGGCTGGCCGGCGTCGCGGCGGTGCTGGCGATGTCACTGGGTACCGCGATCACGGTCTCCGTGCTCGCGATCCTTGCCGTGCAGGCTCGGGACTGGACACGGCGCCTGCTCCGGCCGACGCCGCTCGCCACCCTGCGCTATGCCGGGCCGCTGGTGGGCATGGTGGGTGGTACCGTGATCTTCCTGGTGGGCTGGACCCTGTTCCAGGGCACGCTGACCGTCGAACCCCTGCGCCACCCGCTCGGCCTGTAGAAACCCGTCGAGGGGTGGCGGCCGACTCCCGGCTGTTGCACTATGCTGCCGTCGTGTTAGCGGGCCAACCGGCCAGTCAGTACGCCATCGATCGAACACAGGAGCGTCATGACCACTTCCGTGATCACCCCGGAAAGGGCCGCGAGCCTCGCCGGCCTTTTTCGTGACCGGGTGCAGGCCACCCCGAACAAGATCGCCTACCATCAGTTCGACATCGCCCGCGGTGCCTGGGTGAAGTGCACCTGGGCCGATATCGCCACCGAAGTCGGACGCTGGCAATTCGCGCTGCGGCGCGAGGGGCTGGAAGCAGGCGACCGGGTCGCGCTGATGCTGCGCAACTCGCGAGAGTGGATCACCTTCGACCAGGCGGCGCAGGGCCTGGGACTGATCACCATCCCCCTGTACACCGACGACCGCGCCGACAACATCGCCTACATCCTCGAGCAGGCCGGCGTGAAGCTGCTGCTGGTCGAGGGCAAGATCCAGTGGCGCCGCCTCGTGCCGGCCCTGGACAAGATGCCCACGGTCCGCAGCATCATTTCCCTGCACAGCATCGAGGACGACGACCTTCCCGGGGATTCGCGTCTGAAGGTCGCCTCCGACTGGCTGTTCGGCCTGCACGGGGAACTGGTGACACACTCGCCAAAGCCCGATGACCTGGCAACCATCGTCTATACGTCGGGCACCACCGGACGTCCCAAGGGTGTGATGCTGTCGCACCGAAACCTCCTGTTCAATGCCTACGCGGCCTCCCAGTGCGGGCCGCTGAATGCGGACGACGTCTTTCTGTCTTTCCTGCCCCTGTCACACACCCTGGAACGGACCGCGGGGTACTACCTGCCGATGCTGATCGGCGCCGAGGTCGCCTTCGCGCGCTCCATCCCCCAGTTGGGCGAGGACCTGACCGTCATCAAGCCCACGGTGCTGATCTCCGTGCCGCGCATCTATGAAAGCGTGTACGCGAAGATCCAGGCCGGCCTGAAGCAGAAATCCGCGTTCGCCCGGTTCCTGTTCCGGACCACCGTCGACACCGGGTGGGCCCGCTTCGAGCATGCGCAGGGGCGCGCCGGCTGGTCGCCGCGTTTTCTGCTCTGGCCTTTGCTGCATCGCCTGGTGGCCAAGAAGGTGTTGGCCCGTCTGGGCGGACGCCTGCAGTACGCGGTCTGTGGCGGAGCGCCGTTACCGCCGCCAATCGCCCGCTTCTTCATCGGCCTCGGCCTTCCCGTCTACCACGGCTACGGCCTGACCGAGGCCAGTCCCGTAGTGACCGCGAACCGGCCCGACGACAACCTTCCCGCCTCGATCGGAGCCCCACTGCCGGGGATCGACGTCTGCATCGGCGACAAGGACGAATTGCTGACCCGCAGCCCGTCGGTGATGCTCGGTTACTGGAAGAACGAAGAAGCCACCAAGGCTGCGATCGACGGCGACGGCTGGCTGCATACCGGCGACAAGGCCCGGGTCGACGATCAGGGGCACGTATTCATTACCGGCCGGATCAAGGACATCATCGTGCTCGGCAACGGCGAGAAGATCCCCCCGGCAGACATGGAGATGGCGATCCAGCTCGACAGCCTGTTCGACCAGGTGATGATCGTCGGTGAAGGCCGCCCGTTCCTGTCCGCGCTGATCGTGCTCAACGAGGAGACCTGGCACGAGGTGGCCGCCGAACTCGACGTCGATCCCGACAGCGACGACGACCTGAAGAGCCGCTTCGTGGAACGCAGCCTGCTCGCACGGGTGAACCGGCAGATGAAGGACTTCCCCGGCTACGCCCGCATCCGCCGCCTGGCCGCCCTGCGCGAGCCCTGGACCGTGGACGACGGTCTGCTGACCCCAACGCTGAAGATGAAACGCGAACGCATCCTGCACAGCCTGAACGAACTTGTCGAGGCCCTCTACGCAGATTACTCCGACACCTGAGGAGGAGGGTTCCCGCGCACGGCAGGCACTGGGGCTGCTTGCGAGGTCGCCGACCCGCCGGCGGGACGCCATGAATCCATCCCTGTAGGCTTGACGGCGGCATCCCTGCTGCCGACACCCGCCGACGGGTCGGCCCCTCGCAGGCCTCGATCCCGTTGCACCA
>SKJG01000102.1 GCA_007116035.1 Thioalkalivibrio sp.
ACGCGGGCATTTCGCCCGAGATGGCCTTGCGCATCGAACGCTGGCTGGGTGTAGAACGTGGCGGGCGCGCCGAAGTCTGGGCGGGAATGCAGCTCGACTACGATCTCTGGCGTGCGCGCCACGGCAAGGTCGCGTAGCGGGAGAAGGGAGCAGGCGCGTCGCCCTGGATCAATCACCTGATCTCACCCGACGACATCCTAGCGAACGAGGCCGGGGTCCTCGGCTGAATCAGGCAGGGGGGCCCAAGCACGGACAGCACCCTTTTTTGGGCCGGCAAATTCGATCAGTCACACCACCTTCGGCCCTGAGACGCAGCCACGAGGTGCCCGTCAGGTAACGACCAGCATCGTGTTGCTGCCGAAGAGGCTGTCTCTTGCCGACCCTGAGCGGGCACTCGAGCGATGACCGCGAGCGGCAGTGATGGCGCGTTAACCGGACACCGAGGGCGTCGACGAATACCTCCCTGGAGAGATCGGGAGTAGGTGCGGCACGAGTAAGTGTCTGGCCGGGCCTACGCCATGGGCGGCGCGGGTGATCGGCATCCCTGGACCTTGAGTGTGCTGGCCTTCGCGCTGACCCAGGCTGCACGCAAGCGTCGCTGCCAGATGTTCACTTCGGACATGAAGGTCCGCCTCGAGACTGGCGAACAGGATGTCTTCTACTACCCCGATCTGCCCGTCTCCCGGGACTCTGAAGACCGTGTCCGCCATGCGCGGGTGATGAACGCTTCCGCGTACCCAACGAAGAGCGGAAATCGTGCAGGCAGATCGCACATGCAAAACGGACGCTCGAAGGCGCCCGTCAAGCGAAGGCCGATGCTGCTGGCCTTCAGGTCATGCTGAAGTGTTTAGAACGAGTGGCGGAGACCGATGCCGAAGTGAGTGCTGGCATCGGAAACATTCGCACCGGCTGGGGTCTGGCCGATCTCGTCGTCACCCCAGAGGTTGGCGTAGAGTTCAGTGCGGCCGCTGAACATGTACTGCGCACCAATCGCAAAGTTGGTGAAGTCGCTACCGACATCAGGATCGACGTACTTCACCGCACCGCGCAGGTTCAGGTTTGGCAGAACCTTGTAGTTCACGGGGATGATGACCACGTCGTCGTCACCGTCGTTCCGGGCCTGGTACTGGATCCCAATATCACCCTGACCGAAGTCCCAGCTGACGCCAACCTGCCAGTTGGTCTCGTCAACCCCGATGTCGCCAACCGCGAACGTCGCGGAACCCGGTGAGTCCTCGACGGCGGCAGAGACAAACAGCGAACCCTGCCTGTAGATCACGTTCGCTGCCGCGTAGACGTCCTCGGTGTCTCCGGTGGGCTCGATAGTGATACCAATGGTTGCGCCGGCGAAGTTCGGGGATGTGTAGTGGAGGCCCTCGGCACGCTGCCAGCCTCCAGGAATGTTGTTGAAGTCAGCCAGAGTATCGGTGAAGTTACGGAACGGCATGGCGGCAAGCTTCACCGCGGTGTCGCTGCGACCGACCAGCAGGCGGCCGAACCCGCCCTGCAGGCCGACCCACGCCTCTTCGTTCAAGCGGAAGTTCTGGGTGGCCAGACTCCTATTCGCGCCCGAGAAGTTGCCCTGGAAGCGGTAGATGCCCTGCAGGCCGCCGCCGAGGTCCTCGGCGCCACGGACACCGAGGCGAGTGCCGAAGGTGCCGTGAACGAGATTGTTGTCGCCGTCTACGGTTCCATCCGACTGCACGGCGCCGCCATCGATGTAGCCCACTTCATATTTGAACTGGCCGAACAGCGTGGTCTGCGCCGAGGCAGCGGTCGGGATGCCGAACGCAGCAACAACGGCCAGAACTACGATTTTCTTGTTCATGAGTTGTCCCCCAGGACAGTTGAAAAGAGCTGTGAAACACGGTTAGCGGGTACCGCTGATGCCATTCGGTGAATCGACAAGCAGCATTGCAACCAATTTCGTTTTCATTGTGTTGTCCTTTCGCGCGTGTTCAGTGGCTGTAGTAGAGGTTTCCGGCATTCTCCTGTTCTGGTCCAACCCTGAACCGGGTTATTGGCCCGGAACTGGGGGTAGTCTTCCGCTCGCTGCGAACCGCCGTTCGGGTCTGTACGCAATCCTAGGGCGGGTTCCCGGGTGCGGATATCCGGGGGAACCCTTACGTACTTCCCCCGGTCGAGCGGGGCTCCTTCGTGTTGATGAAGGCTGCGATACGGCCGGCGGAGCGGGTCAGTCGCCGTTGGTAGATCACTTTGGAATGGGCGCTCAGGGCCGATCAGCACTCGGTGCGTTCGGCCATCTACAGTGCGTCATCCACCTCGATGCGAAGGTAGCGGACTGTGCTTTGAAGCTTCCGGTCACCAAGCAGGAGTGCACGGCCCGCAGGCTCTTGGTCCGGCGGTAGATCAGCGTCGTCTTGGTCCGGCGTAATGAATGCGTGCCGTGCTCCTGAGGATTCCCGCCGACGAGTCCCACCCAGCGTTTCACGATCCGAGAGGTGGTCGTGGTTGAGGAAACACAAGCATGGTCCGACCCGGAGGGACGGGGTGTTCGGCCCTGAGCGGGCAGTGAGTGGGAACGAACGAGAAGCTGACACTCAAGCCGCGTCTTCGAGATGCAAATTGAGATCTGCCAAGCCTGCGGAGACCGCGTGAGTCACGGGCGCAGTCCCGAGCTTGCACATGGGGCAGTGACGCGGAATATGTCCCTTGATGTCCAGCAGGAAGCGCCGACGGAACAACGAGGGCGGAAAGGCGTCCGACGCATTGGCGTCCACCGAGGCACCGGTACTGCGGCTACCCCTTAGGCAATCTCACGTAGAGTTTTCGTTTCAGGTCAGTGGTTTACTGTAGTCAAGGTCATCGCCACACACCAACGGAGATGAACCCCGGCGGAGCAGAACTCCGCCTCCAGACCAACCACTGAAGCAAGGAGTCCATGATGAAAACGCTGCAGACTTTCGGTTCTACCATTGCTCTCACCGCCGCGCTCGCGCTCGCCGCACCGCTGCTGATCGCAAACACCACGGCCTCCGGTGCGAGTGTCGACCGCACGATCGTGATCGACTCGAACACCCGTTGGATCAACGTGAACGGAGGCGATGTCATCCGCTTCAACGCCAATGGCCAGACCTTCGATTACCGCTTCAACTCGTATACCCACTCCAAGGTGTACGATCTGGGCAAGATCGCGCCTGCCGGAGCGCTCAACCGTTCCCTGAAGGTCTACGTGACTGCTGACGGCCGGTACACCGGTTGATGCCGTATCCGTGCTCGGGGAACCCGGGGAGAGAGATACGTCAAGGACTTGCAAATGTGACGGTGCTCTCTCCTGCCCCCGAGGCAGGGCGGATGACAGCCTTCTGCCCTTTCCATCGCGTGGTCCAAGACGCAAATGGCGAACGCGCGTCACGCCCGAACGGACGCGTAAGCCTTGGCGGAACGTTGGCTGGCACTGATGGAGGGCATCCTGGTGATGGCCAAGGTGGACCAGGATCCCGCCACCATCCTGCGGCTTGGACCGGCACTGCATGCGCTGATCGGGGTATCCGGTCCATACGCCACTTCTGGCGACCCACCCCAAGGTTCAGCAGGTAGCAACGATTCACCCTGAGCATCACCGAAAACGAGGAAACAGCCATGAATCACGCCGATTTTCCCCTGCACGACCGCGGCAGTGCGCCTGGTGCCGCAACGGCCTTCGACCGCGCCGAGGCCGCGTTCGGCATGATCCCGAATCTCACACGCAAGATGGCAACTTCACCCGCCCTCGCGCAGGCCTACCTGAAGCTCACCGGCCTGTTCGAGGGCTGCTCGCTGTCGGCACAGGAACGCAGCGTGGTCCTGCTGACGGTCAGCCGATTTCACGGCTGCGACTATTGCATGGCGGCGCACAGTATGACCGGTCGGATGACCGGTCTGCCGGACGCAGCGGTTGATGCGCTGCGCGAGGGCCGGCCACTCCTGGATGAACGCCTTGAGGCGCTAGGGCAATTCGTGCGCGCGATGCTCGAGAAGCGCGGCTGGGTCGACCCGGCTGACACCAGCGCCTTCCGGGACGCCGGGTACAGCGAGCAGCATGTCCTCGACGTGATCCTCGGCATC
>SKJG01000076.1 GCA_007116035.1 Thioalkalivibrio sp.
CGGGAATTTGGTCCCTTTGAACGGGTTCTATGGGCCGTCGGCCGGCGCCCAAAGACGCGGGATATCGGCCTGGAGGCCGCTGGCGTCGAGATCCGCCCGAATCATACCGTTCCGGTGGACGAATGGCAGGAGACCAACGTACCTGGCGTGTTCGCCTTGGGCGACATCATCGGCAAGGGACCGCTGACACCCGTGGCCATCGCCGCCGGGCGCCGGCTTGCCGACCGTTGGTTCGTACCGGAACGGAACCCGTTACCGGTGGACTATCAGCAACTCCCGACGGTCACCTTCACCCACCCCCCCACTGCCGCGGTCGGCATGACCGAGCCACAGGCGGTGGAACGCTTCGGCGACGCGGTACACGTGTACGAGACGGAGTACGGCGGCCTCGCCCGTGCCTTCGCCGAAGCTGACATCGCACCGATTGCGATGAAGCTGGTCTGCGCGGGAGAGGACGAACGCGTGGTCGGCATCCACATGGTCGGCGATGCTGTAGACGAGATGCTGCAGGGCTTCGCAGTCGCGGTGCGCATGGGTGCAACCAAGCGTGACTTCGACCTGACCATCCCGATCCATCCAACCAGCTCCGAGGAACTGGTTACGCTGAAGGTCTCGCGCCCCGGACAGATGGACCCTTTGGCCGACGCTGCCTGACCCGCGCGCGGCCAGGGACGGCCGTGGATTCCCTCTCCTCGCGGCCTACCAGGCACCGTAGGAGCGCGCGAACACCCCCGGCCCAGCCGGGCCGACTCATTGGTGCCATGCAAGGCCCCGAACGAATGCAACCCGTTCAGCAGGACTGAGGGCGCTCTGCGCTGCGCGCGCATCGATGCGTTCGACGCTACCCAGAAGGCCGGTGCCGTTCGCAATCTGCACGGCAAGGCCCGGCCGGGCGTTCAGTTCGAGGATCAGCGGGCCGCGGTCGCGGTCGAGTACCACATCGACGCCAAGGTAACCCAGCCCGGTGAGTTCGTAACAGCCGGCGGCCAATTCCAGCAGGCGGCCCCAGCCGGGGATCGCGATACCACCTAGCGGGGCGCCAGTATCCGGGTGTCGATCGACGATGTCGTTCAGCAGAACGCCGTGGCCGGTGACGCCGGTGGCAATATCAATACCCGCCCCCACGGCGCCCTGGTGCAGGTTGGCCTTGCCGTCGGAGGCGCGGGTCGGCAGTCGCACCATCGCCATCGCGGGGTAGCCCTTGTAGACCACCGTGCGGATATCGGGCACACCCTGAAAACTGACCTGTTCGAACAACGGGTCGAAGAGGACCCGGTATTCGATCATCGCCCGATCCGGCTGGCCGCCGAGGCTGTACATGCCGCTCAGGATGTTGGAAACGTGGTGCTTGAGACCATCCAGATCCACCAGCAGGCCGGAGGCCTTGCGAAATTGCTCGCCCACCCTGCCCGTGAGCACCAGAATCCCGTTGCCACCGCTGCCGTGAGCGGGCTTGATCACAAAGTCCTCGCGCCCGGCGACGATGGCAGGAAGGTGCCGGACGTCGTGGTTGGTCTCGATCACCCCGTACAATTCGGGTACCGAGATGCCGGCGCCGAGCGCGACAGCCTTGGTCTGCAGCTTGTCGTCCACCAGGGGGTAGCGACTGCGCGGATTCAGTGCAGCGATCATCTGGGTGTTGCGGCGGTTCATGCCCACGACACCCTGGCGGCGCAGTTCCCCAGGGGTGATGAACCACTTCATGGACCGGAGCGCCCGGCCAGCACCCGGAACCGCAGCAACTCAGACAGGCGGTACCCCGTATAACGCCCCAGCAGCAGAGTGGCAGCGAGCACGATCAGGAGTAGTTCCGGGAACACGAAGATCAGGTGCTCGATATAGGGATTGATCATCAGCAGATATCCGGCCACCGCGACCATCAGGCTTCCGATCCCCTGCCGGATCGCGTCCCCAGCCCCGTGCTCCTCCCAGACGATCGACATGCGTTCGATGGTCATCGCCAGGATCACCATGGGGAACAACGCGATGGCCAGACCATGTTCGATCCCCAGGCGGTGACTGAGGATACTCAAGGTGAGCATCAGCATCACCACGATGCTGACCACGGCCGCCAGCCGGGGTACCAGCAGCAGCTTCAGGTGTTCCAGATAGAACCGGATGGCCAGCCCCAGGGACACGATGAGGGTGAACAGGATCACCCCGCCGAGCAACTCGGTCTCGCGAAACGACAGTGCGATCAGTACCGGCATGAAGGTGCCGAAAGTCTGCACGCCGACCACGTTGCGCAAGAGCACGATGATCATCGCGCCGACCGGGACCATCAGAAGTACCCGGTACATGTTCTGGGTCTGCACCGGCAGGCCGAACAGCGAAAAATCCATCACCCGGGAGTTCAGGAGTTTCGCGCGCTGCTGAGCGGTATCCACCGCGTCCTGAAAATTTCGGCTGACCGCGAAGCTGACCTGCGCGTTGCCGGCACGGTTGAGTTCTATCGGATCCTCATCTCCGTACCACCAGACCAGGAAGTGATCGGGGTAGCCCACGCTGCCGTCGTTGGGGTTGATCGCAACCCACTCACGGGTGTTGTGGACCTCGAGCCAGGTCCGGGGCTGCAGGTCCCGGCCACGATCCGTCAACTGCAGCCCATGGGCCATGCGGGCCGGTATACGGGCACCCGCCAGCAGTTCGATCGCGACAGCCACGCGGTCGCGATCGCTGGCATTCCCGGGCTGGAACAGACGCACGTTCTCATCGGCACCACTGAGCAGGTCGCGTACCAGCACGGTCGCGAAGCTGGTGATGTCGGCGGAACGCGCACGCACCTGCTCGACGATGGTCTCGGCCGCGGACCGGTAGGGCTCGTCCAGATCCGGGACATCGGCGGGGCCAGGGTAGTCCGGCTGGGTTCGCAGAGAGCGTTGCAACTGGTAGACCGTGGCACGGTAGTAGACCACCTGCCGACCGCTCGGACTGCGTGTGGTCCAGGTTGCTTCCCGGTTAGCACCGTCCATACCGGTGGCCAAACCGTAGCCGCGGGATACGAAGTGTTCGTCCAGAAGGGCAAAGCCGGGTGGCTCATGCGGCAGGAACAGCCGGGCGGTGAGCGCGCCACCCGTTGGCTCGAACGCGACGCGCGCTTCGACGGTCCAGTTGTCAGTGGTCTGGGCCGGCAGCACCGGGAAGCCGAGATTCCAGACCTTGTGATAAAAGACCCCGAGGCTGAGCGCTGTCAGAAACAGAATCAGCAGCGGAAGGTGCAGGCGCCTCATAACCCCCGCGCCACGTGCCGCTTCCCTGCCGCCGGGGCCGCATCGTAAGCCGAAGGATCAACTGCCGGGTGCAATCCCGTGGGGTCCGGGACGCCCTCCGGCAACGCGCAGCGGGGCGACTGGGTAAACGTCTCCGCCGGGTCCACCACGATGGCCCCCGCCATGTGATTACGGCCCACCAGGGCCTGGTAATTCAGCTGCGTACGGTCGACCAGGTTCATTTCCTCTTCGCGGTAGACGCTACCCATGCACAGTCCGATCGTGACCACGGGCCGCCGCTGGTGCTCGCCATCGTGGCGAATGATCCGGACGTATCGGGTGACTTTGCGCTCCAGCCGCACCTTGCTGTCCGGAGTCTCGGGGTCGATGATGTCAAAGGCGATCCAGCGCTCCCCATCGCGGCGGAAGGCCTCCTTGTTCAGCGCATTCAGCGACGATGTGGTGGCCCCGGTATCCATCTTGGCCTTCAGCGATATTCCTTCAGGAAAAATTTCGACCCGCTCGACCCAGCCGAAGATGGAACGGCTTGCGGGTTCGTCCGCGGCAAGGCCGCTGCTCGCAAAAAACAGGGTCAGCAGCAACGCAGCTGCGCGCAAAACGTGCGGGTACATCGGGTCCTCCATCGAATCCATCGGGCCAGCATTCACTGGCTCCTTTTGCCGGAGCCATAAGATTTTAATTATACGCGGATTCCGACCTCTTGAGGCATCAAGCGTTCCCATTGCCATGACCCCGTCACCCGTCCTTCGCCACGAATCCGGGAACCGTCGACGGAACGCCACTTCCCGGACTGCGAACGATGCCCGCATCACGCAAACTCCGCGATCTGCGTCTACTATCACTGAAGCCTGCGGTCGTCAGGCAAAACAAGGTACGTGCGGTCCGCCCCCCGGGGCGAGGACATGCGCGGCTCATCAGCAGCCTGCTTGCCCGGAGGTAGCCGCGATGAATGACGCCATCGCCGACGTGACGGTACACATCGATGAGAGCATCGACCCCGAAACCCGGATCAGTCTTGAAAACAGACTCCTGGCCCTGAACGGCGTGGCCGCCGCATCCAGTGATAACGGGAGGTCCCACCTTCTGGTGGTGAAATTCGATCCCGAGAGACTGCAGAGTCACGATATTTTGCAGGCCGTGATCGCAACCGGTCTCCATGCGGAGCTGATCGGCCTCTGAGGTGGCTCATTTGCCATGCACCGCGGTCCGCCTTGGTGGCTCGAGCCGATTGCCGCGCGTTCGGCCGGACCAAAGAGAGGCGATACGGGAACAGACACACGACCCCGGGCGACAGCCCGCCCTTTCCGGCCATGTCGCACTCTTTCTGCGCGATTCCGCAACGGCCGGCGCGATCATCTCCAACTGCGTGATCAACCTGTCTCCGGACAAACCCCCGGTCTTCCGGGGAGCCGCTTTTCGCATCCTGAAACCTGGCGGCCGGCTTGCCATCGGTGACGTCGTCGACAGCGCCGCGCGACCCCGGGACATGCGCAACGAACCTGTGCTCTACGCCGGCTGCATCGCCGGTGCGCCGGTGACAGCCACGCTGATGCTCCCGCCGCCACCCCGGAAAAACCAGTGCGAGCATCAGCTCGGTGCGTTTCCCGAATGGTTCCGCTCCGCAATCGGGACACCATACCGTTGTGCGAAAGCGACGACTTCCGCGCGCAGCGCCGGATCCAGACGGGCCATCACCTCGGCCTGGATGCTGTCCGGCACGCATCCGTAATACGCTTCGGCCATCGCCCCCGCGATACACGCCAGCGTGTCCGCATCACCGCCGAGCGAGACGGAGCGACGCACGGCATCCTCGAAATCCGTCGATTGCAGGAAGGCAGCGGCCGCGGCCGGCACCGTGCCCTGGCAGGTCATGTCGAACCCGCCGCGGCTTTGCAGGGTGTTCCAATCGAGGTCGCAGTCGTAGCCGAAGCGCTCCCACAAGGAGGCCGCAATCCGGTCCTTACTCTGCCCTGTCCGCCCGGCCCACACCGCCGCCGCCACCGCCTGCGCGCCCTTGATCCCTTCCGGGTGATCGTGCGTGACCTCCGCGCTCCGGGCCGCCTCGCGCAACACGGCGTCGAGATCGTCGAAGGCCCAGCCAATGGCCGCGACGCGCATCGCCGACCCGTTGCCGAAGCTGTTATACGCGGGTGCGTCCGCCTCGAAGAGCCAGCGGTAGAACCAACCGCCGTACCCGGCCCGCGGGTAGCGCCGTCCCCACTTCCGGAGCGAGTCCGCGTAGTCGGTACCGGCCATCACCGCGCTGGCCACCGCAACCGTCAGAACCGTATCGTCCGTGAACCGCGAGCCGGGTACGAACAGTGGAAAGCCCTTCGGCTGAGGCGCCGCACCCTCGTGCACCGAACCAATGATGTCGCCGGAAATGGCGCCGATCATGCATCACCTTCTGCACAAGGCTCTCGCATTCCAACACACCTCCGGCCATGTGCCGATTCGTGACGCCCAAGCGCAATCGTGGTGAAACCGTCCGCCTGCACCTTGCCGGCCTCGCTCTGTTCAGAGCCTCTCAAGGCAATCGCTGCGGCAACCCGGCAGCGTATTCCGCATGACCCAGGGGTTTCTGCTGTCGGAACCGGACAGGAGACCTGCCCCCCTATTTTTGCACGCATTCCGTGGCATCGCTGTTCCAGGACTGCATACTGGGCATCTCTTCGGGTGTTTTCCCCGTGGCATGGGCATGAGGCGGACCAACTGACATGAAGGGCTCCTGGCGTGATCTTGTACTCCTCCTCCTTGTCGCAGGCGGATTTGCGACCGAGGCTGCCAGTTCGGAGTTGGCGGGCTATTGGTCCTGCCCCGCGAAGGTACAGCTGGCGGCCGTCGGCCAGAGTGAGCTGACCCTGCAGCTGGACACCCGCGCTCACCTGAATCCCGAGGGGCGTTACGAGAGCGAGGGGGATGCCATCGTGCTCTTCGGAAGGTGGCCGTTGACGCTGGCGGCGACGAGCCGTGGGCAATGGCTGCGCGAACAGCAGAACGTCACGGTCACCGTGGAAACGCTGGAACTGTCCCCAGGGTCGACTCTGGGCGTTGAACTGCAGCGCCAGCTGATCCTGCAGATCACGTCGCTGTTTCCGGAACTCCCACATACGCAGACCACGCGCATTCTCGCCGAAACGCCCACGCAGCTTGTGCTCGAAGACGCGTTTGGCGAGCAATACACCTGCAGCCGGTTGTAAGTCGAACGCAGCAACCGATGCCTATCGGTCCCCTGCCACGCCGTCGGGCTGCGCAGCATCGGAAACCTCAGCGCGGCGATTGGCTAGAATACGTGTCATGGACGCCATCAGTGAGTTGGGCACCCTTCCCGCGCTGATGGCGGGCATCAGCCTGAGCGCCGCGGCGGGATTGCGGGTGTTCCTGCCGGTGCTGGCGCTGGGGCTTGCCACGCGCTTCGGGCTGCTGGAACTGGGCGAGCAATTCGCCTGGCTGGCTTCCGACCCGGTGCTGATGGTGGTGGGCATTGCGGCCCTGCTCGAGATCGGCACGTACTACATCCCCATTGTCGACAACCTGCTCGACACCCTGGCCACTCCGGCGGCCATTGGGGGCGGCACGGTCATCGTTGCGGCGCTGCTGCCGGAGATGCACGGGCTACTGCAGTGGGGCATCGCGGCTCTGCTGGGCGGTGGTGCAGCGGGCATCACACAGGGAACGACCGTGCTGGCGCGCGGCGTATCCACGGCGTCGACCGGCGGCCTCGGCAACCCCCTGATCGCGACTTCCGAAACCGGCGGCAGCCTGGTCGCGATCCTGCTCGCCCTGTTGATCCCGGTGGTCTTCGGTGTGGTGGTGATCCTGGTCCTGGCCTGGCTGCTGGTGCGGCTGGTCCGGCTGTTACGTAGCAGACGGCACCGGGCACCGGCTCCCGGCGGTTGAGAAAGCCGTCGCATCCCGGGTTACCTGCAGCATCGCCGTCTACGGGGCTCAATCCCCACAACGCAAAAGCACCGATGAACCGCCCGGCCAGGCCCCATTGCGCAGCGGTAGCGAGTTCCTTATCGTCGCCAGCATCCTTGACTTTCGACGAGAGCGTGGCATGAAGGTACTGGTCGTTCTTGGGCACCCTCGCGTCGAGAGCCTGTGCGGAGCACTGGCCGCGGCGTTTGAAACGGGGGCACGAGAGGCCGGCGCCGAGGTCCGAAACTTGCGTCTCTCGGCGCTGGAGTTCGACCCCCACGTGCGCAGGGAATCACCGAACCAGCAGCCGCTGGAAGCGGGTTTACGGGAGGCACGGGAACTGATCGTCTGGGCCGAGCACCTGGTGTTCGTCTACCCGACCTGGTGGGGAACGATGCCGGCCTTGCTGAAAGGGTTCCTGGACCGGGTGTTTACCCCCGGCTTTGCGTTCCGGACCTGCGAGGGAGGCACCGGTTACCAGGGATTGCTGGGCGAACGTTCAGCGCAGTTGATCACGACCATGGATACCCCACCGCTGATTCATCGCCTGGTCTATCGCCAGCCCGGTCGCGAAGCGATGGCGCGTGCGACCCTGGGCTTCTGTGGCATCCGGCCGGTGCGCTCTCTGGTCTTCGGCCCGGTGCGGACCTCGAGCCCGGAGCAACGCCAGCGCTGGCTGGACCGCGCCCGCCGCCAGGGCCAGAGGCTGCAACGTGGCCGGTTCACACCCAGCGAGCGGCTGCGCCACAAAGCAAGCTCTTGGCTCCGGGGCGTGCGCCTACAGTTCTACCCGATGACCTGGCTGGCCTACACTGCCGGGGCGCTCGCAGCCGGGCCGCCGGGCGGCGTGTTCGGCAACCCGGTCTTCTGGCTGGGCTATCTCTGTCTGTTCCTGCTGGAGGTGGCGACGGTCCTGAGCAATGAACTGCTGGACGTACGCAGTGACCGCAACAACCGCTTCTTCAGCATGTTCACCGGAGGCTCCCGGGTGCTGGTCGAAGGCTTACTGAGCCCGCGGGAGGTTCAGGCCGGCATTGCGGTCAGCCTGGCCGCCTTCGTCGCGGCCACCGTGGCGCTCCTGACCCTGACGCCGGGCTCCGCAGCGGCAGCGCTCGCGGTGCTGGCTCTGCTGACGTTCCTGGCCATCGGCTACACCGTGCCGCCCATGAAACTCAGCTACCGCGGACTGGGCGAGATCGACGTGGCGGTCACCCACAGCCTCGGCGTGATCCTGTGTGGCTTCGTGTTCCTGGGCGGGCACTGGCAGGATCCGCTGCCTTGGCTGCTGAGCCTGCCGCTGCTGCTGGCGATCCTGCCGTCGATCACCCTATCGGGCATTCCCGACCTCGAAGCCGATGCGGCTGCCGGCAAGCGCACGCTGGCCGTACGCCTGGGGCACCGGAACACGCTGTGGCTGGCCACCGCGTTCACAGTACTCGCGGCGGCTGCGGCGGTACTATGGGACCTCTTCGGCGTGGCCAATGGGGCCTACGCGGGGATCGCCTATCTTGCCGTCCCTCACGCCCTGTGGCTGACTTGGCTGCTATACAGACGCATCGAATCCGCGGCTTCTCCGGGCCGCATCGATGGCCTGATGGCGGCCTCTCTCACCTTCATACTCTGGTTTGGCATCGTCCCGGTACTGCGGCTCGCGGGTTGACTCGCATTTGCCGCGTTTGCGCGCACGATGCCGTGCGACGCAACCCCCACTGGTGCCATTCGCTTGCGCTCATCGGCACCCTACGCAGCGACAGGCGCAGGGTGCCGGGCAGCCGAACCGTACCCGGAACGGCGGTTCCGACCCTATCGGCGAACGCCAAAGAGGGTCAGCAGCAGGCCAACCACCACAGCGACACCGCCACCGATGAAGTACCACATGGTCTCATCGGTGAAGCGACCGGTCAGGGCCTCGTGTGCCTGGTCGACGAATCCCTCGGAGGCCTGCCAGCCGAAATAAAGGGCGACGATCCCTGCGACCAGCAGGGCGATACCGAGAATGCGAACAGGGCTCATCCGTTTCCTCCTATGCAAGACCTGCCACCGCCGATCTCCACGGTAACGGCTGGCAGTCTCGAGATGGTTAATCGTCGCATCGGCGGCCAGAATCACCCTCCGGCCGCCGATACGAGGGAAAGCTCAGATCCGCGGTCTTCTGCCCGTAACCAGGAACACGAGCGCGAGCACCAGACCGACGACGAACAGGATCCAGGCGATGTTCGTGGCCGCTCCGGCAACGCCGGTCAATCCCAAAGCTCCCGCAACGATGGCGACGATCAGAAAGATCAATGCCCAGTAAATCATGGCGACCTCCTTGTTACGAGTGGTGTTAATGACTCTAGCACCTGTACGGGATCTTTCCACCAAAATTTCGTCTCGGACGCGATCGGATAGAGGATGACTCAGACGCTTCGCCGGGACCCTGGGAACCTCCCGCCGCAACCCCCTCGATCGAAACGGGAATCGCGGCACCACACGCCTGGAGGTGGGTCGAAATCGCTCACTCCGTGGTCACCGAGTCGGCATCGCTGGTCAACGCTGTGTCCAGCGTATGCCAGCACAGCGTCGCGCACTTGACCCGCATCGGATATTCGTGAACGCCGGCGAGTGCGCCAAGGTTGCCGAGTTCGGCGGGATCGGTGTGCGGGTCATCGCTGGTCAGAAGATCGTGCACATCGGCGAACAGGCGTTGCGCCTCGTCCACGGCCCTTCCTTTCACAGCCTCAGTGAGCATTGACGCGGATGCCATTGAAATCGCGCAGCCCACACCGATAAAACTGACGTCTTCGACCCGCCCCTCCACGACCTTCACGAACAGCCGCAACTGGTCCCCGCAAAGCGGGTTGTGGCCGTCCACCGCCCGGGTGGCATCGGGCATGTCGCGGAAGTTCCGGGGATGCCGCTTGTGATCCAGAATCAGTTCCTGGTACAGGTCGTTCAGTTCACTCATGCCAGAAGCTCCCGCGCATGCCGCAGGGCCGCCGCCAGCCGGTCGATCTCCTCCGCGGTGTTGTAGAAGGCCATCGCCGCCCGGGAGGTGGCGGGTACCTGATAGAAGGTCATCACCGGCATCGCGCAGTGGTGGCCGGCGCGAACCGCCAGACCGCTGTGGTCGAGGATCGTGCCCATGTCGTGCGGGTGCACGTCGTCCATCACGAAGGAAACCAGCGCAACCTTGTCTCGCGCCTCGCCGATGACACGCAGACCCGGGATGTCTTTCAGTCGATCGGTAGCGTACTCGAGCAAGCGGTGCTCGTAGACCGTCGCGGCGTCCCAGTCCAGCTTCTCGAGATACTCGATCGCCCGGCCCAGACCGATGGCGCCGGCGATGTCCGGGGTGCCTGCCTCGAATCGGTAGGGCAGTCCCGCGAAGGTGGTTTTTTCGAAGCTCACCATGCGGATCATCTCGCCGCCGCCCTGGTACGGGGGCATCGCCTGCAGCAGGAGCTCGCGCCCGTAGAGGACACCGATGCCGGTGGGTCCGAACAGCTTGTGCCCGGAGAAGGCATAGAAGTCGCAATCCAGAGCCTGGACGTCCACCCGCATGTGCGGCACGGCCTGGGCACCGTCCAGCAGCACGGGAACCCCGTGTTCATGCGCCATCGCAACAATGTGCCGTACTGGGTTGATCGTTCCAAGCGCATTGGACACGTGCGTCAGGGCGAGCAGGCGCGTGCGGGCACTGAACAGACCGGGCAACGCCTCCAGGTCCAACTCCCCTTCCGGGGTGATCGGCAACACCCGCAGGACGACACCACTCCGTTCGCGCAGCAGCTGCCAGGGGACGATGTTCGCGTGGTGCTCCATCGCAGTGAGGATGACCTCGTCACCCTCGCGCAATCCCTGCCCGAAGCTCGACGCCACCAGGTTGATGGCCTCGGTGGTGCCGCGCACGAAGACGATCTCGCGCGTCGAAGCGGCATTGATGAACCGCCGCACCGACTCGCGCGCCGCCTCGAACTCCGTCGTCGCCCGTTCCGCAAGCGCGTGGACACCGCGGTGCACATTGGCATTGTCGCGCCGGTAGTACTGGTCCATCGCCTCGATCACCGAGCGCGGCTTCTGCGTCGTCGCGGCGTTGTCGAGGTAGGCCAGCGGATGGCCATGCACCTCCTGGTCCAGAATCGGGAAGTCCCGCCGCACCCGCGCAACATCCCAGTCGGCAGCAGACGTGGGTTTGATGATCGCATTCATGGCAACGCCCTCGGCAGCTTTTGCGGCTCGGCTCCCCGATCCCATTCTCCGCAAACCAACCTCCCGTGGGGCCGGCCCGATCGCTGACCAACAAGAGGAGACGAGTTCAACCACATCGCTCACCCTTGGCCCAATCCGTCATGCGGGTCAAGTTACGGGATCAATCGCCCGGTCTTGCCAGCGACCCGTAGAGGAGCCCGCGCAGGACGTCTCTGGGGTCTCTGGGGTCGGACCAAGCCAAGTCGTTGTTAAGACAAAGCACAAAGGCCCCAGTTGGGGTGAACGGGTACCTTAGAAGGCCATTTTGGATGGCCAAAACACCTGCTTAAGAGAAGCGATCGAGCCGCCAACCGATTCGCGGAGCGCATGAGGAGCCGGGTTGGCCGCGCCAAGGGTTTCCGCTGTTAGGGCGTCGTTTTGAGCACCCAAACTGGCCCTTTAAGCGCTTTTTCGGGGTGTTTTTCGCCTCAATTGCTATAGGGATCAATGGATTGGCTTGGTCCGACCCCGTTGGATCACTCCCACTCGATGGTGGCGGGCGGTTTTCCGGAAATATCGTAGGTAACACGAGATATTCCATCTATCTCATTGATAATGCGACGGGAGACGAGGTCGAGAAACTCATACGGCAGATGTGCCCAGCGGGCGGTCATGAAGTCGATGGTCTCGACGGCACGCAGCGCGACCACGTAATCGTAGCGGCGGCCGTCGCCCATCACGCCAACGGAACGCACCGGCAGGAATACCGCGAAGGCCTGGGAAACCCGGTCGTAGAGATCCGCGCGGCGCAGTTCCTCGATGAAGATGTCGTCGGCCCGCCGCAGCAGGTCGGCGTATTCCTTCTTCACCTCGCCCAGGATGCGCACGCCCAGCCCCGGGCCGGGGAATGGGTGGCGGTACACCATCTCGGAGGGCAGGCCCAGTTCCACGCCGATCCTGCGCACCTCGTCCTTGAACAGCTCGCGCAGCGGCTCGACCAGACCCATCTTCATGTGCTCCGGCAGGCCGCCGACGTTGTGGTGGGACTTGATCACGTGGGCCTTGCCGGTCTTGGAACCCGCCGACTCGATCACGTCCGGGTAGATCGTTCCCTGTGCCAGCCAGCGCGCGTTGAACAGCTTGCCCGCCTCCTCGTCGAAGACGTCGATGAACAGTCCGCCGATGACCTTGCGCTTCTTCTCGGGATCGCTGACGCCTTCCAGCGCCTTCAGGAAGCGCTGCTCGGCGTCCACCCGGATGACCGTCACCCCCATGTGCCGGGCGAAGGTGGCCATCACCTGGTCGCCTTCATGCAGACGCAGCAGCCCCGTGTCCACGAATACGCAGGTCAGCTGGTCGCCGATCGCCTTGTGCAACAGGGCGCCCACCACCGAGGAATCCACCCCGCCGGAGAGACCCAGCAGCACGTGGTCGGAACCGACCTGCTCGCGCACGCGGTCGATCATGTCGTCGATGATGTTGTCTGCGGTCCACAGGTCCTCGCAGCCGCAGATCTCGTGGATGAAGCGCGACAGGATGCGCTTACCCTGGCGGGTGTGCGTGACCTCCGGATGGAACTGCAGGCCGTAGAACCCGCGTTCCTCGTCGGCCATGCCAGCGATGGGGGCGGAGTCGGTGGAGCACATGAGCTTGAAGCCGGGAGGCAATGCAGTGACGCGGTCGCCGTGCGACATCCACACGTCCAGCAGGCCGTAGCCCTCGGCCGTCGTATGGTCCTCGATATCGGTCAGCAGGCGGGTATGGCCGCGCGCGCGGACCTGGGCGTAACCGAACTCACGATGACTCGAAGGCTCGACCTTCCCGCCCAGCTGCGCGGCCATCGTCTGCATGCCGTAACAGATACCCATGACCGGGACCCCCAGTTCGAAGACCAGGGCCTCCGCACGCGGCGGATCCGCCATGTTCACCGACTCCGGACCCCCCGAGAGGATAATGCCGCTGGGGGCAAAGTCGCGCATGGCCTCGGGGTTCATGTCCCAGGGATGGATCTCCGAGTAGACACCCGCCTCGCGCACGCGCCGGGCGATCAGCTGTGTGTACTGGGAACCGAAATCCAGCACCAGGATGCGGTGTGCGTGTACGTCTTGAATCATCTCGTCACCCAGTCATCGAGGGAAAAACCACCTGATTATCACGCAATCTCCGCAGGCCGTTCTGTCGGGAAAACGCACTCTGCGCGTTAGCCTTCCCCCGTACGAGGCGAGCCCTAGCGCCGATCGGGCGGCGGGAAACCCATCGGCCAGGGGCGGGGCTCCTTCCGTGCCGGGTTCGTAGGAGCGACCTCTGGTCGCGATCATGACCAAGACACACAGCTGGATCGCGGCCGGAGGCCGCTCCTACATCCGCACCCCTGAGCCACGGGCCGGACCAGCCGCGCGATCGGTCCTCAATCGCGCCGGTAATTCGGTGCTTCCTTGGTGATCGCGACGTCGTGGACGTGACTCTCGCGCATGCCCGCCGAGGTGACCCGCACGAACTGCGGCTTGGTCCGCATTTCCTCGATCGAGCGGGCGCCGACGTAGCCCATGGAGGAGCGCAGCCCGCCGGTTAACTGGTGGATGATCGCGGTGATGGACCCCTTGTAGGGAACCCGGCCCTCGATCCCCTCGGGCACGAACTTCTGGGGACCGGCGTCGGCATCCTGGAAGTAGCGGTCCGAAGAGCCCTGCTGCATCGCGCCGAGTGAGCCCATCCCGCGGTAGGACTTGTACGACCGCCCCTGGAAGAGCTCGACCTCGCCCGGCGCCTCCTCGGTTCCGGCAAACAGGGAACCGAGCATCACGCTGTGGGCGCCAGCCGCGATCGCCTTGGCGAGATCCCCCGAGAAGCGCACGCCGCCATCGGCAATCACCGGGACTCCCGTACCCTCCAGAGCCGCAGCGACATTGGCGATGGCCGTGATCTGCGGAACCCCGACCCCGGCAACGATCCGGGTGGTGCAGATCGATCCCGGCCCGATGCCGACCTTGACCGCATCGGCCCCGGCCGCCACCAGATCACGGGCCGCATCGGCGGTGGCGATGTTGCCGCCGACGACCTGCACGTCGGGATAGTGCTGCTTGACCCAGCGCACCCGGTCGAGCACACCCTGGGAATGACCATGGGCGGTATCGACCACGATCACGTCGACACCGGCCTCGACCAGTGCCGCGACCCGTTCATCGGTACCGGCACCCACGCCCACCGCGGCCCCGACACGCAGCCGGCCCCGATCGTCCTTGCAGGCGCCCGGATGCTCGGAGGACTTCTGGATATCCTTCACGGTAATCATGCCGCGCAATTCGAAGCGGTCGTTTACGACCAGCACTTTTTCGATACGGTACTTGTGCAGCAACTCCATCACATGGTCCTTGTCGGCGCCCTCCGGCACCGTGATGAGGCGCTCCTTCGGCGTCATGATCTCGGACACCGGCGCATGCATGCGGGTCTCGAAGCGAAGATCCCGGGAGGTCACGATCCCGACCAGATCGGTGCCGTCCACCACCGGGACCCCGGAGATCCGGTTCGCGCGGGTCAGTTCCATGACCTCGCCGATGCTGGTACCGGGAGCGACCGTGATCGGGTCGCTGATCACCCCGGCCTCGAACTTCTTCACCTGGCGGACGTGCTCGGCCTGGGCCTCGATGCTCATGTTCTTGTGCACGATGCCAACCCCACCCTCCTGGGCCATGGCAATGGCCAGCCGCGCCTCGGTCACCGTGTCCATCGCCGCCGACAGTAGCGGCGAGCCGAGGGTGATCTCCCGGGTCAAATGCGTGGTCAGATCGACGTCACGGGGCATGACGGTGGAGTGTCCGGGGAGCAGGAGCACGTCGTCGAAGGTGAGGGCTTCCGCGAGTATGCGCATGGGCTGCTCCTGGGGTTGAGGACGAGGGTGAAGGAAAATAGCCGCTCAGTATAAAATTCGCGGGCATTCCGGTAAAGAAAACCTGTAGCGAGCCTGCAAGCGCCGCGCGTGACTCAAGGCCCTTCTGGCTACCCGAGTCCCCGAGTCCGAGGTCTTCCCTGCTAAGCTGCGGATCCACCTGAGCCCTACGGCCGGAACCACATGGCAAGCGAGCGAAGCGTCCTCAGCGTCAGCGAACTGAATCAGCAGGCCGACGACCTGCTGCGCGCGCGACTGGGCGCGGTGTGGGTCGAGGGCGAGGTCTCCAACCTCAAGCGCTACGCTTCGGGACACCGATACTTCTCACTCAAGGACGCAAACGCGAGTGTCAGCTGCACGCTGTTCCGGGGGCAGAGCCGCAACGCAGCCACCTTTGCCGACGGCGACCGGGTTCAGATTTTGGGCCGCGCCGGCGTCTACACGGCCCGCGGCCAGTTTCAGATCATCGTCGAACGACTCGAGACTGCCGGAGAAGGACGCCTGCTGGCAGCTTTCCAGCGCTTGAAGGCGCGGCTGCTGGTGGAGGGACTGTTCGAGCCCGAACGCAAGTTGCCACTCCCGCCCCTGGTACACCGGCTTGGCGTGATCACCTCACCCCAGGGCGATGTCCGCCACGACATCGCCCGCACACTGGCACGCCGCTTCCCGCTCCTGTTGCCCTTCAAGCTCTACCCGGTCGCTGTACAGGGCGCTGCGGCAGTGCCCCAGATCGTGCAGGCGTTGGAACAGGCCAGCGAGGAGGCCATGGTGGACGTACTGATCCTTGCACGTGGCGGGGGCTCGCTGGAGGATCTCTGGGCCTTCAACGAGGAGGCCGTCGCCCGCGCAATCGCCGCCTGCCCGATCCCGGTGGTCACGGGGATCGGGCATGAGACCGACACCACCATCGCCGATTACGTCGCCGACCTGCGCGCCTCGACGCCCACCGCGGCTGCAGAGGCCGTGAGCCCGGATGGCGCGATGCTCAGCCGCCAACTGGCCGAGTCCCGGACCCGCATGCGCCAGGCGCTCGCCAGCCAGCTGCGGGCACGCCAACAGTCGCTGGCGCAGATGCTGGCGCGGCTGCGGCGCATGCATCCGGGTCGGCGCCTGGAACAGCATCTGCTGCGCCTGGACGAACTGCGCGGCCGACTGGACCGGGGGGTTCGCGGTCAGAGGGAACGCCAGCGGTCCCGGCTGCGGCAGCTAGCGCTGGAACTGCGGCTGCACAGCCCGGCGCTGCGTATCGGGGCGTCACAGGCGCGCCTCCAGCAACTGCGGCATCGCCTCCTGCAGGCGCGTCCGTCCCGGTCACTGCAATTGCAGCGCGGCCGGATGGAAGGCCTGCAAGAACGCCTCCGGCGCGAAGTGCGCAATCGGCTGGGCCGGGACCGGTCACGGCTGGACGCCGTCGCCGGAAGGCTGAGGGCCCTGGACCCCGATGCCGTGCTGCAGCGCGGTTACAGCATCCTGATGACCGCCGACCAGCGGGTGATACGCAGCGCCGCACCGGAACTCGCCAACGCCCGCCTGCGTGCTCGACTGGCCCGTGGCGAGCTGGACCTGCAGGTCCTTGGCGTTCGCACGCAACCGGCGACCCGCAAGAAGCGCCCGTAGGAGGCCCGCCCCCTGGCCGATCGGGCCCTGCGGACTGCTCACTCCCATCGCGACCAGAGGTCGCTCCTACAGGCCGGCCTCCCAGGCCAACCGGTGCCAGCGTTCCAGGCTGTCCAGATCGACATGACCGGCCGCGGGCGGCTCTCCCGCATGCACCGTTGCCGGGGCGCCGGGTTCACCGAACCCGTCCAGCACCGCCACAGAACCGGAGAAGTCCTCCCCCCGGGTATAGTCGTTGGTGGTCACCACGACCGCCAGTCCGGCGCCCCTCGCCGCCTGTACACCGTTATCCGAGTCCTCCAATGCCAGGCAGGCGCGGGCTGGCAGGTCCAGTTCCGCCAGCACGTGATGATAGATATCCGGAGCCGGCTTCTTGGCCGGGACGATGTCGCCGGCCCCGATGACCTCGAACCAGCCGATCCCCTCCTCTTCCAGGGTGGCGCGCAGCAGCGCGCTGACGTTCTCCGGGGTCGTGGTCGTGGCAATGGCCAGCCGCATTCCGGATGCGCGCGCCTCCTCCAGCAAGCGTCGTACGCCGGGCCGCAGCGGGATCGCACCCGTCGCCAACAGGGAAACATAGTGGCGAGTCTTGGCGGCATGCAGGGCCCTGATACGTGCGTCGATATCCGGCTCCTGCAGCATCGCCGGCCAGTCCTCGGAGATGAATTTCCGGATGCGCTCCTTGCCGCCGGTCACCGACAACAGCGCCCCGTACCGCGCGACGTCCCAGTGCCAGTCGAGACCGGCCTCGGCGAAGGCCCGGTTGAAGGCCACCCGATGGCCATCCCGCTCGGTATCAGCGAGCGTGCCGTCGACATCGAAGATCAGCGCAGCGAGTCTGTCCATGCCATCCTCCCGGAATCGGCCCGGGCAGCGCGCCCGGTCAAGCGTTTCAGGCCCCCGCCGACGGCAAGCCCCCGCGCGTCTCGCGATCGCGGAGGACCCGGGGGCTTGCCGTGGGGAGCCGACTCTGATACTAAAGGCGCCCATTTCATGCTAGAGATCAGCGACGATGGCCGCAAACCCGAAGAACGCCAAGCCCTCCTCCAAGCATATGGTCGCCAGCGGCATCGCCGCGTATGAGCCGGAAGCGGGCGAAGAGTATATGAGCAAGGCGCAACTGGCACATTTCCGGGAACTCCTGCTGATGTGGAAACAGGAGTTGGTGGAAGAAGTGAGCCGTACCGTCGGGCACATGAAGCAGGATGCGGCGAATTTTGCCGATCCCGCCGATCGCGCGACCCAGGAAGAGGAGTTCGGGCTCGAGCTGCGGGCCCGGGACCGGGAACGCAAGCTGTGCAAGAAGATCGACGAGGCCCTGCGCAACATCGATCTCGGCAACTACGGCTACTGCGAGGCATGCGGCGTCGATATCGGCATCCGCCGCCTCGAGGCGCGCCCGACCGCGACGCTCTGCATCGACTGCAAGACGCTGGCCGAGATCAAGGAGAAACAGATGGCATGAGGGCCGGCCACCCTCCCCGGCGCCAGCCGGCGACGTCTTGACCACGTACGTCGGCCGCTTCGCGCCAACCCCTTCGGGCCCACTCCACCGGGGCTCCCTGACCGCAGCCGTGATCTCATGGCTGGACGCGCGCAGCCAAAACGGTCGCTGGCATCTGCGCATTGACGACATCGATCGCCCGCGCGCCGTACCGGGAGCCAGCGACGCCATCCTGCGCGCCCTCGACTGCTTCGGCCTGTCCTGGGACGGTCCCGTGGTCCGTCAGAGCCAGCGCGAGCAGGCCTACGAGGAGGCCGCAACGCGGCTGCAATCGGATGGGCACGCCTTCCCCTGTGGCTGCTCCCGCAAGGACGTAATGACCGCCGGCCAGGCCGGCTGGGAGGGCCCCGTCTACCCGGGCACCTGCCGCAATGGCCTCCCTGCGGGACGCAAGGCGCAGGCACTGAGGTTGCGGGCCGCCCAGCGCCACTGGACCCTCGTGGACCGCTGTCTCGGCCCGCTGGGATTCGACCTGCATTGGCTGGGCGGTGACTTCGTGATCCGGCGCGCCGACGGTTTCTTCGCCTATCAGCTCGCGACGGTGGTCGATGACATTGGTCTCGGGGTCACCGATGTCGTGCGGGGCATCGACCTCCTCGGCTCGGCACCCCGGCAGGTGCAGCTGTATCAGTCCCTGAAACGGACCGCCCCGCGCTACCTCCACCACCCGGTGGTGATTGCCGACAACCATCTCAAGCTCGCGAAGTCCTCGGGGGCCACTCCGGTCCACTGTCGTGACGCCGGCGCTTGCCTGGCCCGGGTGCTGACCGCGATCGGCGTCCCCGGGATCGAAGCCGGCTTTGCGGCCAGCGGAGCCAGCGCCGTCGGCGAGTTGCTGCAGCATGCGCGCTCCCATTGGCATTCCCGCCTCTTGCCTGCGGGTCCGATCCCCGAGGCGCTCCTGCGCGTCAACGGAATATCATGAAGGCCGTGCAACCGCGGAGATCAGGCCGGCGCCAAATGGCCAGGGGCAATACATCCAGGGGCAATACGTGATGAGAGACCTCGCAAATCGCGGATCTGGCTGGGCAGACTGCCGGTGAACCCGTCTGTTGGCGTGTTGCTCGTCGTCGTGGGAATCCTGCTGTTCCTGTCGCCGCTCGTCCCCTGGGTGGCCACGGTGGCACCGGCATGGTGGTGGCCTTTCGCGGCCTGGGCCGCGTTCATCGCCCTGATCGCCGTCAGCATGATGCGCCGCCGTGACCCTTAGTCTCGGGTTGCTCTACACGGTCGGGGTCATTTCCCTGGCGCTGCTGTTCGGCATCGCCTTCGCTGCCGAACGCTCGCGGACCCTCGGCAGTCTCGCCGGCAACGCCTGGGTCTACACCCTGTCCCTGGGCGTCTATGCAACGTCGTGGACGTTCTACGGCAACCTGGGTTTTCTCGAGACCCACGGGTATCTGTACCTGACCATCTATCTGGGCGTAACCCTGGCCTTCGCTGCGACGCCATGGCTGCTGCGTCCGATCCTGCGGCTGGCCCGCGAGCATCAGTTGACCTCGCTGGCCGATCTGTTCGCCTTCCGCTACCGCAGCCGCTTGACCGGACCATTGGTGGCCCTGTTCATGCTCGCCGGCGTCCTCCCCTATATCGCGCTGCAGATCAAGGCGGTGGCCGAATCCGCCGCGGTCCTGACGGCGGACACCCCGCCTCACCTGCTGGCATTGACGTTCAGCGCCACCATCGCCCTGTTCGCGGTCCTGTTCGGCGCCCGCCACATCTCGCCGCGCGAGAAGCACTCGGGCCTCGTCGTCGCCATCGCCTTCGAGTCGCTGGTCAAGCTGGTGGCCCTGCTGACCATCGCCGGCATCGGCCTGTTCGCGGTCTTTGGCGGACTGGCCGGCCTGGATGCCTGGCTGGAGCGCCATCCGGAGGCGGTCACCGCGCTGTACTCGCCCGTACTCGAAGGAGGCTGGTTCAGCCTGATGGTGCTGGCCTTCGCTGCCGCATTCCTGCTGCCCCGGCAATTCCACATGCTGTTCACGGAGAACATCAACCCGAGGGCCCTGACCCAGGCCGCCTGGGGGTTTCCACTCTTCCTGCTACTGCTCAACCTGCCGATGCCCGTGCTGTACTGGGCCGGGCAAGCCGCCAACCTGACCCAGGACACGAATTACTTCGCCTTGGGATTGGCCGCCTGGCTCGAATCGCCGACGTTGGCCCTGCTGGTCTTCATCGGCGGGCTCTCCGCCGCCAGCGCAATGATGATCGTGACCACGCTGGCCCTGGCCAACATGGGCATGAACTACCTGTCGCTGCCGGCCCGGGTGCGTGAACGCAGGACATTGTCGGCCAACCTCTACCGAAACCTGCTGTGGGGCCGGCGCATGTGGATCGTCCTGATCATCGCGCTGGGCTACGGCTTCTACGGGCTCCTGCAGGTCGTCGAAGGGCTGGCCCAACTGGGCCTGATCTCCTTCGCCGCGGTCACCCAGTTCCTCCCCGGGCTGGTCGGCCTGCTGCTGTGGCCGCGCGCGACCCGGGTCGGGTTCCTGTTGGGCTTGAGTGCCGGCATCATCGGGTGGTTCTTCAGTCTGGTGGCGCCCCTGCTCGGCAACGCCGGCATCTGGCCTTCGGCACCCCAACTGCAGCAGACCCTGGGCGCGAGCGGTTTCGATGCGTGGACCTTCGCGTTGACGTTGAGCCTGGGTGCGAACGCCCTGCTGTTCGTTCTTGGTTCACTGCTGTCGCGCCCGAACCAGGAGGAGATCGAGGCCGGCCAGGCCTGCTGCCCCGGCGGATCCTTTTCTCCCACCGCCGGCCTGCCGCTGGCGCGCGACATCACCGAGATGGAGGCGGAACTGGGTGCGACGCTAGGCACGATGCCCGCCCGGCACGAGGTACAGCGGGCCCTGGACGATCTGGGGCTGCCGCGCCACACCCGTTCGCGGCGGGATCTGCAGCGCCTGCGCGAGCGCATCGAGCGCAACCTTTCCGGGTTGCTGGGTCCGGTCCTCGCCCGCATGATCGTGGACCAGCACCTGCGGCTGGACGCCGCAGGACGCTCCAGCCTCGGCGAGAGCCTTCGCCGCATCGAACAGCAGCTGGAAGACGTCCGGCTGCCGCTGACCGGCCTGGCCGCCGAACTCGACGCCCTGCGCCGCTTCCATCGGCAGATCCTGCACGAACTGCCGCTGGGCGTGTGCAGCACGACCGCGGGAGGTGAGATCACCGGCTGGAACCACGCCCTGCGAGTCCTCACCGGCATTTCTACGGACAGCGCCGTCGGCCAGCTGATCGAGCGACTGGAGCGGCCGTGGGGCGGGCTGCTACAGGCCTTCCTCGAGAGCGGGGATCGCCAGATCTACAAGCTGAACCTCGAAACGCGCCATGGCCCGCGACGGCTGAACCTGCACAAGTCCTCCCTCGAGGTGGTCACGGGCCGCCGCGAGGGCTACGTCATCCTGATCGAGGACGTAACCGCCCGGGTGCAGCTCGAGAGCGAGGTTGCGCACAGTGACCGTCTCGCCTCGATCGGCCGCTTCGCCGCAGGTGTTGCCCACGAGATCGGAAATCCCCTCGCCGGCATCGCATCGCTGGCACAGACCCTGCCTCTGGAAGACGATCCCAAGGAGATCCGCGACATTGCCGACGACATCATCGGACAGACGCGCCGCATCAATGCCATCGTGCAATCACTGATCGCCTTCGCACACTCGGATACGCCGCCACGCAGCCGGTTCGAGCCAGTCGATCTGAACGACCTGGTCGCCGAGGCCACCCGCCTGACGCGGCTGGCGGGCCGCAAGGACATCCGCTACGACATCTCCGGGAACGAGGGCCTGTTTCTCCAGGGAGCGCGGCCCAAGCTGCTGCAGGTCTTCATCAATCTCCTGACCAACGCAGAGCAGGCCTCTCCGCCCGGCGCCACTATCCACATCCGTGCGCAGCAAACCGGCAGCAGGGTACGGATCGAGATTCGGGACCAGGGTCCGGGGATCCAGGAAACCACGATCGACCGCCTGTTCGAACCCTTTTTCACGACCAAACCGGCCGGACAGGGAACAGGCCTGGGGCTGCCGGTGGCCTACAGCATCGTACAGGACCACGGTGGTAGCCTTATGGCGACCAATGCACCGGAAGGCGGTGCCCAATTCATCCTGACCTTTCCGCTTGGCGTACCCACATGACACGCATTCTTCTGGTCGACGACGAGGCCACCATCCGCCGTGGCGTGCGGCGCTTCCTGGAACACCAGGGATTCGACGTGACCCTGGCCGAGGACCTCGCTGGTGCGCGCAGGCAGGCCTCAAACGGGGACTTCGACCTTTTGCTGGCCGACCTGCGTCTCCCCGATGGCGAGGGCACCACCCTGATCGGGGAGTACCCGCGGCTGCCCACGGTGATCATGACCAGCTATGCCTCCGTGCCCTCCGCAGTCGAGGCGATGAAATCGGGCGCGATCGACTACATCGCCAAGCCCTTCGACCATGATGCCCTGCTCCTGACTTTGCGTGCCGCCCTGCGCAGTAGCGGCCACGGCAAAGAGCAGACCGTAGCCACCTCCGATTCCTCGGAGGACTGCGGCCTGATTGGCCAGGATCCCGGCATCGTGACCCTCCGGCACCAGATCCGGAGGGTCGCAACGGCGAACTCCACCGTGCTGATCCGGGGCGAGTCGGGCACCGGCAAGGAGGTCGCCGCGCGCGCGATCCACACGCTGAGCCCACGCGCCGGCCAGCCCTTCGTCCCGGTGAACTGCGCCTCGATCCCCGAGGGACTCGTGGAAGCCGAGCTGTTCGGGCATGCCCAGGGCGCCTATACAGGGGCGGTCAAGGCGCGCGCAGGCCTGGTTGAGGCTGCTCATCGGGGCGTGCTGTTCCTGGACGAGATCGGCGAGCTGGCACCCGCGGCACAGGCCCGTCTGCTGCGTGTCCTGCAGGAGGGAGAGATCCGGCCGGTCGGGGCGAACCAGGCGCGGCGCGTCGATGTGCGGCTCCTCGCCGCGACGCATCGGGACCTGGAGGCGATGATCGAAGCGGGGGAATTCCGGGCCGATCTCTATTACCGCCTCCGCGTCCTGGAGATCCGGATCCCTCCACTGCGGGAACGCATGGAGGATCTGACCCTGCTCGCAAGCCACTTCCTGCGCGAACTCGAGTCGCGCTTCGACAAGCACGACGTCGTGCTGAGCGACGAGACCGTTGCCCGGATGATGCATTACTCGTGGCCGGGTAACGTGCGCGAACTGGAGAACGCCCTGGAACGAGCCGTGGTCCTGTCGGAAGGCAGCCGTATCGATTGGGAACACCTGGGGCTCGCCACTTCGGCAAAGGAGCCGCGGGGACAGCCGGGCAGCCTGAGCGACTACTTCCGACGCTTCGTGCTCGAGAATCAGGGCCGCATGAACGAGACCCAACTCGCCCAAGCCCTGGGCATCAGCCGCAAGACCCTCTGGGAGCGGCGACAACGCGAGAACCTGCCGCGGACTTGACCATCGGCGGTGATCGCGAGGCCACGGCTTCGCCGTCACCGACTACCTGTGAAACGCTGCGTTACGTTCCGTAACGCCGGCGTGTTACCGACAGTAACGTCGCGGCCCAGCTTGGTACTCGACCCGGCGAGTAACCCATTCATTTCCATGGGTAATCCATGCCTGGCGCAGGTCTTGCAGTAGGAAACGCTCATCCGATTGCACCAGGCACCCATGTCCGACGGGCTCGACACAACCCGGGAATTCCTCAGCGCCCATGCCCCGTTCGACCGACTCGAGGCGGACGCGCTCGAGTTCCTGTTGCCGCGCCTGGAGACCCGCTTTTATGCCAGCGGCGATCGCATCACCGATCCGGACCATGGCCCGGCGCAACGCTTCCACATCATTCGCCAGGGCCGGATTCGTGGTGAGACCCCCAGCGAAGACGAACAGATCTCGGGCAAGGCCTGGGAACTGATCCCCGGCGAGTCCTTCCCGATCGGGGCGCTGTTGGGGCGCCGGCCGGTGCATACGGTGCATCGCGCACTCGAAGACACGATCTGCCTCGAACTCTCGGTCGAAGACTTCGACCGACTGCGTGCCCGTTCCCAGATCTTCAACGACTTCTGCTCGCGACGCCTCGCAAGCCTGCTCGACCGGGTGCACCAGGGGCTGCTCAGCCAGGGCCTGGGCAATGGGGGCGCCGGCAGCGGGCAACTGAACACGCCACTCGGGGCGCGGATCGCCAGGGAGCCGGTCACCTGCGGACCCGACACACCGCTGCGGGAGGCCCTGACCGCGATGCGCGACCAACGGGTCGGCTCCATCGTTGCGGTCGACGGAGAACAGCGGCCGGTGGGCATCTTCACCATGACTGACCTGCTCGGCCGCGTCGCCCTGCAGGAGGTTGACCTCGATACCCCGCTACAGCGAGTGATGACGCCTGATCCGATTGCGCTTCCAGACTCCGCGCTGGGATTCGAGGGCATCGAGAGCATGGCCGAACACGGCATGAAGCACCTTTGCGTGGTCGCCGACGGGCGCCTGGTGGGCGTGCTTGGCGAGCGCGATCTGCTGACCTCGAATCCGTTGACGCTGGACCGCATGGTGCGGGGCATCCTGCGCGCTGAAGCGGTCGGCACCATCGCCGACCACCTCCGCGAGGTCCCGCGCATGATCGGCGCCGTGATCAGCCAGGGGGCGGAAGCCGACCAGATCCTGCGCCTGATCACCCGCATCAACGATCACGCGACCCGCCGGGTGCTGGTCCTGATGCGCCGGCAACACGATATCGACGGTATCGATTTCACCTGGCTCGCCTTCGGTTCCCAGGCGCGCGAAGAACAGGCCCTGCGCACGGACCAGGACAACGGCATCCTGTTTCAGTGCGAGAAGGGGCAGGAGGACGCGACCCGCGAGCGCCTGCTGCCCTTCGCCCAGGATGTGAACAAGGCACTCGATGAATGCGGCTTCGACTTGTGCCCCGGAAACATCATGGCCGGCAATCCGGAGTGCTGCCTGAGCGGCCCGGAATGGAACCGGCGCTTCAGCCGCTGGATCGACCAGGGCACGCCGGAGCACCTGCTGAAAAGTTCGATCTTCTTCGACATAAGAACCATCGACGGCGATGCCGACCCGGTGGAGTCCCTGCGTTCGCAGATGCTGCGCAAAACGGCCTTCAACAGCCGCTTCCGCCGCCAGATGGCCGCCAACCAGATGAGCATCCGCCCGCCACTGGGCCTGTTCGGCGAGATCCGCAGCGGTGCCGACGGCATCAATATCAAGCTCCAGGGGCTCACGCCCTTCGTCGACGGCGCCCGGGTCATGGCGTTGGCGGCCGAGTTGCCCGCCACCCGCTCTCACGAGCGGCTGGACCAGGCCGTAGCCAGCGAGGTACTGCGTGAAAACGATGCCCGCGACTATCACGCCGCCCTGCGCTACCTGCAGATGCTGCGCCTGCGTACGCAGCAGCGCGCGCTGGACGCAGGGCGCGAGGACAGCAACCGAATCCGACCGGAGGAACTCGGCACTCTTGAGGCGCGCGTGCTCAAGGAGGCCTTCCGGCAGGCCCGCAAGCTGCAGGGGCAGCTTGCGGTTCAGTACCAGCTCTGACCATGTGTCGGAGGAGACCTTTCACACCAAGACCTAAGGAGAAATTCCCATGACACAAGAGGAAAGCAGAGCCGCCTACTGGCGCGCGAATCTGCGGCTGCTCGCCATACTGCTGACGATCTGGTTCGTCGTGTCCTTCGGGTTCGGCATCCTATTGTCACAGCAGCTGAACGCCTTCAGCCTGGGCGGCTACCCGCTGGGCTTCTGGTTCGCGCAACAGGGTTCGATCTACACCTTCATCATCCTGATCTTTTTCTACGCCTGGCGCATGAACGTGCTGGACCGTAAGTTCGACGTGCACGAGGAGTAAGAAAAAATGGATCTCAAGACTCTAAGCTTCATCGTCGTCGGTGCGACCTTCGCCATCTACATCGCCATCGCGATCTGGGCCAAGGCCAGCACCACCTCCGAGTTCTACGTCGCCGGCAAGGGCATTCATCCGACACTGAACGGCATGGCGACCGCGGCCGACTGGATGTCGGCGGCCAGCTTCATCTCCATGGCGGGCCTGATCGCCTTCCTCGGCTTCACCGGTGGCGCCTACCTGATGGGCTGGACCGGTGGCTACGTGTTGATGGCGCTGCTGCTCGCCCCCTACCTGCGCAAGTTCGGGAAGTTCACGGTGCCCGAGTTCATCGGTGACCGCTTCTACTCGAAAACCGCGCGCATCGTCGCGGTGATCAGCCTGCTGGTCATGTCCATCACCTATGTGATCGGGCAGATGCGCGGGGTCGGGATCGCCTTCTCCAACATCCTCGAGGTGGAACTGGCGACCGGCCTGTACGCGGGCATGGCGGTGGTCTTCATCTACGCCGTGTTCGGCGGGATGAAGGGCATCACCTACACCCAGATCGCGCAGTACGTGATCATGATCTTCGCCTACACGGTGCCTGCGGTGTTCATCGCCATCCAGTTGACCGGGCATCCGTTCCCGCAGATCGGCCTCGGCGGGACCCTGGCGGGCGAGGATACCTACCTGCTCGACGCTCTGGACAAGACGCTGATGGATCTTGGCTTCGCGGCCTATACGTCGGTTGCCGGCATGACCATGCTGAACATGTTCCTGCTGACCCTGGCACTGATGATCGGCACCGCGGGTCTGCCGCACGTGATCATCCGCTTCTTCACCGTGCCGCGAGTCCGTGACGCCCGCAAGTCCGCTGGCTGGGCGCTGGTGTTCATCGGCATCCTGTACACGACCGCGCCCGCCGTTGGAGCGATGGCCATGTACAACTTCATCAACACGGTCCAGCCCGGACCGGTCGGCGACCCCCAGGGCAACGTGATCATCGAGGAGCGACCCGACTGGATGCTGCGCTGGGAGCGGACCGGTCTGCTGCAGTGGGAAGACAAGAACGATGACGGCCGCCTGCAGTACTACAACGAGCGCAACACCGAGTTCGCCGAGATGGCGCGCGAGGAGTATGGCTGGGAAGGCAGCGAGTTCACCCGGATCGACCGTGACATCATGGTGCTCGCCAACCCACAGATTGCAGGTCTGCCCAACTGGGTGATCGCGCTGGTCGCGGCGGGAGGTATCGCTGCGGCATTGTCGACAGCGGCCGGGTTGCTGCTGGCGATTTCGTCATCGATATCCCATGACCTGCTCAAGGGCGTGTTCATGCCGAGGATATCGGAGAAACGCGAGCTGATGGCCGGACGCATAGCGATGGGGGCCGCGATCCTGTTCGCGGGCTACCTTGGACTGAATCCACCCGGCTTCGCGGCCGAGGTGGTGGCGTTGGCATTCGGTCTGGCTGCGGCCAGCCTGTTCCCGACCCTGATGATGGGCATTTTCTTCAAGCACATCAATCGTGAAGGCGCCATCGTCGGTATGCTCGTCGGCCTCGCCAGCACCCTGCTGTACATCTTCCTGTTCAAGGGCTGGTTCTTCTTCCCGGGCACGAACGTGTTCCCGGATACGGCTGACTACTGGCTGTTCGGCATCAACCCGACCGGCTTCGGCGTGATCGGCGCGATCCTGAACTTCGCTGCCGCCTATGCGGTATCCAGCATCACCAAGGCCCCACCCGAGCACATCCAGAAGCTCGTGGAAGAGGTCCGTGTGCCGCGCGTGGGTACGAGTTAAGCAACCCGCCCGCCTTCAGGCCCGCCGCAAGGCGGGCCTGATTCTTTTCGGATCGAACCGCTAGTGCAGTGCAGCTAGTGCAGTGCAGCGTTGCGCTAGCGGTTCCATCTGGGGTAATGAATCAGGAATGGATGCGGAACTGCAGGAGATCCGGGAATTTCTCGCCGCAAGCCCTGACTTCGCGGTCTTGCCAGAGACGGCGTTGGACCGCCTCCCCAAGCAACTGATCGTGCGCTATCTGCGCCGGGGCAGCAGCTTTCCGCCGGTGGGCACGGAAGCCGGGGACCTCTGGCTCGTTCGCGCGGGCGCGGTGGACCTGCGGGACAGCCACGACGAACTGCTCGACAAGCTGGGCGAGGGTGACGTCTACGCGAACCCGGCGAATGGAGATCCGGTCACGCCGGTGATCGGGCGTGTGGTCGAGGACGCCCTCTTCTACCTGCTGCCCGCAAGGGACTCCGAGGAATTGCGGCGGCAACACCCAGAATTCGCGGAGCGCTTTGACCGCGCCAGCAGCCGCCCCAAGGAGAAGGCCCTCGCCGCACTGCAGGGCGCCGGCAGTCAGGGCGACAGCGTGCTAACCGTCTCGGTCGGCGAACTGATCACGCGCGCCCCCGAGTCCACCTCCCCTGACGCGAACATCCAGTCCGCCGCGCAGCACATGAGTGAACAGAATGTCTCCGCCCTGTTGGTGATGGCCGAAGACGAGCTGGTCGGGATCGTCACCGACCACGACCTGCGCAAGCGCTGCCTGGCGACCGGACGATCACGCAAGGAGCCCGTGGGCAACATCATGAGCAGCCGGCTGCAGACGGTGACCCCGGAGACGCCGGCCTTCGAGGCGCTGCTGCTCATGTCCCGCCAGGACATCCATCACCTGCCGGTGCTGGCCGGAAAGCGTCCCGTGGGGCTGATCTCAACCACGGACCTGATCCGGCACCAGGGCACCAATGCCGTCTACCTGGTGCGGGACATCCGGCGCTGCGAGTCGGTGGCAGCCCTGTCCCGGGTGGCCAAGTCCCTCCCGGAACTGCAGATCCAGCTGGTGCAGTCGGGGGCCACCGCCTTCCATCTCGGGCAAGCCATCACGGCCGTGATCGACGCTCTGACCCGGCGCCTGCTGAAACTGGCCGAGGCCGAACTGGGCCCACCGCCGGTACCCTACGCCTGGCTCGCCTGCGGCTCGCAGGGGCGTCGCGAGCAGACCGTGCACACGGATCAGGACAATGCCCTGATCCATGCGGACTCCGACCAGAAAGGTATCGACGCCTATTTCGTCCGTCTCGCCAACTTCGTGACGGACGGGCTCGACCGCTGCGGGCTGCCGCATTGCCCCGGCGGGGTGAGTCCGAAGAACAGCGACTGGCGGCGCAGCGTCAGCGACTGGCGGAACGCATTCGCAAAGGCCACCTACAATCCAGACTTGAAGGGTGCGATGCTTGCCGCGCATTACTTCGATCTCCGCGTCGTGCACGGCGACGCCACGCTGTTCGACCCACTGCGCTCCGAGGCCCTCGCAAGCGGGGCACGACGACCCTTCATCAACCAGATGGTCACCAATGCCCTGCGCCATTCACCACCCCTGGGGTTCTTCCGGCAGCTGGTGCTGGTCCGTAGCGGCGAACAGGCCGACACGCTCGATGTGAAGAAACAGGGCCTGCTGCTCGTCTCGAGCCTGGCGCAGGTCTACGCACTTCTCGGAAGGCTGACCGGGATGCACACCATGGAACGGCTCCGGGGTGCCGTACAATTGGGTATCATCAACCGCGATGCCGGGGCCAACCTCTGCGATGCCTACGAGACACTCGCCACCCTTCGCACCCGACACCAGGTCAACCAGCTGAAGGGCGGCCTGAGCCCCGACAATCACATTCCCCCGAAATCGCTGTCGGCGCTGGAGCGCGGGCACCTGAAGGACGCCTTTTCGGTCATCGCGACCATGCAGAAAAACCTCCGGGTGCAACTGGCCGGCACGGGATCGCTGTGATCCGCCCGGGACCCTGGGTCTTCTGCTGGCGTCGCCATCGCCTGGCGGCACGCCTGCCCCAGAACCCGCTCCGCGACTACCTCCGCCACGAGATGCCCGACCTAAACGGGGACTGCAGCAGCACTCCGTTCCTCGCCGTAGATTTGGAGACCACCGGCCTGAATCCCAGAGAGGACCAGATCCTGAGTATCGGCTGGGTCGCGATGGACGGCCTGGCCGTCCGCCTGGCCACGGCCGAACAGCGTTGGGTCCGGCCCACGCGGGACATTCCGGAGGCCAGCGCAGTGGTTCACCAGATCACCGACGACCAGGCCGCGCGTGGCGGCAGCTTGGGCGAAGCCCTGGCCCATCTGCTCAGCGCACTGGCGGGCCGCGTGATGCTTGCCCACCACGCCGCCGTGGAGACCGGTTTCCTCGACCGGGCCTGTCTCGCGGAATATGGTCATCCCTGCATGATTCCTACCGTCGATACCCTGAAGCTGGCCCAGGACGAACTCGCACGTCGGCAGGAGACAGCGCGCTCGGGCGGACTGCGGTTGAACGCTCTGCGGCAGCAGTACAACCTGCCCCGCTACCGTGGTCACGACGCGCTGCTCGACGCACTGGCCGCGGCAGAGTTGTTCGCCGCACAGATCACCCATCGGGCCGAGGGGCGTCCGCTGCCCCTGCACCGCGTGCTGCACCGGCCCGGCCCCCTATGGTGACACGGGGTGGGGAATGCGCAGGCAGATTGCAAGGCACATGCTATTCTCGATGATTGCACAGCGGCGTCAGAGGGAGCCACTGGTACATCCCAGAGCATGCAGAAACCGGGGGCCGCGCCGACGGTCCCTCGAACAACCAAGACCTGGACCATTTGGAGGCAAGAGATGAGCGACAACATCGAATCCGCACTGCACGAAGACCGCCACTTCCCGCCACCCGACGACTTCGTGGCGAAGGCGCGTCTGAAGCCCGCGGATGCCGAGGCCCTCTACAAGAAAGCGGAGGAAGACTACGAGGGTTTCTGGTGCGACCTGGCGCGCGAGAAGATCAGCTGGAAGAAGGAATTCAGCGTGGGGCTGGATGACAGCCGTGCACCGCATTTCGCCTGGTTTACCGACGGCGTAATGAATGTCTCCTACAACTGCATCGACCGTCATCTGGAAAAGCGTGGGGACAAGCCCGCGATCATCTTCGAGGGCGAGTCCGGCGACACCCGGACCTACACCTATCGCGACCTCTACAACGAGGTGGGCAAACTCGGCAATGCGTTGCGCTCGATGGGCGTGAAGAAAGGCGACCGCGTGGTCATCTACATGCCGATGATTGCCGAGGCCGTGATCGCGATGCAGGCCTGCGCGCGTATCGGCGCGATCCACTCGGTGGTGTTTGGCGGCTTCTCGGCCGACGCGCTGCGGGACCGTCTCGACAACTCCGGTGCCAAGGTGATGATCACGGCCGACGGCGGTACCCGGGGTGGCCGCGTGGTGTCCCTGAAAAAGAACGTGGACAAGGCGCTGGACATCAGTGAAGGCCTGGTCGAAAAGGTCATTGTCTGCAAGCGCGCCGGCAATGACGTGGACATGAAGGATGACCGGGACGTCTGGTGGCACATCGCCACGGCGGAGGAGTCGAACGACTGCGAACCCGAGTGGGTCGAGGCCGAGCATCCGCTGTTCCTCCTCTACACCTCGGGTTCCACGGGCAAGCCGAAGGGTATCCAGCATGCCAGCGCGGGCTACCTGCTGAATGCCGTGATCACGAACGAATGGGTCTTCGACCTGCACGACGACGACGTCTTCTGGTGCACCGCCGACGTCGGCTGGATCACCGGACACACGTATGTCACCTATGGCCCGCTTTCCGTCGGGGCGACGCAGATCGTCTACGAGGGGGTACCCACGGTCCCGGATGCCGGCCGCTGGTGGAAGATGTGCCAGGATCACGGCGTGACCGTTTTCTACACCGCACCGACCGCGATCCGGGCGCTGATGAAGGCGGGCGACGAGTTGCCCTCCCAGTACGACCTGTCGAAACTGCGGCTGCTGGGCACGGTGGGAGAGCCGATCAACCCCGAGGCCTGGATGTGGTATCACGAGCGGATTGGCGCGGAACGCTGCCCGATCGTCGATACCTGGTGGCAGACCGAGACCGGCGCGAACATGATCGCCCCGCTACCCGCCGTCACCGTTACGACTCCTGGTTCCTGCACCCGTCCACTGCCCGGAATCATCGCCGACGTGGTCAACGAGGAAGGCGAGAGCCTCGGACCCGATCAGGGTGGGCTGCTGGTCATCAAGAAACCCTGGCCCTCGATGCTGCGGACGGTGTGGCAGGACGACAAGCGCTACAAGTCCACCTACTGGCCGAAGTTCGACGGCAAGTACTACCTTGCCGGGGACTCGGCGCGCCGCGATCCGGACGGCAACTTCTGGATCATGGGACGCATCGACGACGTGCTGAACGTGTCGGGGCACCGCCTGGGCACCATGGAGATCGAGTCGGCCCTGGTCGCGCACGAAGCGGTCGCGGAGGCCGCAGTGGTGGGCCGTCCGCACGACGTAAAGGGAGAATCCATCGTCGCCTTCGTGATCCTGAAGAGCGATCGCCCCACGGGCGCCGAGGCCGACGAGATGGTGAAGACCCTGCGCAACTGGGTCAGCGATCACATCGGGCCGATCGCCAAGCCGGACGACATCCGCTTCGCCGATGGCCTGCCGAAGACCCGCTCCGGCAAGATCATGCGTCGTCTGCTGCGTTCCATCGCCAAGGGCGAGGAGATCACTTCTGACATCTCCACCCTGGAAAATGAGGGCGTCGTCGCGCAGCTTCAGGGCAAGGCCTGAGCCCTTACCCACGGTCCCGCCCCGGTCTCGACCGGGGCGGTGCCCGCGCGCGGCAACACTGACGTCCACCGACCCGTCCTTGTTTCGAACAACACGCAGCAGGAAGCCTCATGTCGACCCGACAAACATCCTACCCGTTGTTCCTGATCGCGCTGGCACTCGCGTATACCCCGATTCATGCCGGACCTCCCGAGGTCGGCATCACCGCCACGATGGACCGCGTGGAAGTCCTGCATGGGGGAGAACCCGTGATCATTCAGCGCGATCAGGATACGTTCAACATCGTCACACCCGACTTCAGCATGACCTCGCGGCCGTGCCCGCCCTACTGCATCCAGCCGATGTCGGCCGGACCCGGAATCGAAACGCTGGGTGAAATCGAATTGATCGATTACCTGAAGCGGGCGGGCGAGGACGACAGCATCCTGGTGATCGACTCGCGCACGGCCCAGGAATACGAGCGGGGTACGATTCCCGGCGCGATCAATCTCCCCTGGGACCGCCTGCATTTCGGTTCCGGCGCGGACCCGGCACAGGTCGAGAGCTACCTGGAAAATTTCGGGGTGATCTTCGATGGCAGCTTCCATGACTTCAGCCAGGCCAAGACGTTGGTGCTGTTCTGCAACGGCCCATGGTGTGGCCAGTCACCCACGAACATACGCACCCTGACCAACCTGGGCTACCCCGCGGACCGGCTGAAATGGTACCGGGGAGGCATGCAGCTGTGGCACCTGCTCGGGCTGACGGTGATCAAGCCCTGACCGGATGGTGCCCGGCCGAGGGTCGTCACCGGGCGCCGAGAGGTCGGACGAACCGCAGCGGAACGACCCGACACAGCGGCGCATGCGTCGGCATCAGCCGGTACAATTCGCTCCGCTCCCGGGTACCCTGCGGCGAATAGCCCACGGTTTTCGTTGACGCTGGCGGTGCCCGGTCCTAGTATTCCGGGTCCGCATTGCCCCGGATGTCCCCCGCCGATGACTTACTGTGTTGCGATCAAGCTCGATGACGGCCTGGTGTTCGCCTCCGACTCGCGAACCAATGCCGGGGTGGACCAGGTCAGCACCTACAGCAAGATGCACACCTTCGAAACCGAGGGTGAACGTCTGTTCGTCGTGCTCACGGCGGGCAATCTCGCGACCACGCAGGCGGTGGTCAACCGTCTCAAGCGCGAGATGGAGGAAGGCGTCGAGGGCAGTTTCGCCGACGTCGCCCACATGTCCGAGGCGGCCGAGTATCTCGGCCGGGTGAACCGGGAGGAACAGGAGAAGCATTCGGAGGCATTGTCCAAATCCGGCATCGTCGCGGAAGCCACGCTGATCATCGGCGGCCAGATCCAGGGCGAGGAGCCGCAGCTCTATCGCGTGTACCCCCAGGGCAATTACATCACGACCAGCATGCACACCCCGTTCCTGCAGATCGGCGAGAGCAAGTATGGCAAACCGATTCTCGACCGCATCATCACCCCCTCTACGCAACTGGGCGATGCCGCACGCTGTGCCCTGGTGTCCATCGACTCCACCATCCGCTCGAACCTCACCGTCGGTCCTCCGCTCGAAGTCTTCGTCTACGAAGGAGGCTCGTATGCCTTCGAGCACTACCTGTGCCTCGAGGCCGACAACGACTATCTGCACGCCCTGACCCACGCCTGGGACGATAACATCAAGAAGGCCTTCATCGATCTGCCGCGCTTCGACTGGGAGGCGACGAAGGGGAGGAAAAAACGCGGGACCCTGTTCCACGCCCGCGCATCCAAGCAGACGTCCAAAACGGCCCGCTGAGCGATCCGGAAACGTCGATCCGGGTCCCGTCCAAAAGGCTCAGGACGAACGGCGCTTCATTCCCGCGCGCGGTGCGCTCGTTCAACCATGAACGGCATGGGCTTGTGCAGGCTAGACCAGAGCCGCCTCACGCGTCCTGAGCCGACGTCCCCTCGATCCGCTGCACATCCACCGAGACCATCAGCGTGTGCTTGGCGCCACTGCCGCGGACGACCCCACGGATCGGCGCCACATCACCGTAGTCGCGGCCCCAGGCCAGGGTGACGTAGCGCTGATCCGGCACGGTGTCGTTGGTGGGGTCGAATTCCAGCCAGCCGCGGATCGGATCATAGAGCGCGAACCAGGCATGCGTTGCGTCCGCACCCACGAGCCTTGGCCTACCGGGGGGCGGGAGGGTCTCGAGGTATCCGGACACGTAACGAGCGGGAATGCCCAGCGTGCGGCTGCACGCGATCGCGAGATGGGCAAAATCCTGGCAAACGCCGACGCGCCTGGCGACCACATCGCTCAAGGGCGTGCTGACCTCGGTCTGCCCAGGTCGGTAGGCGAACTCGTCGAAGATGAAGCGCGACAGTTGCAGGCCCAGCGCCTCGACGCCCTGCTCCGGGTCCACGGTCAGCCCCACGCGCTGCAGCAGGTCCGACAGTTCGGGCAGTAACGGCGACGCCTGGCTGAAACCGCGCGCCTCCAGCGCGGCAGGCCGGCAATCCCCGCGCAGGTGCTCGCGGACTTCGGCCAGCGACAGCGGGGGATCGAACGGCAGTTCCGCCTCGACCATGACCCTGCCCACCTCCGACACGGTGGTCACGCTCCATTCCCGGTGTGCTTCCTGGATGCCGAGAATGCTGGCCGGGTTCCCGAAGGCGTCCTGGTACGCTGCCAGGTAGCTGGCCTGCGGAACGACGTTGATCTGGAAGGCGTGCAGCCTCTGCAACGGCGTCGCTCGCGGCTTGAGCCGCAACTCGTTGAGGCTGCCGTGTACCTTGGCAGGGTAACGGTACCGGGTGATATGGGTGATCCGGTACCGCATCACACCGCACGAGCCACGAGGGGCAGCGTGGGCGCGGGAGCGAGGTAATGCGCGAACATCGCCTGGTAGCAGGCCGCCAGCTCCTGCTGCTGCTGAAGCAGCAGCGCATCGAGGTCCGCACGCAGCCCGTCCTTCGGCTCGGCCCAGCCTCCGACAACAGCGAGACGGAGCCGGGAACGGGCCTCCTCGAGGTGGCGGGCATGCGCGGGCAGGCGTTCGCCGTGGTCGAGACGCGGCAACTGCCCGACATGCTCCACCAGGCGGTCCAGTTGATAGATCAGTGCCCTTGGGTTCTCCGGCTCCAACAACAGCAGGTCCAGCAGCCCGAGCGCATTGCGCTGGTTTTCCGGCCGGGAACGGAAGATGGACAGGCTCTCGGCGAAGGCCAGCACCATATCGCCCAACAGCACCGCCTGTCGCGGCTCGGGCGGCACCACCAGCGTCGCGCGCAGGAGATTCACCAACATCAGGCCACGTTCCAGTCGCCGTCCGCTATCCATGAAGCGCCAGCCGTGATGGCGCAGCATGCTCTCGTGGGTCAATCCCGAAAGAGCCAGCAGGTGGACCGTGAGCTCGTCCAGGATACTTTCCGCCGCCAGCGGATCCCGCAAGGCCGCCAGGGGTTGCCCGACTTCCCTGAGTCCCGTCAGTACGCGCACGCTCTCCGCCGAGAGCCGGTCGCGCAGGGCGTTGGCGGTATTGTGCAGGGCATTCAGTGCCGAAGACACACTGCCCGGGACACGGGCATCGGTCAGCAGACGAAGGAGTTCCGACTCCGGTCGATGGAGATTCCTGCCCTTGCCATCGGCCCCGACAAACCCCGGATAGCTGCCACTGAGGTGTGTCAGCGCCCGCAGCATGTAGCCGGAGACCTCATCGCCCGACCGGGCCTCGAAGCGCGCCACCTGCAGCCGTCGAAGAACCAGTCGCAGCCAGCGGATCAGGCCTTCGGCGCGTTCGGCGTAACGCCCGGCCCAGAGCAGGTTGTCGGCGACCCGGCGCGGCAGACTCGAAGGCTGGCTGACGCCGGCTTCCGGTTCCGGGAATGCGTCGGCGCGCGGAGGTGCCGCGCCAACCCGGCGCAACACCCAGGTGTCCTTGCTGACCCCTCCCTCCTGGTTCGAAACCATCCGGGTCTCGGGGCGGCTGGCGACCCGGGTCAGGCCCCCGGAAAGCACGAGAGGGCCGTCAGGGGACTGGCAGGTAAAGGCCCGCACGGTCCCGTGCCGAGGCTCAAGAAAACCCGCCTCGTTCAGGCAGGGCATGGTCGAGAGTCCGATGCATTCCTGGCCCACGAACCGTGTCGGCTGCCCCCGGATCTGCGCACAGAGGCGACGACGTTCCTCCTCCGGCAGCCCGGCCAGGAACATCGGCCTGCCCCCCTCGGTTCGATCGACGCTGCGGACCACGAAGGACTCGCTGTGCGCCATCACGTGTTCCAGCGAGTCCGGGTCGCCGCACCACCAGGTCGCGACCGAAGGCATCAACAGGTCCTCACCCAGCGCAAACCGGGCGATTGCGGGCAGAAATGCCGGCCAGGCCGGGCTTTCCAGCAGCCCGGTACCGAGGGCGTTTGCCACGACGACATTGCCGCGGCGTACGGCCTCGACCAGACCGGCGACACCGAGCCTGGAATCGGGGTTCAGGCTCAGCGGATCACACCATGCGTCGTCGACCCGGCGCAGGATCACGTCGACCCGCTCCAGCTGACCCAGCGTGCTGAGCCAGATGAAGCCGTCGCGGAACACGAGATCCTGCCCCTGGACCAAGGCCAGGCCCAGTTGCCGCGCAAACAGCACGTGCTCGAACCAGGCCTCGTTCAATGGCCCCGGGGAGAGCAGGACGATACGCGGCTCCGGCACCGAGGGCACGAGGTCGCGGAGGCCCTGGTACAAGCCACGGAAGAATGGGCCCAGCCCCTGCACGCCGAGTTCCGAGAAAGCCGCCGGCCAGGTTCGTGAAAGGATCTCCCGGTTCTGCAGGGCATAGCCCGCACCCGAGGGCGCCTGGGTACGGTCGCCGAGCACCCAGAAGCGTCCGTCAGGCCCCCGGGCAAGATCGGCGGCGTAGAGAGTCAGGGCCGGGAGATCGGGCCGCAGCGTGCCCCGTACCGGTTGCAGAAAGGCGCTGTGCGCGGCCAGGAACTCCGGCGGCAGGATGCCCGCCCGCAGCAACTCGCCCGGACCCAGCACATCCTGGATGATCCACTCGAACAGGCCTGCGCGTTGCACCAGCGCCTTCTCGATCCCGGCCCACTCCTCGGCATCCAGAAGGTGGGGAATCGCGTCCAGCGGCCAGGGGCGCTGGACGCCGACCGGGTCGGAATAGACGTGGTAGGTTACGCCCAGTTCGTCGACCAGGCGTCGGGTCTCCCTGCCGATGTCGCGCAACACGCTGCCTTCGTGGGCGCCCAGTGCCCTCAACAACGGCACCCACTGCGGCCGAGGCGTACCATCCGGCTGCAGCAATTCGTCGGCGTCTCCGGACACGGGAGCATAGGCTCCGAGCGCCGTGACCAGGGGATCCCCCTGACGTCCCGCGGTCTGTCCCTGGGCCTGCCCCTGCGGCAGGCTCATCGGAAACGCAGAATCACTGCGAAGGCTCCGGACCCCGGCGCAGATCCAGCGTGTGGGGATACTCGGGATTCCAGCCCTCGGCCGGTGGCGCCAGCGGCCTGACCCCGCTGCCCTCGGGCAGGAAACGACGCTCGCTGGCGACCGGGCCGGCCACCACGGTGCGTGGCTCCAGGGGTCCCGGCGAATGGCCGTAGGGCCAGAACCGCGCCATGCGCCGGGCCTCGGCCTCGAAGGCGTTGACCGGGAAGGTCTCGTAGTTGCGCCCGCCGGGATGCACCACGTGATAGGTGCAACCGCCGATGGCGCGGCCGTTCCAGGTGTCGACCAGGTCGAACACCAGCGGTGAATGCACGGCGATGGTCGGGTGCAGCGCAGCGGCCGGCTGCCAGGCACGGTAACGCACGCCCGCCACCTTCGTGCCCTGGATGCGCGTCGGGCGCAGCGGCACCCGGCGGCCATTACAGGTCAATACGTAGCGGTCGCCCGACAGGCCGGTCACCCGCACCTGCAGGCGCTCCAGGGACGAATCCACGAAGCGGGAAGTCCCGGACTGCGTCACCTCCTCTCCCAGCACGTGCCAAGGCTCGATCGCCATCTTCAATTCGATCTCGATCTCGCCGATCTGCACCCGGCCGAAGGTCGGAAAACGGAACTCGAAGAAAGGAGCCAGCCACTCGAGGTCGAAGGGGTAGCCGTCGCGCTGCAACTCCTCCACCACCTCGCGCAGGTCATTCTCCACGTAGTGAGGCAGCAGGAAGCGGTCGTGCAGTGCCGTTCCCCAGCGCACCAGCCGGTGCCGGTACGGCTTGCTCCAGAAGCGCGCGACCAAGGTCCGCAGCAGCAGCATCTGCACCAGGCTCATCCGGGCGTGCGGCGGCATCTCGAAGGCCCGCAGTTCCAGGATGCCGAGCCGGCCCGAGGCGGTATCGGGAGAATACAGCTTGTCGATGCAGAATTCGGCGCGGTGCGTGTTACCGGTAATGTCCACCAGCAGGTTGCGGAACAGCCGGTCCACCAGCCAGGGCTCGGCACACTCCCCCTCCGGCATCTGGGACAGCGCGATCTCGAGTTCGTAGAGGTTCTCGTGCCGGGCCTCGTCGACCCGGGGCGCCTGCGAGGTGGGGCCAATGAAGGTTCCGGAAAAGAGGTACGACAGGCCCGGGTGATGCTGCCAGAAGGTCAGCAGCGACCCGAGCAGGTCCGGACGCCGCAGCAGGGGGCTGTCGGCAGCGGTGGCGCCGCCCAGCGTCACGTGGTTGCCGCCACCCGTCCCGGTGTGGCGGCCGTCGAGCATGAATTTCTCGGTACCCAGACGGGTGAGGCGCGCCTCGGCGTAGAGGGTGGTGATGATCTCCTTCAAGTCCTCCCAGTTCGACGACGGGTGAATATTGACCTCGATCACGCCCGGATCCGGCGTCACCATCAACCGCTGCAGCCGGGAATCCCGCGGCGGCTCGTAGCCCTCGAGGACGACCGGAAGACCCAGCTCGGCGGCGGTGGTCTCGATACGGTCGACGAGCGCCAGGTAGTCCTCGAGCAGCGGTAGCGGCGGCATGAAGAGGTGCAGCCGGCCGTTGCGGGCCTCGAAGGCCAGGGCCGTGTGCGGTATCTCGATGACCTCCTCTCGGGTCGAGGGCTGTGGCTTGTCCCGCTGCGGGACCGGTACCACCCCGGATTCCGGAATGAATACCGGCAACGCTCCAAGCTCGTCGAAGGGATCCCGGGGCTGCGGCTGGACTTCGACTTCGCGCGTCACCGACCAGGGCAGGCGATCCAGCGGCAGGCGCAGGCCCATCGGGGAGTCGCCCGGAATCAGCCGCAACCGGCCATCCCGGAACGGCCAGGGTCCGGTCCGCCAGGTCTCGTACTCGCGGGCCAGCGGCAGCACGAAGCCCGCGGGGTTCTCCAGGCCGTGACTCAGGAAGCGCGCGAGGCGTTGCCGTCCCGCCGGCGCCTTCAGGTCCGCCTTTTCCGGGTCCAGCCCCAGCGGCAGGTTGTCCTCCGACCATGCGGCATGAAAGGGATCCTCGAAGGCAGGGATCAGATCGTCGCGGGTCAGGCCCAGCTTGACGACCAGAGCCTCTGCGAACCGCTGGGCCGCATCGAGTGTGTGGCCGTAATCCTGGCTGAAATCGGCCAACCATTGCGAATCGTGCCAGACCGGCTGGCCATCACGGCGCCAGAAGATGCCCAGCGCCCAGCGCGGCAGCGCTTCGCCCGGATACCACTTGCCCTGCCCGAAATGCAGCAGCCCGCCGGGCGCGAATCGATCGCGCAGGCGGCGGCTCAACTCACGGGAGAGACGGCGCTTGTCCGGGCCGTCGGCACGGGTGTTCCATTCCGGGCCGTCCATGTCGTCGATGGATACGAAGGTCGGCTCCCCACCCATCGTCAGTCGGACGTCCATCGCGCGCAGTTCCGCGTCGACGCGCTGACCCAGACCGTCGATGGCGACCCACTGGTCGTCGCTGTAGGGCCGCGTCACACGCGGATCCTCGTGGATGCGCTGGACCCGGTTGTCGTGCACGAACGAAACCTCGCAGGCCTCGGTATAACCGGTTACGGGCGCCGCCGAGATCGGATCGGGCGTGCAGGCCAAAGGGATATGTCCCTCGCCGGCAAACAGGCCGGAGGTCGGATCCAGGCCGACCCAGCCGGCCCCGGGAATGTAGACCTCGGTCCAGGCGTGCAGATCGGTGAAGTCCACTTCCGTCCCGGAGGGACCGTCCAGGGACTTCTCGTCGGCCTTCAGCTGGACGAGGTAGCCGGAGACGAAACGCGCCGCCAGCCCCTTGTGGCGCAGGATCTGCGCCAGCAACCAGGCCGAGTCGCGGCAGGAGCCGATCCGCCTCTCCAGCGTCTCCTCGCAGGACTGGATGCCCGCCTCCATGCGCACGCTGTACGCGATGTCCTGATTCAGGCGCCGGTTCAGTTCGACCAGGAAATCGACGATGCTCTCGTGGGATTCGGGCACCTCTTCCAGCCAGGCCCGCAGCAAAGGCCCGGCCTCCGAGACCTCGAGGTAGGGCACCAGCTCCTTGGCGAGGATGCCGTCATAGACGAAGGGGTAGTGCTCGGCATAGCTCTCGACGAAGAAGTCGAAGGGATTGATGACCGTCAGCTCGGCAATCAGGTCGACATTGACCTCGATGAAGCGGACCGCCTCGGGGAAAGTCACCCGGGCCAGCCAGTTACCGAACGGATCCTGCTGCCAGTGGATGAAGAACGGCTCGGGCGCGATGTTCAGCGAATACCCCAGGACCGGCGTCCGGCTGTGGGCGGCCGGGCGCAGCCGGATCACGTGCGGCGACACGCGTACCAGGCGGTCGAACTCGTAGCGGGTGTGATGCGTCAGTCCTACGCGTATCGCCATGCCCTGCTCTCCCGTTCATCGTCTTTACCGGCGCGGAAGCCCGCTGCCGGAGTACTGTCCATCGCCATCCGATCGGTCGCCGCGTCCGAACCGGACGTCGTGCCAATGCCGCGCACCCTGCAATCAGGCGGCCTTTTCCAGGCTGAACCAGGTGTCGACGATTGCGTCATGGATCTCGGCAATGTCCTGCTGCAGGCTGTCGAGGAAGTCGTGCAGCCGATCCTCGGAGATCAGCTGATCCACGTCGGCCCCCAATGCATGACGCCGCGCCTGCATGACCAGGCGCAGTGGCACCTCGTTGCGCGGCAGACGCTCCAGGGCCTCCTGCACATAGCGCAGGGCATGGGCGACCGCGCGCGGGAACGGGATGTCCTGAAGCAGGAAGCGCACGACGTCTGCGCCATTGATCCGCCGCTTCACGTGCTGGCGGTACATCTGGAACCCGCTCTGGGAACGCAGGATGCTGGTCCAGAGCAGTCCGTCGTAGGGACTCGGGTCGTCGCTGGCTTTTTTCAGGAAACGAATGGCACCGACGTCGATCTGGCGGGAGGTCATGTCGGCCCGTTCCAGGTTGCGACCGAGGCGGATGAAGTCATACGCGGGGTCGTGGCTCATGCACCCGGCCAGCAGGCCGGTCAGCGTCTGGCAGCGCTGCACGATCTCGCTGAGAAACTGGTAGCGGCCCCGCTTGCCGATGCCCGCGTCCATGTTGTCGCGCGCGAAGAGATAGAGTTCGTTGACGATCTCCCAAGCCTCCGATGGCACCAGGTCGCGGGTCGTGCGCACGTTCTCGCGCGCGGACTTCAGCGAACTGAAGACCGAGCTTGGATTGTAGTGATCCGCGAGCAGGAACTTCACGCAGTTGCGCTCGTCGTCGCGCTGATAGTGCTCATCGAAGATGTCGTCCGTGCCGGTCACCGCCACCAGCCCCTTCCACGACAGCTTCACCGTCTTGGGCATGTCCAGAGACACGAGATTGAACGACATGACCATGCGCGCGGTGTTCTCGGCACGTTCGATGTACCGCGCCAGCCAGTAGAGCCTTTCCGCTACTCTCGAAAGCATCTCAGGCCTCCTCGTCCACGATCCAGGTGTCCTTGCTCCCCCCACCCTGTGAGGAATTCACGACCAGCGAACCCTTGCGCATTGCCACCCGGGTCAACCCACCGGCGGTCACGTCGGTACGCACGCCCTGCAGCACGAAGGGCCGCAGGTCCAGGTGACGCGGCTCAAGACCTTCCTCGCAGAGGGTGGGCGCCACCGACAGGCTCAATGTCGGCTGGGCGATGTAATTGCGCGGGTCCTTCTTGATCAGCTGCGCAAACTCGGCACGCTGCTTCTTGGTCGCGTGCGGACCCACGAGCATCCCGTAGCCCCCCGATTCGTTGGCAGGCTTGACCACCAGTTCGTCCAGATGCTCCAGCACGTACTCGCGTTCCTTCTCGTTCACGCAGAGGTAGGTCGGCACGTTCGGAATGATCGGATCCTGGTCCAGGTAGTACTTGATCATGTCCGGCACGTAGGCATAGATCACCTTGTCGTCGGCCACGCCGGACCCGGGTGCGTTCGCGATCCCGACCTTGCCGTTGCGCCAGGCGCGCATCAGGCCGGGCACACCGAGCATCGACTCGGCGTTGAACGCCTCGGGATCCATGAATTCATCGTCGATACGGCGGTAGATGACGTCGACCCGCTCGAGTCCCTGGATGGTGCGCATGTAGACGCAGTCGTCGTCGCCCACGACCAGGTCCGCACCCTCCACCAGTTCGGCACCCATGCGCTGGGCCAGGAACGAGTGTTCGAAATAGGCCGAGTTGAAGATCCCGGGCGTCAGAACCACGACCTCGGGGAAATCCTGCGGTCGCGGCGAGATCGACGCGAGCATGTCGAAAAGCTGGGTCGGATACTCGTCCACCGGAAGAATGCTCGAGTTCTCGAAGACCTCCGGGAACACCCGCTTGGTCACCTGGCGGTTCTCCAGCATGTACGACACGCCGGAAGGTACCCGAAGGTTGTCCTCCAACACGAAGAGGGTGCCGTCCCCGTCCCGCACCAGGTCCGAACCGCAGATGTGCGCCCAGACCCCATGCGGGGGGTGGATCCCCCTGCACTGCTCGCGGAAGTTCTTCGAGTTGTTGAGCACGTACTTCGGCAGGATCTTGTCGCGGAAGATCTTCTGATCATTGTAGACGTCGTCGATGAAGAGGTTGAGCGCGGTCAGCCGCTGCACCAGCCCCTTTTCCACCGTCTGCCACTCGCGCTTCGGGATCACGCGGGGGATGATGTCGAACGGCCAGGCGCGGTCGATGTTCTCGCCCTCGCTGTAGACGGTGAAGCTGATCCCCATTTCCAATATGGCGTGGTCGGCGGCCTGCTTGCGGGTCTGCAGTTCCTGGTCGTCCAGGGAACTGAGGTAGTCCGTGAGTTTCTTTGCCACCGGACGCGGCTTGCCGCGCGACTGAATCAGTTCGTCGTAAAAGGGAGTGGGATCATACGACTTCCAGTCAATGGACATCCGGGCCATCCTCGCGCAAAAGGGAAGCGGAACGTCCGCTACTCTAACCCACCCGGAGCCCAGCAAGAACCCTGCCGATTCCCTGCCGTTCGTCGGACGAGCACGCCCAATAGCGATGGGGCCAGCCTGCACCAAAGCGGCGCCGATCCATGCCCCGGTCTCTCGAAGACGCATGCGAACGGTGCAGGAAATGACGCGGGAGCGAGACCTCCACGCCGGCTGTGACCCTCAGGCGGGCTTGGTGAACTGAATCTGCTTCCAGTAGCCGAACAGACTCGCCGGTTCGATGGCCACCGGCTGCTGACCGGCCACCGCGACGAAATCGGACAGTTCCATGTCCGGGCGGAATCCGACTGCGCGGGACAGCGGCCGCAGGCTGCGCTCGAAGCTGCGCAGGATCCATTGTCGCGACGCGAAATGATTCACCACGAGGATCTGCCCACCAGGCCGGCAGACGCGCCACATTTCGGAAAACAGCCGATCGGGATTCGGTACGACCGAGGCCACGTACATCGCCACCACCGCGTCGAAGCTGTCGTCGGCAAAGCCCAGGTGTTCAGCGTTCATCTCGGCGAGGCCGGTGACCGCGGGACACATGCCATCCGCGACGCGCTGGCGCGCGATTTCCAGCATCTCCCGGCTGACGTCGATTCCGACCACCTCCGCGTCCGGACAGTAGAACGGCAGCGAGATACCGGTTCCCACGCCGACCTCCAAAACGCGCTTGCCAGAGACCGGCGCCAGTGTCTTCAGCGCAAGGCGACGCCCTTGGGCAAAGACGCGGCCGAAGATCACGTCGTAGTGCCTCGCGTAGCGGCGATAGCTCTTGCGTATGCTGACCAGATCCACGGCCGATGCCCCTTAGCGAAGTGTCGTCACGTCCGAGCGCGGGCCGCCCCGCGCAGACAGGTCAACGAGCCGCATCAGGCCGCTTCGATGGCCTTCATGCTGAGCCGGATGCGCCCCTGCTTGTCGACCTCCAGCACCTTCACCGTCACGGTATCGCCTTCGGTCAGGAAGTCGCTCACGTTCTCGACGCGGTCGTTCGAGATCTGGGAGATGTGCACGAGGCCGTCCCGCCCCGGCAGGATGGCCACAAAGGCGCCGAAGTCCATGATCTTGACCACGCGACCGCTGTAGATCCGCCCCACCTCGACGTCGGCGGTGAGTTCCTCGATCCGGCGCTTGGCCTCCTCTCCGGCGGCCTGATCGGTGGAGGCGATCTTCACGCTGCCGTCGTCGGAGATGTCGATCGACGTCCCGGTCTCCTCGGTCAACATGCGGATGGTCGCACCGCCCTTGCCGATCACGTCCCGGATCTTCTCCGGGTTGATGCGCATGGTGATGAAGCGCGGGGCGTAGCTGGACATCTCGGTGCGGTGCGAACTGATCTCATCGCCCATCCTTTCCAGGATGTGCAGCCGCCCCGCGCGCGCCTGCTCCAGCGCTCGTTCCATGATCTCGCGGGTGATGCCCTGGATCTTGATGTCCATCTGCAGTGCAGTGACACCGCCCGTGGTGCCGGCCACCTTGAAGTCCATGTCGCCGAGATGGTCCTCGTCGCCGAGGATGTCGGAAAGCACGGCAAAGCGGTCGCCTTCCTTGATCAAGCCCATGGCGATGCCGGCCACGGGGGCCTTCAGCGGGACCCCGGCATCCATCAGCGCCAGGCTGGTTCCACACACCGAGGCCATGGAGCTGGAGCCATTCGACTCGGTGATCTCGGAGACCACGCGGACCACGTAGGGGAAACTGTCTTCCTTCGGCATCACCGCCTGTACGCCGCGCTTGGCCAGACGGCCATGACCGATCTCCCGGCGCTTCGGCGAGCCGACCATGCCGGTCTCGCCGGTGCAGTACGGCGGGAAATTGTAATGCAGCATGAAGCGATCGCGGCGCTCGCCTTCGATCGCGTCGATGACCTGGGCATCACGATCGGTCCCCAATGTCGCCACGACCAGCGCCTGCGTCTCGCCGCGGGTGAACAGGGCCGAACCGTGGGCGCGCGGCAGCACGCCGGTACGCACGGTGATCGGACGTACGGTGCGGTTGTCACGGCCGTCGATGCGCGGGTTCCCGTCCAGGATCCGGTCGCGAACGATGCGGTATTCGAGGTCGTGGAACGCGGTCTTCACCGCATCGGCCGAGGGCGCGCCCTCGGCACCGGTGGCCAGCTGCTCGACGACGCTCGCGCGCAGGCTGTTCAGGCGATCGGTACGCGCCTGCTTCTCGGGGATCTGGTAGGCGTCGATCAGGAGATCGCGGGAGACACCGGCAACCCGGTCCTCGAGATGACTGTCGTCCGCCGGCGGGGTCCAGTCCCAGGCGGGCTTGCCGACGTCGGCGGCGAGTTCCTTGATCGCCTGGATGGCGGCCTGCATCTGCTCGTGCCCGAACATGACCGCGCCCAGCATCACTTCTTCCGAGAGCTCGCTGGCCTCGGACTCGACCATGATCACCGCGTTCTCGGTGCCGGCGACCACGAGGTCGAGATCGGATTCCGCCAGTTCGCTTGCCGTCGGGTTCAGCAGGTATTCACCGTCCCGGTAACCGACGCGGGCGGCGCCGATGGGGCCGGCGAAGGGGACACCGGAAACCGCCACCGCAGCCGATGCGCCGATCAGGGCGGGAATGTCCGGATCCACCTCGGGATTGATCGACATGACCGTCGCAACGATCTGGGTCTCGTGCTTGAAACCCTCGGGAAACAGCGGTCGCAGCGGCCGATCGATCAGGCGGCTGGTCAGGGTCTCCTTTTCGTTGGGGCGCCCCTCGCGCTTGAAGAAGCCGCCGGGAATCTTGCCCGCGGCGTAGGTCCGCTCCTGGTAATTCACCGTCATCGGGAAGAAGTCGCGGCCAGGATCGGCGTCCTTGCGTGCCACCACGGTGACCAGCACCACGGTGTCCGCCACGTTGACCAGGACGGCTCCGTTAGCCTGGCGGGCGATGCCGCCGGTCTCTAGGATGACCGTGTGATTTCCGTACTGAAACGTCTTCTTGTATGACACGCTTTGTCTTCCCGCTTCTTGGTGAACTTAACGACGCAGACCGAGGCTCTGCACGAGCGCCTGGTAACGCTCCTGGTCCCTGCCCTTCAGATAGGTCAGCAGCTTACGCCTTTGATTGACCATCTTGAGGAGACCGCGACGCGAGTGGTGATCCTTCTTGTGGGTCTCGAAGTGCCCCATCAGGTGCTTGATGCGCGCGGTCAGCAGGGCAACCTGGACCTCGGGCGAACCGGTATCCGTCGGATCGCGGCGATATTCCTCGACGATGGTCGTCTTGGTTTGGGTATCGAATGACATGTCGTGCTTGACTCCTGAGACGTAAACCTTGGTTGTATGGCCCTGCGGGCGTGGCCCCGCACCCTCTTCCACCGGAACCTCGTCCGCAGCCCGAATCATCCCCTGATTCCGGGTGCGGCGCACGGCCGCGCGGCGCGAACGCAAGCCTTCGCAGCATGGGCGTTGGCGAAGGCGCGAAATAGTAGCATGCAAATGCCATGAATTAACAGGAATGGGCGGACACGAACAGACGTCTGGGCGCAACGCGGCCGTCATCCTGCAACTCGCCGATGCCCAGGAACTCGCCATTGGCACCGTAGAGCCGCAATGGTCCCATCTCCCTGACCCCCGGGACGAACACCGGCTGCCCCTGCCGCAGGAAGCGGCTACTGGCCGCGTCCAGTCGCACCTCCGGGCGATCGGCCAGCGCGCGGTCCGCGGGCAGGAGCCAGCGCTCGACCGCCTGGGGGCCACCCTCGGCGGAGGCCGCCTCCAACGTCTCCATACTGACCATGCCCGCCGCGTCGAAGGCGCCGTGACCGGTGCGGCGCAGCTCCGCCACCGTCGCTCCGCAACCCAGCGCCCGCCCGAGATCCTGCACCAGAGTCCGGATGTAGGTGCCCTTGCTACAATGCACATCCAGGCGCAGACGGTCGGGAGCCACCGGCTCGACCGACAGCGAATGAATGGTCACCTCGCGCGCGGGGCGCTCGACCTCGATGCCCCTGCGCGCCAGTTCGTAGAGGCGCTGACCCTCGTGCTTCAGCGCCGAGTACATCGGCGGAATCTGCTGAATCCGCCCTCGCAGCGCCGCGCAGGCCGCCTCGATCTCGGCAGCCGACAGCTCGGGCACCGGCATCTGCCGAAGGACCTCGCCTTCCAGGTCACCGGTCGCGGTCTCGACGCCAAGGCGGGCCACGGTCATGTAGCGCTTGTCCGCGTCGAGCAGCCAGCCGGAGACCTTCGTGGCCTGTCCAAAACACAGCGGCAGGAGCCCTGTGGCCAGCGGGTCCAGGCTCCCGGTATGCCCCGCCTTCCGGGCCGCAAGCAGATACTTGACCCGCCCCAGGGCCTGATTCGAGCTCAGCCCCAACGGCTTGTCGAGCAGGAGAATGCCGTCGACATCGCGGCGCTGTATCGGCATGGCAGGGGACCGCGTTCGATGCTCCGGACCGCGGGGCTCGGAGGGCGTCAGTTCCGGGGCTCGGCGCCGGTTTCGTTGCCGGATTCCTCCGGCGCGCCGGCGTCGGGGTGCCGGGCCTCATCCTCTGCGATCGCGGAATCGATCAAGGCAGAGATCCGCGCCCCCCGTTCAGGGGTATCGTCATAGATGAAACGCAGGGTTGGCACGCTGCGCAGACGCAGCCGCGTGCCCAGGACCCGGCGCAGGTAGCCCGCCGCATGATTCAGACCCTGTTCCGCCTCGATCCCCTTTTCTTCGCCACCCAGCTGGGTGAAGAAGACCTTGGCATGGGCGAGATCGCGGGACACCTCGACGCCGGACAGGGTTACCATCCCGACGCGCGGATCCTTGACCTCGAGCCGGATCAGGTCGGCCAGCTCCCGCTGCATCTGGTCGCCGACCCGGTCGCTGCGCTGATAATCCCGCTTCGCGGCCATCAGAGCGTCCGGGCCACTTCGACCCGCTGGTAGACTTCGATCTGGTCGCCGGGGCGCACGTCGTTGTAGTTCTTGACCGCGATGCCGCACTCGGTACCGGTCTTGACTTCGTTGACGTCATCCTTGAAGCGCCGCAGGCTCTCGAGTTCGCCCTCGTAGATGACCACGTTGTCGCGCAGCACGCGGATCGGATTCCCGCGCTTGACGGTGCCCTCGACCACCAGGCAGCCCGCAACGGCGCCAAAGCCCGAGGCTTTGAAGACATCGCGCACCTGCGCGAGACCGACGATCTCCTCGCGCATCTCCGGGGACAGCAGCCCGGTCAGCGCCTGCTTCACGTCCTCGATCGCCTCGTAGATGACTGAGTAATAGCGCAGATCGATCTCGTTATCTGCGGCGAGACGCCGGGCGCCGGCGTCGGCACGGACGTTGAAGGCGATGATGATCGCCTGGCTGGCCATCGCCAGGTTGATGTCCGATTCCGAGATCCCGCCCACGCCGGTGGACACGACCTTGACGCGCACCTCGTCGGTAGAGAGCTTGATCAGCGCATCGCGCAGCGCCTCCGCCGAACCCTGCACATCGGTCTTCAACAGGATGTTGACCGTGGCAATCTGTCCATCCTGCATCTGGTTGAAGATGTTCTCGAGCTTGGAGGCCTGCTGAGCGGCGAGCTTGTGCTCGCGCTGACGGGTCTCGCGATGGGCCGCCACGTCACGCGCGGTCTTCTCGTCCGCTACCACGAGGACCTCGTCGCCGGCATTGGGTACGCCGGAGAGACCAAGCACCTCGACCGGCATCGACGGACCCACGGATTTCACCGCAGCGCCGGTATCATCGAACATCGCCCGCACCCGGCCGTATTCCTGACCGCTCAGCATGATGTCGCCATGCTTCAGGCGTCCGGCCTGCACCAGCACCGTCGCCACCGGCCCCCGACCCTTGTCCAGGCGCGACTCGATGACCACACCGCGCGCAGCGCCCTGATCCGGGACCTTCAGTTCCATCACTTCGGCCTGCAGGCCCACCGCTTCCAGCAGTTCGTCGATGCCCTGGCCGGTCAGCGCCGACACGGGCACGAACTGCGTGTCACCGCCCCAGGCCTCGGGCATCACCCCGCGCTGGGAGAGCTCGTTCATCACCCGCTCCGGGTCGGCAGCGGGCTTGTCAATCTTGTTGACCGCAACGACCAGCGGGACACCGCCGGCCTTGGCGTGCTCCACCGCCTCGATGGTCTGGGGCATCACGCCGTCGTCGGCGGCCACCACCAGGATCACGATATCGGTCGCTTTTGCACCGCGCGCACGCATCGCCGTGAAGGCGGCGTGACCGGGGGTATCGAGGAAGGTGATCCCGTCCTTGGAGTTCGGCACATGGTAGGCGCCGATGTGCTGGGTGATGCCACCGGCCTCCCCGGAAGCGACCTTGGTCTTGCGGATGAAGTCGAGCAGCGAGGTCTTGCCATGATCGACATGGCCCATCACCGTCACCACCGGCGGACGCGGCTTGGCCTCGCCGGTCTGGTGGATGTCCACGGTGATCTCGTCCTCGATGCTCCGTGCCTGTGCCGCCACTGCCTTGTGGCCCATCTCCTCGACGACCAGCACGGCCGTGTCCTGGTCGATGCTCTGGTTGATGGTCGCCATCACGCCCATACCCATCAGCGCCTTGATCAACTGGGGGGCCTTGATCGCCATGGCCTGGGCCAGTTCTCCGACGGTAATCGTCTCGGGGATCTCGACCTCGCGCACCACCGGTGCGGTCGGACGAGCGAAACCATGCTTGCTCGCCACCGCCGCGGCGGCGGCAGTCTGCGCGACCCGGCTCTTGCCCTTTTCGCGCCGGCCGCGGCGCTCACCCGCGACGTGCAGTTCCTTGCGTCCGCCCTCTTCGTCACGGCCGCCACGGCGTCCCTTCTTGCGGGCAGGCTCGGCGGCCTTGGACGGTGCATCCACGCGTGCCTTGGCCTCCTTTTCGGTCAGTAGCCGCTGGGCCTCTTCCTTGCGTTCCAGACGGGCCTTTTCCTCGGTCTTGGCCAACAGGGCCTCGGCTTCCTCCCGTTGCTTGGTTTCCTGGCGCTGCTTGCGCTCCTCCTGCTCCTGCTGGCGCAACTCCACCGCGCGGCGCATTGCGTCACGCTCGACCTCGACCTGGCGTGCCAGTTGCTCGGTCCGACTGAGGGGTTTGGCCTTCGCCTTCGGTTCCGCCTTGGCAGGCGGCTCTTCGACAGGCTCGGCGGCGGTTTCCGCGACGATCGGCTCGGGTTCAGGGGCCTGTACAGGCTCTGGTGCAGGCGTGGGTTCGACCACGGGCTCGGGCGCCATCTCGGCAGGAGCCGCTTCCGGTGCCGGAGACGGAATCTCGGGCGCCGTCGTTGCCTCCGGCAGCGCATCGGCACGAACCGTCACGGGCTCTGGAACCGCCTCGGGCTCGGGGGCCTTGCGCACGATCTGGCGACGCTTGCGCACTTCCACGTTCACGGTCTTGGTTCGGCCCTGGCCCGCGTTGACCTTCAGGGTCTGCGTGGTGGCCCGGCGCTTCAGCGTCATGCGGCCCGCCTCGCTCTTGTCGCTGGCGCCGTGCGCCTGCCGGAGGTGGTCGAGCAAGCGCAGCTTCTGCGCATCGGTCACCTTGGCAGCCGGCCCGTCCACCTCAACGCCCGCCTCTTTCATCTGACCAATGAGACGGTCCACCGGCGTACCCACCGATTCCGCGAATTGCTGTACTGTCATCTGCGACATTGCGCCTACCTCCTATCCAATTCTAACCGCTTGCACACTGCGGCATGGCCACGACCACTGCGCCGCATTCAAGCGTCCGCTGCGAACCAGGGTGCCCGGGCCGTCATGATCAGCTCCGCGGCCTTCTCGGGATCGATTCCGATCGCTTCCACCACATCGTCCACCGCCTGTTCGGCCAGGTCTTCCATGCAGCAGATGCCGTGGGCCGCCAGCTTGTTGGCCAGCGCCTGGGTCATGCCCTCCATGCTGACCAGATCATCCGCGGGCTGCGCGCCCTCGAGTTGTTCCTCGGCGGCGATCGCCCGGGTCAACAGTGCGTCACTTGCTCGCGAGCGAAGTTCCGCGACCATATCGGCATCGAACTCCTCGATGGCCAGAAGCTCCTCTTCCTCGACGTAAACCACCTCGTCGAGGGTGGTGAAGCCCTCCTGCACCAGGATGGCCGCGACCTCCTCGTCGACGTCCAGCGCGTCCATGAACTGCTGCTGGACCTGCTGGGCCTCGGCGTCGCTCTTTTCCGCGGCCTGCGCCTCCGTCATCACGTTCAGTTCCCAGCCCGTGAGCTGGGACGCGAGCCGGATGTTCTGCCCTCCACGCCCGATCGCCAGGGAAAGCTTGTCCTCGGCCACCGCGATGTCCATGCTCTGCTTTTCCTCGTCGACCACGATCGACAGAACCTCGGCGGGTGACATCGCGTTGATGACGAACTGGGCCGGATTCTCGTTCCAGACGATGATGTCGATGCGCTCGCCGGCCAACTCGTTGGAGACCGACTGGACGCGCGAACCACGCATGCCCACGCAGGCGCCCACGGGATCCAGCCTCGGATCATTGGAGCGCACGGCAATCTTCGCGCGCATGCCGGGATCGCGGGCCGCCCCCATGATCTCGATGATGTTCTGCCCCACCTCGGGTACTTCCAGCTTGAACAGTTCGATCAGGAATTCGGGTGCCGTGCGGCTGATGAAGAGTTGCGGACCACGCGCCTCCGGCCGGATCTCACGAAGGTAGCCACGCAAACGGTCATTGTTGCGCACGGATTCACGGGGAATCATGTGCTCACGCGGGATCAGCGCCTCGGCATTGGCGCCCAGGTCCAGGTAGACGCCATTGCGATCGGTGCGCTTCACGATTCCCATCACCAGCCCACCGACCCGGGACTGGTATTCCTCGATGACCTTCGCACGCTCGGCCTCACGCACCTTCTGAACGATCACCTGCTTTGCCGTCTGGGCGGCGATGCGACCGAAGTCCACCGCCGGCACCGGTTCCTCGATCACATCGCCGATCTCGATCTCGGGATTCTTCTGCCGCGCGTAGGAGAACAGGATCTGGTGGTCCGGCGACTCGAACTCGGGATCGTCGTCGTCCAGCACCGTCCAGCGCCGGAAGGCCTCGTAATCCCCGGAATTCCGGTCGATCTTCACCCGCACGTCCATCTTGCCACCGTGACGCTTGCGCGTCGCCATGGCCAGCGCCGATTCCAGCGCCCCGAAGATGACGCCCTTGTCCACACCCTTTTCGTTCGAAACGGCGTCGACGACCAGCAGGATCTCCTTGTTCATTCAATACCTCTCCACTACTTCGGCGGGCTGCCACCGATGGTTGATCAACGACTGGGTTCGGTCGGCTCCAGCAGCCGGGCCCTGGCGATGGCGCCAAACGGCAACGCGTAAGCGACCCCGTCGACCTCCACCTCGATCCCGCTGTCGGAGACCGAAAGCAGGCGCCCCCGGAAGTTGCGGCGGCCATGTTCAGGCCAGGCCAAACGCACCTTCACCTCGCCGCCGGCGTACTGGCGGTAGTGCGCGGGCGTGAACAGCGGCCGCTCGATGCCCGGGCTGGAGACCTCCAGGGTGTATTCGCCCCGGATAGGCTCCTCGACATCGAGCACAGCGCTGACCTGGTCACTGACCGCGCTGCAGTCGTCCACGTTGATACCGTCGGGGTGGTCGATGTAGATGCGCAGCAGCACCGGGGTCGATCCCGAATAGTGTTCCACACCCCACAACTCAAAACCGAGTGCCCGCACCACCGGCTCGAGCATCGCACTGATCTGTTCCGACTTGTCCAACGACATCTCACTCCACGCGCCCGCCGGGACACACCCGCCGGCCACCATCGCAAAATTCCGGGCAGCAACAAAAAAGGGGCGAACCGCCCCCACGGACCTCCAAGCGCGACAGGCCCACAGACCTTCGCACCCCGACCTCCGGATACAGAGGACCGCGAACCTAACAATAAAGGCCCCAATCGGGGCCTAATAAAGTCATTTGGTAGCGGGCCGAGTCAAGACTCGCGGGTCTTGTCCCTGCTCAACGACCAGCTGAGTCGATCTCAGCACCTCAGGAGGACCGCCACCGAGGTCCCCGTGTGGCCACCTGTGGCCCGTTCACATGGGAGGTGAACTATACCCCAAGCGGGCGCACGGCGCAAAGCAATGGACTGCGCTGGCTTGCAGCTGCTGCGTCCTGCCGAGAGTTCGGTGCCCGGGAGGGGAGGTCAGACGATGGGTAAGGGTTCCATGGGCTCGCTGGGAATGGGTTGCAACTCACTGTGGAAGGATTGGATCCCGGCGGCGACCAGCTTCGGGGCCTCGAAACGACCGATGTGAAACAAGGCCTCCCCCTCGTGCACCAAGGGTTGGTTGCTGCGCCCGATGACGATGCCGCTGGCGCTGGCCTCGACCGGGTCTTCGTGGCCGGTGACAGGGTCGGCGATGAGGGCGAGCACCTGGCCCTTGTTCACCCGCGCCCCCAGGCCGACTCGCGGCAGGCACAGGCCACTCTCCGGGGCGCGCACCCAGAGGCTGGAGCGGGCGATGAAGGGTTCAGCACGGACCTTGCGTGGGTGGCCGGGGGTCAACATGCCGATCGCGCGCATGACCCCGACGACGCCGGCGACCCCTGCCCGGATCGCCAACTCTTCCAGTCGCAGGGCCTCGCCCGCCTCGTACAGCAACATCCTCACCCCGGCCTCGGCAGCGGCCTCGCGCAGGGAGCCGTCGCGCAGGCTGGAGTTGATCAGCACCGGGACGCCGAAGGCGCGCGCGAGCTGTTCGGTGGGGGCATCATCGAGGTTGGCACGGATCTGCGGCAGGTTGGCGCGGCCGATCGCGCCGGTGTGGAGGTCGATGCCGTGCGTGCAGCGGGCAACGATCCGGGACATGAAGGTATGGGCGAGGCGGGCGGCCATCGAGCCGGTTTCGTGTCCGGGAAAGCTCCGGTTCAGGTCGCGCCGGTCGGGCAGGTAGCGGGAGTGGTCGAGTACCCCGTACAGATTCACCATCGGCACCGCGAGCAGGGTGCCACGCAGATTGTGCAGGGTGCGTTGCTTGAGCAGGCGACGAATGATCTCTACGCCGTTCAGTTCGTCGCCGTGGATTGCAGCGCTGACAAACAGGACCGGACCCGGCTTGCGCCCGTGCAGGACGTGCACGGGCAGCGTCACCGGCGTGCCGGTGAACAGTTGCGCAAGTTGCAGGTTGACGAGGGCGCGCTGCCCCGGGGCGATGCAGGTGCCGTCGATGCAGAATGCGCTGGGCTTGTTCATGTCATCCGTTGCAGAAAAATCCATTCTCGTGGCGAGGCCAAGCATGGACGCGGCACGGCTGCACCGCTGTTCAACCCTTGCTGCCGCGCGTACGCGTGCGACTGCGGCTGGTTTGGCGCCCGGCCAGGGATTTCTCCACGAACTTGACGATCAAGCCGGCCACGTCCTTGCCGCTCGCGGCCTCGATACCTTCCAGACCGGGCGAGGAATTCACCTCCATGACCACCGGTCCATGGTTGGAACGCAGGATGTCCACGCCCGCCACGTTGAGACCCATGATCTTGGCGGCACGCGTCGCGGTCGCGCGCTCCTCGGGACTGAGGCGGGTCAGCGAGGCGCTCCCGCCGCGATGCAGGTTCGAGCGGAATTCGCCCTCCTTCCCCTGCCGTTTCATGGCCGCGACCACCTTGCCGTCGACCACGAAACAGCGGATGTCGGCTCCGCCCGCCTCCTTGATGAACTCCTGCACCAGGATGTTCGCCTTGAGCCCCATGAAGGCCTCGATGACGCTCTCGGCAGCCTGCTGCGTCTCGGCCATGACCACACCGATGCCCTGCGTCCCCTCCAGCAGTTTGATCACCGCCGGGGCCCCACCGACCATCTTCATCAAGTCCTGCACGTCGTCGGGCTTGTGCGCGAAGCCGGTCACGGGCAGGCCCACACCCTCGCGCGCGAGAAGTTGCAGGGAACGCAGCTTGTCGCGCGAGCGGGTGATGGCCACCGATTCGTTGAGCGGCATGACCCCCATCATCTCGAACTGGCGCAACACCGCCGTGCCGTAAAAGGTCACCGAGGCCCCGATGCGTGGGATCACCGCGTCGAAGCCGGTGAGCGCCTCGCCCTTGTAGTGGATGCTGGGGCGGCGCGAGGTAATGTTCATGTAACAGCGCAACACGTCCAGCACGCGCGCCTCATGGCCACGCGCCGTGCAGGCCTCCACCAGGCGGCGCGTGGAATAAAGTTTCGAGTCGCGCGAGAGTACAGCGATCTTCATCGACAGTCCTTGGGATCCGGCCAAACAGAGCTGAGGAATTTCTGCCCTGCCCGACTTCTCGGGTTCGGAGGAACGTTGGCTTGGAGCCTAAACCGATGTTTCAAAACTAAAAAAACCCGCATCGGGGCAGGATGCGGGTTTGATGACACTTGAGTTGGTAGCGGGGGCAGGATTTGAACCTGCGACCTTCGGGTTATGAGCCCGACGAGCTGCCAGACTGCTCCACCCCGCATCAGAGGAGCGAGACTATACCAAAGACATACCCGGCCCGCAAGGTGCAGGTCGCGCGGACACGATTGCGCGTTCGGCGTTTCTTCTCCGCCGCACCTACGCAGAGGCGGCCTTCGGCTGGGCGCAGCGCACCTCCCCACCGGCTGCGATACAGATGCGGTCACGGCCGGCGTTCTTTGCGGCATAAAGCGCCTTGTCGGCCAACGCCGTCAGGGTGTCCACATCGTCCGTACCGTCCTCCTTCGCGGCCAATCCGACGCTGATGGTCACCCGCACTCTGGCTTCGCCCGCCTCGATCTCCAGCGAACGGACCGCCAAACGCAATCTTTCGGCGGCAACCAGCGCAGAACGTGCATCCGCGTTTCTGCACACCACCAGAAACTCCTCGCCACCTATCCGGCAGACATGGTCATCCGTGCGCGCAGACGCCCTGAGAGCGGTCGCCAATTCGACCAGTACCCGGTCACCCACCGCGTGACCATGATGGTCGTTGATGCCCTTGAACTGGTCGACATCGACCAGTAGGACTGTCAGCGGCAATCCGCCCCGCTCGGAGGCACTCCACGCCTGGCGCAGGGCGTCCATGCCGGCACGTCGGTTGGGCAGGCCGGTCAGGACATCGGTAAGGGCCGCAAGCTCGAGCTTGCGGTTGGTGATCGCCAGCTCCGCCGCGAACTGCTTGAGCTGGGCGCGATCCTGCTCCCAGGCCTCCATCAGCCGCACGTGATGCGAAGCCGCCCGAACCCGTGCGCGCAGCGCGTACACGCTGACCGGCTTGATCAGATAATCGTCCACGCCGGACTCGAAGGCCTCGGCCAGCCTCCCGTCCGTCTCGACGCCGGTCAACAGGATCAGAAAAATGGACTTGCCCCAGTCCGTCGCGCGCAGCGCCCGACAGAAGTCGAGGCCTTCATCGCCCGACATCATGCCGTCGATCAAAACCACCTGCGGCTGCACCTCGAGGGCGAGGCCCAGGGCCTCCTCGCCGTTCGCGGCCGAGTACACGGTATGGCCCATGCGGGCTAACATCCCGCTCAGCAGTAACCGCGCGGAGGCGTCGTCCTCCAGCACCAGCACGCGGAACGAGGCCGGGTCGGAGAATTCTCCCGGCTTCGAAGCCGCCGCCCGGGAAAGTTTTGCGAACGGATGGATGAAGCGCACCGGCACCTGCAGCATCTCGCTCCACTCGTGCCACTCCTTCACGATCCGGTCGACGAGTGCGCCCAGATCATCGGCATCGAGTCCGATCCTGCCCCCCAGCAGCATGAGCTCGCTGATGCTCTCACCCCGGCCACCGTCCGACGCCAGGCCAAGATTCGCGATCCGGCTGGCAAGGAAGAACAGATGCACGATCCGATGCGGCCGCGAACCCTCCACGAAACCCGATGCCTCGGGCCTTTCATGGTAGTAGACGGGCTCCGCGAGCGCCCTGGGAATGCCATAGTCGCGCAGCAACTCGGCGGTGCACTCGTTGTGGTCGATCTGGAGGGCCTGGCGCTCCAGTGCGGCCAGCGACCCGCCTTCCCGATGGGCCCGGCGCAGCACTTCGCTGTACTCCGCCGGGTAGACCGTAGCCAATGCCAGAGAGCCGATACCGGCCAATAATCCGCAAGCGAAAAGGTCATCGGGGGACGCCGCGCGGCTGAGATCGCCCAGCTCCCGCGCGGCGAGGGCCATCAACAGGGAACGGGACCAGAAGTCCTCGTAATTGAAGGCTTCGCAGGGCCCGTCTCGGTATTGGTCCACGAGCGAAAAACCCAGGCTGACCTGCCGCACCGTGCCCAGCCCGAGCCGTACGATGGCCTCCCGCACGGACGCCACGGCTCTCCCCGCCCGCGCCGCCGAGTTGGCCAATCGCAGCAGGCGCCCCGCCAGGGCGGGATCGGTCTGGACCACGTTGGCGACTGCATCCATCGTCGCGTCTTCCCTGCGACACACTTCCACGACCGCGAAGGCCACCCCTTTCGGGCTTGGCAGCTGTCCGCTATCCCTCAGTTCTGCGATCGGCATGTCGCTCACCACGAGTTTCCCGTTGGGGCGACCGTCCCACGCGCGCCGCCCCAGGGACTACACGCCCGTTGGGGGTCCTGAGTCAACCGGAAATGGCATAGTGGGTCAGGGTCAGCAGCAGGCCGGGGAAGATGCCCAGTGCCAGTACGGCCAGGCCATTGATGCTGATCGCCGTTGCGAAGACCCCGCCCCGATCTGCGGGCGCACGTTCCACGACCGGCTCGTCGAAGAACATCAGCTTCACCACGCGCAGGTAGTAGAAGGCGCCGATGATCGAGAAAATCACCGCGTACACGCCGAGCCAGACATACCCGGCGCCGATCGCCGCCTGGATCACCGCAAGCTTGGCGAAGAAGCCGACCGTCGGCGGCACCCCGGCCATGGAGAACAGGAGCAACAGCATCAGGAAGGCAAACCAGGGATTGCGTCGCGCCAGACCCTTGAAATCCTCCAGCTGGTCGGCCTCGAAGCCGCGCCCGGACAGCAGGATGATCATGCCGAAGCCGCCGGCGGCGGTCAGGGCATAGACGATGATGTAGAACATCGCCGAGGCGTAACCGGTGTCCGTGCCGGCCAGAATGCCCATGAACAGGAAACCGACATGGGCAATGGTCGAATACGCGAGCATGCGCTTCAGGCTGGTCTGGGCGATCGCGATCACGTTACCCACCGTCAGGGACAGCACCGCGAGCACCACCAGCATGCCCTGCCAGTCGCCATGCAGCGGACCCAGACCCTCGACCAGCAGCCGCATCAGCAGCGCGAAACCGGCGATCTTGGGTGCCGTCGCGATGAACAGCGTGACCGCCGTCGGCGCGCCGTCGTAGACGTCGGGTACCCACATGTGGAACGGGACCGCGCCAAGCTTGAACGCCACGGCCACCACCACGAACACCAGCCCGAACACGAGCGGCACGTTCATGCCTTCTTCGGCAGCGGTCAGCGCCGCGGCCACGGTCGCGATGTCCAGGCTGCCGGTCATGCCGTAGATCATCGACAGCCCGTACAACAGTAGACCCGAGGCCAGCGCACCCAGCACGAAGTACTTCATCGCGGCCTCGGAGGCCCGGGGCGAGTCGCGCCAGAAGGCCACCAGCGCGTAGGAGACCAGGGCCAGCAATTCCAGTCCCAGGTACAGGGTCAGGAAATTGTGCGCCGAGATCATGATCATCATTCCCAGCACGCCGAACAACCCGAGCACGTAGAACTCGCCCTTGTAGATATCGCGCTCCATCAGGTAGGGGCGCGAGTACAGGAACACGAAGAACGTGACCACGTAGGTAGCCAGCTTCAGCACGTCGCTCATCGGATCGGCGACGAAGGTGCCGTGGAAGGTGATCTGGGTCTCGGGACCGGCCAGCCAGAAGGTCAGGCCCGCGGCTCCGAGCAGGGTCGCCTGGACCAGGCCGTAGGTGATGTCGCGGCGCGAGTCCGGAAGGAAGGCGTCCAGCACCAGGATCAGGCAGGCCATGCCCAGCACGAACATCTCGGGCACCGCGGGCAGGAAGGCTGGAATCTCGAAATTCATGTCAGGTCCTGTATCAGAGCGCAGGCAGCTTCGACTGGGCGATGTGGGCCACGAGGTGGTCGATGGTGGCATTCATCACGTCGAGCAGCGGGGCCGGCCAGACGCCGAGCAGCAGCACGAAGAACGCGAGGACGCCCATGATCAGGAACTCACGGCGGTCCAGATCCTTCAGCTTGGCCACATTGTCATTGCCGATTTCGCCGAAGATCACCCGCTTCACCAGCCACAGCGTGTACGCCGCCGCCAGGATCAGCGTGGTGGCCGCGAGGAAGGCCAGCCAGAAATCGGCCCGGAAGGCGGCCAGGATCACCATGAACTCCCCGACGAACCCGGAGGTCCCGGGGAGCCCCGTGTTGGCCATCGCGAACAGCACGAAGAAGGCCGCAAACCAGGGCATGGTGTTCACCACCCCGCCGTAGTCCGCAATGTTGCGGCTGTGCAGGCGGTCGTACAGCACGCCCACCGCGAAGAACATCGCGGCGGAGATGAAGCCATGCGAGATCATCTGGACCATACCGCCGGCGATGCCCATCGAGGCCCCGGACCAGTCGCCGGTGTTGCGGAAGATCATGAAGGCGATGAAGAAACCGAGGGTGACGAAGCCCATGTGCGCGATCGACGAATAGGCGATCAGCTTCTTCATGTCGCTCTGCACCAGCGCCACCAGCCCGATGTAGACGACGGCGATCAGCGACAGGGTGATCACCAGCACGTCCAGCACCGCGGCCGCGTCCGGGGTGATCGGCAGGCTGAAGCGCAGGAAGCCGTAACCGCCGATCTTCAGCATGATCGCCGCCAGGATCACCGAGCCGCCGGTCGGCGCCTCGACGTGCGCGTCCGGCAGCCAGGTGTGCACCGGGAACATCGGGATCTTCACCGCGAACGCCGCGAAGAAAGCCAGGAAGATCAGGATCTGCGCCGTCATCGGCAGCGGCAGGTGGTGGAAGTCCAGGATCGCGAAGCTGCCGGACTGCAGGTACATGTAGATCAGCGCGATCAGCATGAACACCGAGCCCAGGAAGGTGTACAGGAAGAACTTGATCGTCGCATAGACGCGCCGCGGCCCGCCCCAGATGCCGATGACCAGGAACATCGGGATCAGCATGGCCTCGAAGAACACGTAGAACAGCACCGCGTCCAGCGCCGAGAACATGCCGATCATCAGCCCCTGCATCACCAGGAAGGCGGCCACGTAGTAGCCGACCTGCTCCTTGACCGAGCCCCACGCGGCGATCACCACCAGCACGGTGGTCAACGTGGTCAGCAGGATCAGCGGCATGGAGATGCCGTCCACCCCCAGGTGGTAGTGGACATTGAAGGCCGCAATCCAGGGCGTGAACTCCTGGAACTGCATCTCGGCGGTGCCGCGCTCGAAGGTGAACCACAGCAGCAGGCTGACAACGAAGGTGGCCAGCGCGACCGCCAGCCCCAGACGCAGCGCGACCGCCGGCGCGTCGCGACCCGCCGCGAGCGTCAGGAAACCGCCCAGGATCGGCAGCCAGATCAGCAGACTCAGGATGGGCCAGTCAGTAAACATGGTCGTTCCTTGATGGAGCCGGGACGCAGCAACGGCACAGCGACTCCACGGCGGCTCCGACCATCGCGCAGGTCAACCCGGCGCTTGGGCGGTGACGGGACCCGGACCGCTCGGCGGGACTGGAGGAATATCGTGCTGTCATCATGGCGGCAGGCATTCAGATCACGAAGGCGAAGATCAGGACCAGCAGGCCGATGATCATCACGAAGGCGTAGTGGTAGAGAAAACCGGTCTGGATTCCGCGCACCCGCGCCGCGATCCAGCCGACCGAGCGGGCGGTCCCGTTGACCAGCAGGCCGTCGATCACCATGGCATCGCCATAGCGCCACAGCCAGCGGCCTAGGCCGCGCGACCCGGCCGCGAAGACCCGGTCGTTGAAGGTGTCGAAGCCATATTTCTCCTCGAGAATCCGCACGCCCAGGCGCAGGCGTTCGGCGATCACCCCGGGCAGGTCCGGGCGCTTCATGTACAGGTACCAGGCCGTACCCAGACCGGCGATCGCGAGCCAGAAAGCTGGCAGCATCAGGCCGTCCAGAACGAAGGCCAGAACGCCGGTGTAGGTCTCACCCTTCATGCCCAGCACGTCCTGCTCCTCCAGCACGAACAGACTGTCCGCGAAGAAGTCACCGAACAGCATCGGGCCGATGAAGTAACCGGCCACCACCGACGGGATCGCCAGCAGGATCAGCGGCACGGTGACGACCCACGGCGACTCCTTCGGCTTTGCCGGTCCGTGGTCGTCGTGGTGATCGTCGTGATGATCATCGCCATGGTCCGGCATGTACTGGTGCGCCTGGTCGTAGCGCTCCTTGCCGTGGAATACCATGAAAAACATGCGGAAGGTGTAGAGCGCGGTCACGAACACCCCGAGCAGCACCAGCCAGTACGCAAAGCCGGCCCCGGGAGTCTCGGAGTACCCCACCGCCTCGATGATCGCGTCCTTGGAGAAGAAGCCGGAGAAAAACGGGAAGCCGATCAGCGCCAGCGAACCGATCAGGGCGGTCGCGTACGTGATCGGCATGTACCGGCGCAATCCGCCCATCGCACGCATGTCCTGCAGGTGGTGCATGGCGACGATCACCGAACCCGCGGCCAGGAACAAAAGCGCCTTGAAGAACGCGTGGGTCATCAGATGGAACACGGCCGCCGCGTAGGCGGAGGCCCCGAGCGCGACCGTCATGTAACCGAGCTGGGAGAGCGTGGAATACGCGACCACGCGCTTGATGTCGTTCTGCACCAGCCCGATCAGGCCCATGAAGAAGGCCGTGATCGCACCAATCACCAGGATGAAGCTCAGCGCCACCACCGAGAACTCGTACAGCGGCGACATGCGCGCGACCATGAAGATCCCGGCGGTGACCATGGTCGCGGCGTGGATCAGCGCGGAGATCGGCGTCGGGCCCTCCATCGAGTCGGGCAGCCAGACGTGCAGCGGGACCTGGGCCGACTTGCCCATCGCGCCGATGAACAGGAAGATCAGCGCCACGTCGAGCAGACCGAAGGTACCGCCCGGCCACAGGGTGATGGTGGCGTCGCGCATCGCCTCGGCCTCGCCGAAGACCTCGGTGTAGTTCAGGCTGCCGGCATAGAAGACCAGCGTCGCGATCCCGATCAGGAAGCCGAAGTCCCCGACCCGGTTCACGATGAAGGCCTTCATGTTCGCGTAGATCGCGGTCGGCCGCTTGTACCAGAAGCCGATCAGCAGGTAGGAGACCAGGCCCACCGCCTCCCAGCCGAAGAACAGCTGCAGGAAGTTGTTCGCCATCACCAGCATCAGCATCGAGAAGGTGAACAGCGAGATGTAGGAGAAAAAGCGCTGATAGCCGGGATCGTCGGCCATGTAGCCGATGGTATAGATGTGCACCATCAGCGAGACAAAGGTCACGACCAGCATCATCATCGCGGTCAGGTTGTCGACCAGGAAGCCGATCTCGAAGTGCAGCCCGTCGCTGACCATCCAGGTGTAGACGGTCTCGTTGTAGACCGGCGTGCCCCCGAACACATGGGCGTAAAAGACCACGACCGAGAGCACGAACGAGACCGCGACCCCGAAAATGGTCACGCTGTGCGCGCCCACGCGGCCCACCTGCCGCCCGAACAGGCCAGCAATGACCGCACCCAGCAGCGGCGCCAGAACGATGATCAGGTATACCGTATCCATGGCGCCCTACCCCTTCATTGCGTCCAGATCCTGGACGTTGATGGTGCTTCGGTTGCGGAACAGCAGCACGAGGATCGCAAGGCCGATGGCGGCCTCGGCCGCAGCGACGGTCAGGATGAAGAACACGAACACCTGGCCCGCGAGATCCTGCAGGAAGAACGAGAACGCGATGAAGTTGATGTTCACCGCGAGCAGCATCAGCTCGATGCACATCAGCAGAACGATCACGTTCTTCCGGTTCAGGAAGATGCCGGCCACGCTGATCGAAAACAGCAGCGCAGCGAGCACCAGATAGTGCGACAGCGTAATCATGGTTTGGCCCTGAGTTCCCAGTGAGGGTCCGGTCGCCCGAATCCCGTCTCCATTACGGACGGCGCTCTGGCCGCCAGGCGTCGTTACTTATTCTTGTCCTGCGCGCTCTCGTCGTTTCGGCTCTTGCTCGGTCGACTCTTGTTCTTCTGCACATCCCTAGACACCGACTCCATCGACACCAGTCGCACGCGGCCCTCGCGACGCACCTTCACCTGTGTTGCCGGGTCGACATATTTGGTATCGGGCCGGCGGCGCATCGTCAGCGAGATCGCGGCGATGATCGCCACCAACAGGATCACCGCCGCGATCTCGAACGGGTAGACATACTCGGTGTAGAGAATCGCACCCAGTTCCGCGGTGTTGGAATAGTCCGCAGCGGCCCGCTCCGGGACCTCCATCGTGATGAACCGGGTGATCACCAGCGTGAGCACGGTGGCCATCGCCGCAGCGACCACCAGGCCGGCCGGCAGGAACTCGGCGAAACCCTCGCGCAGCCGGGCGATGTTGATATCCAGCATCATCACCACGAACAGGAACAGCACCATCACCGCGCCCACATACACCAGCACCAGTACGATGGCCAGGAACTCCGCCTCCAGCAGCAGCCAGATCGCGGCCGCGGTGAAGAAGGCCAGCACCAGGAACAGCGCCGCGTGCACCGGGTTGCGCACGCTGATCATCGCCAGCGCCGCACCGAGGAGGATCGCGCCGAAGATGTAGAAAAGGATCAGTTCAAAGGTCATCGTCGGTCCCTGGCTCAGCGGTACATCGCGTCTGCCGAACGGGCGGCCGCGATCTCCTTCTCGTAGCGATCCCCGATCGCGAGCAGCTTGTCCTTGGTCATGATCTGCTCGCCCCGGTTTTCGAAATGGTATTCGAAGATGTGCGTCTCGACGATCGAGTCCACCGGGCAGGCCTCCTCGCAGAAGCCGCAGAAGATGCACTTGAACAGATCGATGTCGTAGCGGGTAGTCCGTCGGGTCCCGTCGGCGCGCTGCTCGGAATCGATGGTGATCGCCAATGCCGGGCAAACCGCCTCGCACAGCTTGCAGGCGATGCAGCGCTCCTCGCCGTTGGGGTACCGGCGCAGCGCGTGCAGGCCACGGAAGCGTGGCGACATCGGTGTCTTCTCTTCCGGATACTGCACGGTAAACTTGCGCGCGAAGAGGTAGCGCCCGGTCAGGCGCAGACCCAGCAGCAGTTCCCAGAGCAGGAACGTCTTGAAAAAGTTGCGGATCGTGGTCATGTCAATTTCCTCCGTTGGCCGGGACGGCGCTTACGCAAACCATGGGCCCACCTCCAGGAAAATCAGCACGCCCAGCACGAACAGCCATAGGATCGTGATCGGGATCAGCACCTTCCAGCCGAGCCGCATGATTTGGTCATAACGGTAGCGGGGGAAGGTCGCCCGGAACCACAGGAAGAGGAACAGGAAGAAAGCGGTCTTGAGCAGGAACCAGTGGATTCCCGAGTCGAGGAACCAGCCGATCACCGGCCAGGCGAACACGCTCTCCGGGACGATGCCCTGGAATGGCGAGAGCCACCCGCCGAAGAACAGCAGCGCGGCAAGTGCCGAGATCAGGATCATGTTCGCGTATTCGGCCAGGAAGAAGACCGCGAAGGCCATTCCCGAATACTCGACGTGGAAACCTGCAACGATCTCCGATTCGCCCTCGGCCACGTCGAAGGGCGCGCGGTTGGTCTCGGCGACCCCGGAGATGAAGTACACCATGAACAGCGGGAACAGCGGCAGCAGGAACCAATGGTAGATGCTCCCCTCCTGCGCCATGACGATCTGCCCCACGTTCAGGCTGCCCGCGGCCATGATCACGCCCACCAGCGCGAAACCCATCGCGATCTCGTAGGAGACGATCTGCGCGGCCGAGCGCAGCGCGCCCAGCAGCGCGTATTTCGAATTGGAGGCCCAGCCGGCGATGATGATGCCGTACACGCCCAGCGAGGTCAGGGCCAGCAGGTAGAGCAGGCCCGCGTTGATGTCCGCCAGGACCATGCCGTCGTCGAAGGGGATCACCGCCCAGGCAGCCAGTGCCGGTGCGATCGCGAGGACCGGCGCGCTCAGGAACAGGAAGCGGTTGGCGTTGGTGGGGACGATGACTTCCTTGGTCAACAACTTCACCGCATCGGCGATCGGCTGCAGCCAGCCGCGCGGACCGACCCGGTTCGGCCCGATGCGGACCTGGATGTAGCCAATCACCTTGCGTTCCGCGTACGTCGTGTAGGCGACCGCGAGCATCAGAGGCGCGACGATCAGGGTGATCTTGAACAGGATCTGCATCACCACCGGCAGGCTGTAGAAGCTTTCCATGAGCCATTCAAACATGAGTCGTTCCTTGTCAGGCCCGGGCGAGGGTCACGGTGGCTCCGGGGGCGCCGAGACTTGCCATCGCGGGGGAACCCGCAACCGTTACCGCAATCCCGACCGGGATGGCCACGTCCAGCACCAGGTTCAGTTCTGTGTCAGCACCGTCCTGCCGGATCCGCACCCGGGAACCATCCGCATGGGTACCGGCAGACTGAGGGTTCACGTACACCGCATCGGCGCGCAGACCCTCGGGCGACGTCTGCAGGGGCCCGGCGCGGCGTACCAGAGGATCACCGGTGTACAGACCGCGCACCTGCATGCGGACCAGGCCTTCCGGCATCTCGGGGATCTCGACCTGCGCAAGGCGCAGGTCGATCTGGGTGCTGAACGCATCCCCCGGGAGCTCCTGTTTCAGTTCGTCACGCACGGCGCGCGAATCCATGTAGTCCATGCCGCGGACGTTCAGCAGGTTACCCAGTACGCGCCAGACCTTCCAGCCCGGACGCACCTCGCCGGGGGCGGTGGCCGCGGCCCGGAAGCTCTGCCAGCGGCCCTCGGCATTGACCAGGGTGCCCGAGGTCTCGAAACCGGTGGCGACCGGAAGCAGCACGTCGGCCACCGCCTCGAGATCCGGGCCGGCAAAGGCAGCCAGCGCCACGACCAGGCCGGCCTCGTCGAGCGCGCGCCCCGCCGCCGGCGGGTCGGCGAAGTCGCGCTGCGGATCGATCCCGGCCAGGACGAAGACCTCACGCCCCTCCTCGAGCATGACCCGGACGTTGGCCCCGGCCGTGGTCGAGGCGCCGCCGACACCGCGGTGGGGGACGCAGCCGGCAAGCCAGGCACCGGAGGCGTTCGCGCCGGGGGCCAGGTAGCCGAGCCGGGCCTCGGTGCTGCGCGCGATCCAGCCCGCCAGCGCCCGCAGGGTTGAGAAGGCAGGGCTCGTGATCGCCTCGGCGCCCAGCAGCAGGTGAGCCTGGTGGCCCTCCGTCAGGGCGGCGGCGATCCGGCGCTGGGCCTCGAGGATGTCCTCGTCGTCCGTCGCCGCGGCAGCCACCACCGCAGTAAGGATCTTGGGCAGTTTCTTGCCCGACTTCGCGAGCTGTCCGGCGACGCCGGCAAGCCCCAGCACAAGGCTGCGCGTGTCGCCCAACAGTTGTGCCTCGGTGGAGTAGGTCAGATCCAGCGCATGGGTGGAGACGACACCGACCCGGGCACCCTTCAAACCCGCCTTGCGCAGTCGATGCGCGAGCATGGGCTGCTCGCGACGCGGGTTGCAGCCGACCAGCAGGACCGCATCCGCGCGCTCCAGATCCTCGATGCTGCTGCCCAGCCAGGGAAACAACGGTGCCCCGGCGTCGTCACTGAAATCCAGCTGTTCCAGCCGGTGGTCGATGTCGGTGACGCCGAGCCCGCGCAGGGCCTTCTGCGCCAGGTAGAGTTCCTCGAGCAGCAGCGACGGGGACAGCAGCGCGCCGATCCGTTCCGGCGCGGTCGTCCGCAGGCGCTCGGTGACGAAGGCCAGGGCCTCTTCCCAGGTGGCGTCCTGCCAGGTGCCGTCGCGCTTGATACGCGGACGGGTCAGGCGGTCCTCCGCATACAGCCCGGTATAGCTGAAACGGTCCCGGTCGGAGATCCAGGTCTCGTTGACCACCTCGTTTTCCCGCGGCACCACGCGCATCACCCGGCCGTTGTGCGTGTGCACGAAGAGGTTGGAGCCCACGCCGTCGTGCGGAGCGACGGTCGGCGCCTGGCGGTATTCCCAGGCCCGCGCCCGGTAGCGCGATGGCTTCGCGGTCAACGCACCCACGGGACAGAGGTCGATCACATTGCCCGACAGTTCGTGGCTCACCGTATTTTCGACGTAGGTACCGATGCGCATGTGCTCGCCGCGCCCCGTGGCCCCCAGTTCGCGCACGCCGGCGATCTCCTCGCCAAAACGCACACAACGGGTACAGTGGATGCAGCGGGTCATTTCGGTCTCGATCAGCGGCCCGATGTCCTTGTCCTTGACCACGCGCTTGGCCTCGGTGTAGCGGGACACGCTCTCGCCGTAGCCCATCGCAACGTCCTGGAGTTCGCACTCGCCACCCTGATCGCAGATCGGGCAGTCCAGCGGATGATTGATCAGCAGGAACTCCATCGTGCCCTTCTGGGCCGCCATTGCCAGTGGCGAGCGGGTATGGACCTTCATGCCCTCCATCACCGGGGTGGCACAGGCCGGCAGGGGTTTCGGTGCTTTCTCCACCTCGACCAGGCACATGCGGCAGTTCGCCGCGACCGACAGTTTCTTGTGATAGCAGAAACGCGGGATGCGGATGTTCGCCTCGTCGGCGACGTCGATCAGCATCGTGCCCTTCGGCGCGTGCAGCGTGCGTCCGTCGATCTCAAGCGTGACCAGGTCCTGGCTCATAGAGTTTTCCTGCACCGGGGCAGTCAGGCAGCCTGGGCCACCGGGCTCCTGCCGTGCTGAATGTAGTGTTCGAATTCGTGGCGGTAGTGCTTGATGAAGCTGCGCACCGGCATCGCGGCGGCATCGCCCAGCGCACAGATGGTGCGCCCCTCGATCTTGCTTGCAACGTCGTCGAGCCGTTCCAGGTCCTCCGGGCGACCGCGCCCTTCGACGATGCGGGTCAGCATCCGGTAGAGCCAGCCCGTACCCTCGCGGCAGGGGGTGCACTGGCCGCAGGATTCGGAGAAATAGAACCGGGAGATGCGCTGCAACACCCGCACCATGTCGGTGGTCTCGTCCATCACGATCACCGCGCCGGAGCCAAGCATCGAGCCCGCCTTGGCAATCGAATCGTAGTCCATGTTGGCCTTCATCATGATGTCACCCGGGACCACCGGAACCGAGGAGCCACCGGGGATGACCGCCTTGAGCCTGCGTCCATCGAGCACGCCGCCGGCCAGTTCCAGAAGATCCCGGAACGGCATCCCGAGCGGCACCTCGAAATTGCCGGGCTTGTTCACGTGCCCGGAGACCGAGAACAGCTTCTCGCCGCCGGACTTCGGCACGCCAAGGGCCGCGAACCACTCGCCGCCATTGCGGATGATGGACGGGATCGAGGCCAGGGACTCGGTGTTGTTGATCGTGGTCGGCCGACCATAGAGGCCGAAGTTGGCCGGGAATGGCGGCTTGAACCGCGGCTGACCCTTCTTGCCTTCGAGGGACTCCAATAGCGCGGTTTCCTCGCCGCAGATGTAGGCACCGGCGCCCAGCGACGGATGGAGATCGAAGTCCACGCCCGAACCGAGGATGTCCTTGCCCAGGAAGCCGTCCGCGTAGGCCTCCTTCAGCGCGGTCGTGAAGCGCGTGTTCACTTCGTCCATGAACTCGCCGCGCATGTAGTTGTAGCCGACCGTGGCACCGATCGCGTACCCGGCGATGGCCATGCCCTCGATCAGCGCATGCGGGTTGAAGCGCAGGATGTCCCGATCCTTGCAGGTGCCCGGCTCCGATTCGTCGGAGTTGCAGACGATGTATTTCTGCCCCGGGGTGTTGCGCGGCATGAAGCTCCACTTCAGGCCGGTCGGGAACCCGGCACCACCGCGTCCGCGCAGATTGGATTTCTTGACCTCTTCGATCACGTCCTCGGGCGACATCCGCCCGCCGTAGACCTTCTTCAGCGCCTCATACCCGCCAATGCTCTGATAGGTTTCCAGCGACCACGGGTTCTCGAGGTCGCGTGTGGCGAAGCAGATCTGGTTGGCCATGGTTCAGGACTCCAGCTTGGCGAGAATCTCATCGACCCGGTCAGGCGTCAGATTCTCGTAGTACACGTGATCCACCTGCATCATCGGCGCGCCACAGCAGGCCGCCAGACACTCTTCCTCACGCTTCAGGTAGAACTTGCCGTCCGGGGTGGACTCACCGAGCCGGATGCCGAGCTTGTTCTCGATGTGTTCGACGATGCGGTCGCCGCCACGCAGCATACAGGAGACATTGTCGCAGACCGCGATGGTATGCCGCCCCACGGGCTTCAGTTCGTACATCGAATAGAACGAGGCGGCCTCGTACACCTCCATCGGCGGGATGCGAAGGTACGCCGCGACCGCATCCATCATCGGCGTGCTCAGGTAGCCCTCTTCGTGCTGCACCGCGCGCAGGGCGCCGAGCACCGCCGAACGGCGCTGATTCTCCGGATAGCGTGCCAGCCAGGCGTCGATCTCCTCGCGGGCATGATCACTGAGTACGGCTTCGGTCCGTTTCTTCTGCGCGGACATTAGCGGTCGACCTCCCCGAAAACGATGTCCTGCGTTCCGATGATCGCGACCACGTCAGCGAGCATGTGGCCCCGCGCCATCTCGTCCAGCGCCGACATGTGCGCGAAACCCGCCGCCCGCACCTTCAGGCGATAGGGTTTGTTCGCACCATCGGAGACCAGGTACACGCCGAACTCGCCCTTCGGGTGTTCCACGGCCGCGTAGGCCTCGCCCTCGGGCAGGCAGAACCCCTCGGTGAACAGCTTGAAGTGATGGATCAATGCCTCCATGTCGGCCTTCATCTCCTCGCGCCGCGGCGGCGAGAACTTGTAGTTCTCGAGCAGCACCGGGCCGGGATTGGCACGCAACCACTCGACGCATTGCCGGATGATGCGGTTGGACTGGCGCATCTCCTCGATGCGCACCAGGTAGCGGTCGTAGCAGTCGCCGTTCACGCCCACCGGGATATCGAAGTCCAGCCGTTCGTAGATCTCGTAGGGCTGCTTCCTGCGCAGGTCCCACTCCACCCCGGATCCGCGCAGCATCGGCCCGGTCAGGCCCAGCTGCTTGGCCCGCTCGGGGGTCACCACCCCGATATCGACGGTACGCTGTTTCCAGATCCGATTGTCGGTCAGCAGAGTCTCGTATTCGTCGACGCAGCCCGGAAACCGCTCGGTGAAGGACTCGATGAAGTCGAGCATCGAACCCTGACGGTTCTCGTTCAGGGCATCCACCTCGGCCTGAGTCTTCCAGCGCGAAGCCTTGAACTTCGGCATCGAATCCGGCAGATCCCGCGCCACCCCACCCGGACGGTAGTAGGTCGCATGCAGCCGCGCGCCACTGACCGCCTCGTAGCAGTCCATCAGGTCCTCGCGCTCACGGAAGGCGTAGAGGAAGACCGTCATCGCGCCAATGTCGAGCGCGTGCGCACCCAGCCACAGCAGATGGTTCAGGATCCGCGTGATCTCGTCGAACATCACACGGATGTACTGCGCGCGCAGCGGCGGCTCGATCTGCAACAGCTTCTCCATCGCCAGCACATAGCCGTGTTCGTTGGACATCATCGACACGTAGTCGAGGCGGTCCATGTAGCCGATGGACTGGTTGTAGGGCTTGCTCTCAGCCAGTTTCTCGGTGCCCCGATGCAGCAGGCCGATGTGCGGGTCGGCACGCTGGATCACCTCGCCGTCCATCTCGAGCACCAGGCGCAGCACACCGTGCGCCGAGGGGTGCTGCGGACCGAAGTTCAGGGTGAAGTTGCGGATCTCAGGCATTTTGGTCCTCTCCGGCCGGCTCGCCGTCCGCGTAGCGGTGATCGTCCCGGATCACCTTGGGCACCAGCACCCGGGGCTCGATGGTCACCGGCTGGTAGATCACCCGCTGCTGCTCGGGGTCGTAGCGCATCTCGACATGGCCGATCAGCGGGAAGTCCTTGCGGAAGGGATGCCCGACGAAACCGTAATCGGTCAGAATGCGGCGCAAATCGGGATGCCCCGAGAACAGGATTCCGAACAGGTCAAAGGCCTCGCGCTCGAACCAGTTCGCCCCGGCCCAGATGTCGGTCACGGACTCGATTTCCGGAAACTCGTCGTCCGGCAGCCAGGCACGCACGCGCAGACGCCGGTTGTGGGTGACGGAGAGGAGGTGCATGACCACGGCGAAACGGGGACTGTCGCGCTCCATCTCGTCGGGGGCGTCGTCGAAGGTGAATCGCCCGGAGGTCGCCGCCGTCACTCCGCGGCCGAAGCCCTGCGTCGATGCCGCCTCGGTGGACCACTCGGTGCGACCGTATTCCAGGTAGTCGACGCCGCACAGATCCATCATCATGTCGAAGCCCAGTTCCGGATGATCGCGCAGACGCTCGGCCACGGCTTTCCATTCGGCGGCGGGGACCTCGATCGTCACTTCGCCGAGCCGCACCTGCAGCGACTGCAGCTGCTGTTCGAACTCCGCCTGCAGGATATCGACCCAGTTCTTGCTTTCGGACATCGGTAACCCCGGCAGCTCAGCGTGCAATGGTGTTGGTGCGGCGGATCTTGTTCTGCAACTGAATGATCCCGTAGAGCAGGGCCTCCGCAGTCGGCGGGCAACCCGGCACATAGATGTCGACCGGAACGATGCGGTCGCAGCCGCGGACGACGGCGTACGAGTAATGGTAGTAACCGCCCCCGTTGGCGCAGGAACCCATCGAGATCACCCACCGGGGCTCGGCCATCTGGTCGTAGACCTTGCGCAGCGCCGGCGCCATCTTGTTGACCAGCGTGCCGGCCACGATCATCACGTCCGACTGGCGCGGGCTGGGGCGGAACACGATACCGAAGCGATCCAGGTCATAGCGCGCCGCCCCGGCGTGCATCATCTCCACCGCGCAGCAGGCCAGCCCGAAGGTCATCGGCCACAGCGAGCCGGTGCGGGCCCAGTTGATCAGCTTGTCGGCGGAAGTGGTGACAAAGCCTTTCTCGAGAACGCCTTCTATTCCCATTCCAGGGCCCCCTTCTTCCATTCATAGATGAAACCGACCACGAGGATGGTCAGAAAGAGCGCCATCGCCAGCAAACCGAACAGTCCGATGCTGTCCAGGGCGACCGCCCACGGAAACAGGAAGGCGATTTCGAGATCGAAGATGATGAAAAGGATCGCGACGAGGTAGAACCGCACGTCGAACTTCAGGCGGGAATCCTCGAAGGCCTCGAAGCCGCACTCGTAAGGGGAGTTCTTCGCCGCGTCGGGTTTGCTCGGCCCTACCGCCATGCCCAGTGCGAGAGGCACGATACCCGCCACAGCGCCGACGATCAGGAAAATGAGTATGGGCAGGTAACCTTCCAGCATTCCTTTTCTCCCGAACGCCGCCAGGTGGTGGCAGGTTCTTGGTACGCACCGCCTGAAGACGCGGCACGCAAGACGTGTGTGCTGGGTGAGATCGGTTGCAACAGACGACCGGATCCGGTGCCATCAGACTCACCGGGCTGGGAGTCTAGGATAAGGCCGGAAACAGTGTCAAGTTCTCTTAATATCGTAACCTATTGATATACTGGAATTACTTTTCTTTTGCGACAGCCGGTCTTGGCGACACGGCGACCGCGCGGGAATGGTGCAGATGGTGGGACTCGAACCCACACGGCTTTCGCCACTACCCCCTCAAGATAGCGTGTCTACCAATTCCACCACATCTGCGTGCACGGTCCTGGGGCGGCCTCGCCGCCCCGCCCCGCCCGGGCCGAGGAGGAGGCCGAGGGCGGGGAATTACTGGGGTATGTCGCCCGGACGACCCGGCAAGGGGTCGATGGGAAGGGATTCGTCGAGCACCCGCTCCTGGCGGGCCTCTTCCTGCATCTGATCAATCAGGCTGCGCGCCTCCGGCGCCGATGCGGCGAGGTAGGCGAGCGAGAGACTGTTGACGAAGAATACCACCGCCAGGACAGCGGTGGCGCGGCTCAGGAAATTGGCCGAGCCTCGCGCGCCGAAGACCGTGGCCGAAGCCCCGCTGCCGAACGCGGCACCGGCATCCGCTCCCTTGCCGTGCTGCATCAGCACCAGGGCGATCAGCGCAATCGCCACCACCACCTGCACGACGAGCAGGATGCCATAAATCATACGTTGCCCTGCGCTTGGACCGCGGCAGCGGCATTGACGATACCGATGAAGGAATCGGCGTCCAGCGAGGCACCGCCGATGAGTCCGCCGTCGATGTCCGGCAGGCTGAACAGCCCCGGGGCGTTGTCGGCCTTGACGCTGCCACCGTAGAGAATCCGCAGTCCGTCCGCGACCTTGGGATCGCGGGCCGCGACCCGGGCGCGGATGAAGGCGTGCACCTCGGCCGCCTGCTCCGGGCTCGCAGTCAGGCCGGTCCCGATGGCCCAGACGGGCTCGTAAGCGACGACCGCGCGGTCGAAGGACGCCACACCTGCCGCGTCCAAGACCGCGTCGAGCTGTTCCGCCACCACCGCCTCGGTCCGTCCCGCCTCGCGATCGTCCAGCTGCTCGCCGACGCAAAGAATCGGGACAAGACCGACCGACTGCGCCGCGATGAACTTGCGTGCGACCCAGGCGCTATCTTCCTGCTGCCGGGCACGGCGCTCCGAGTGACCGACGATCACATACTCGCAGCCCACCTCCTTCAGCATGTCCGCCGCGATCTCGCCGGTGAAGGCGCCCGCCTTCTCGTCGGAGCAGTCCTGCCCCCCGACGGCGATCGGCTTGCCCTGTAGCTGCGACACGACATCCGGCAGGTAGACCGCGGGCGGGCACACGGCCACGGCCACGGCGTCACTGCCGCGAATGGCTCCGCTGAGGGCGGACAGGAGTTCCCGATTCGCTGCCAGCGAGCCGTTCATCTTCCAGTTCCCTGCGACCAGTGCCTTGCGCATGCAATCAACCTTGCTGAAGTATTCAATGAGGCGCGCGATGTTACCGGCGCGGTGCCTGCAAATCAACCTGACCGTCGGCCAGGGCCTCCCGGATGGCATTGGCGATCCGCCCGGCAGCTGCCTCGATACGTACCGCATCGTCACCCTCCACCATCACCCGGATCAGCGGCTCGGTGCCGGAAGGCCGCAGCAGCACCCGTCCGTTGCGGGCAAGCTCTGCAGAGACCTGTTCGACAATGGCCTTGATCGGCGGCGCCTCGAGCAACCGAACGACGGAGCCCTCGACGGGCACGTTGATCAGGATCTGCGGATACTTCTTGACTGCCTGCCGCAGGACCGAGAGCGGCTTGCCGGTCCGGTGCATCAGGTGCGCGACACGCAGGGCCGCGACCGTACCGTCGCCGGTCGTGGTGTGGCTCAGGCAGACGATGTGTCCGGAGCCCTCCCCGCCCAGATGCCAGCCGTTGCGGCGCAGTTCCTCGAGCACGTAACGGTCGCCCACCCGTGCACGCACGAAGGGAATACCGGCCGCGCCCAGGGCCATCTCGAGACCCAGGTTGCTCATCTGCGTCCCGACCACGCCCCCGGAGAAGCCGCCGTCGGTATGTTCGGACAGGGCCAGAATCCCGAGGATCTCGTCGCCATCGACGATCTCGCCCTGTTCGTCGACCAGGATCACGCGGTCCCCGTCGCCGTCGAGCGCGATACCGAGATGCGCGCCCACGGCGAGCACCCGCAGGCGCACTTGCTCGGGATACAGCGCCCCGCACTCGGCATTGATATTGTAGCCGTCGGGACTGGCGCCAATGGTTTCCACGTCCGCACCGAGTTCGTCGAAGACCTGCGGGGTGACGTTGTAGGTGGCTCCGTTCGCGCAGTCGATCACCAGCCGCAGGCCCCGGAGCTCCGAGCGCGCGGGAATCGCACTCTTGCAGAACTCGATATAGCGCCCGGCAGCGTCATGGATCCGTTCCGCCTTCCCGAGGCGGTGCGAATCCAGAGCACCCATGGGTTGCTCGAGGTGGGCCTCGATCGCCTCTTCCGTGGCATCCGGCAACTTGTCGCCCTCGGGCGTGAAGAACTTGAAGCCATTGTCCTGGTAGGGATTGTGCGATGCGCTGATCACCACGCCCGCCGCGGCTCGAAAGGTTCGGGTCAGATAGGCGATCGCCGGCGTCGGCATCGGTCCAAGCAGCGCGATATCGGCGCCCGCCGCTGAAAGACCGGCCTCCAGAGCGGATTCAAACATGTAGCCGGAAACCCGCGTATCCTTGCCTACCAGCACTGGGCCCGAACTCTGATGACCCAACACCGTGCCCACAGCGTAGCCGAGCCGCAGTGCAAACTCCGGCGTCATCGGCCACTCGCCTGTGCGACCACGAATTCCGTCAGTCCCGAAATACTTGCCCATCGATCAGGCCTCCCCTATTCCCTGTTCACCCAACGCCGCCAGAATCGCCAGCGAATCGGCGGTTTCCCGCACGTCGTGCACGCGCAGGATACTGGCACCCGCGTGCGCCGCCAGCATGGCCGCCGCGACGCTACCCATCAATCGGTCCGTGACCGGCCTGTTGCCCAGCAAGGACCCGATCAGGGACTTGCGGGACACTCCGACCAGCACCGGGTAGCCCAGGGCCGCCAGCGCCGACAGCCCGCGGAACAACGCAATGTTGTGCTCCAGCGTCTTGCCAAACCCGAAGCCCGGGTCGAGCACGATGCGGTCCGACGCCACTCCGCGCGCCAGCAGTGCCTCGGTCTGTCCGGACAGGAACGCAACGACCTCGGCGACGACATCGCGGTACTGCGGCTGTTTCTGCATCGACCGCGGCGAGCCCTGCATGTGCATCACGCACACGGCGGCACCGCTCCCGGCCGCCACATCCATCGCGCCCGGGGCCCGAAGACCGTTGACGTCGTTGATCATGCCTGCCCCGGCCGCGACGGCCGCGCGCATCACCTCGGGCTTGCTGGTGTCCACGGACACCGCGACGTCGACTTCCGTGTGCAACGCGGCAATCACGGGAATCACCCGCTCGAGCTCTTCATCCAGGGGCACGGGCTCCGCACCCGGACGGGTCGATTCGCCGCCCACGTCGATGATGTCCGCCCCATCGGCGACCAGTCGACACGCATGCGCGATGGCGCTCTCCCGTCCGGCAAAGCGGCCGCCATCGGAAAACGAATCCGGCGTCACGTTCAGGACACCCATGATCAGGGGGCGGTCCAGCGGCAACCGATGTCCGGCACAGTCCAGGGTCAGGCGTTCGAGCATGCCGGGATGGTAATGGATTTACAAACGGAAAGGGGCACCCGGATGCTCTCCGGGTGCCCCCGTGCGGTGCCGTGGTATCAGGGCTGCGGGGCAGGACCCCCAACGACCCCCGGACCGGGACGATCGCCGGCATCCGCCGCCGGATCCGGAGTGGGACCGCCCACGTCGGACTTGCCCGGGGCATCCTCGTCCTTCCAGTCCACTGGCGGCCTCGGCTCACGGCCCTCCATGATGTCCGTGATCTGCGGCTCGTCGATGGTCTCGTACTTGACCAGAGCCGCCGCCATTGCATGCAGCTTCACCAGGTTGTCGGTCAGAATCGTCCTCGCCCGCTCGTAGGACGTATCGATCACCCGGCGAACCTCCTCATCGATGGCGTGCGCAGTCTCGTCCGACATGTGCTTGGTCTGAGTCACCTGACGCCCCAGGAAGACCTCGCCCTCGTCCTCGCCGTAGGCCAAAGGACCCAGACGGTCGGACAATCCCCACTTCGTGACCATGTTGCGGGCGATCATCGTGGCACGCTCGATGTCGTTCGAGGCGCCGGTGGTGACCCGGTCGGCCCCGAAGATCAGTTCCTCCGCGATCCGACCGCCAAACAGGCTTGCAATCTGGCTCTCCAGCCGCGTCTTGGAGTGACTGTAGCGGTCCTCCTCGGGCAGGAACATGGTCACCCCAAGGGCACGGCCACGCGGGATGATGCTGACCTTGTAGACCGGATCATGCTCGGGCACGGTGCGGCCGACGATCGCGTGCCCAGCCTCGTGGTAAGCGGTCAGCTTCTTCTCGTCCTCGCTCATCACCATGGACTTGCGTTCCGCGCCCATCATGATCTTGTCCTTGGCGCGCTCGAAGTCGGACATGTCCACAGTGCGCTTGCCGGCACGCGCCGCGAACAGCGCAGCCTCGTTCACCAGGTTGGCGAGGTCCGCACCGGAGAAGCCCGGCGTGCCGCGTGCGATCAGGCTCGGCCGCACGTCGTCGGACAGCGGGACCTTGCGCATGTGCACCTTGAGGATCTGCTCGCGTCCACGCACGTCCGGCGCCGGCACCACCACCTGGCGGTCGAAGCGGCCCGGACGCAGCAGCGCAGGGTCGAGCACGTCGGGCCGGTTGGTGGCCGCGATGACGATCACGCCCTCGTTGCCCTCGAAACCGTCCATCTCGACCAGCAGCTGGTTCAGCGTCTGTTCGCGCTCGTCGTGCCCGCCGCCCAGACCGGCACCCCGGTGCCGGCCGACCGCGTCGATCTCGTCGATGAAGATGATGCAGGGCGCGTGCTTCTTCGCGGTCTCGAACATGTCCCGAACCCGCGACGCGCCGACACCGACGAACATCTCGACGAAGTCGGAACCGGAGATGGTGAAGAAGGGCACCTTGGCCTCCCCCGCGATCGCCTTGGCCAGCAGGGTCTTGCCGGTTCCGGGCGAGCCAACCATCAGCACCCCCCGCGGGATCTTGCCGCCGAGCTTCTGGAACTTCGACGGATCCCGGAGGAAGTCCACAAGTTCGGAGACCTCGTCCTTCGCCTCGTCGCAGCCGGCGACATCCGCGAAGGTCACCTTGACCTGATCCTCGGACATCATCTTGGCCTTGCTCTTGCCAAACGACATCGCACCGCGCCCGCCGGCCCCACCGCCCTGCATCTGGCGCATGAAGTAGATCCAGACGCCAATGAGCAGCAGCATCGGGAACCAGCTGATCAGGACATCCATCAGCAGCGAGCGCCGCTGGGGTTCCTGCGCGCGGATCTCCACATTGTTCGCAAGCAGATCACCGATCAATCCCGGATCATTGGGGCTCTCGGTGCGGAAAGAGCGGCCCTCGATGGTCGTACCACGGATCGTGGTGCCCTCGATGGTCACGCTCTGTACCCGACCCGCCTTCACGTCGCTGATGAACGACGAGTAGGTCATGCTGCGCGCTTCCTGCTGCGGCTCCGGGCTGAAGTTGTTGAACACGGACATCAGCACGACCGCGATCACCGCCCAGATCACCAGATTTTTTACCAGGCCATTCAAAATGCCACCTCGAAATCGCTTAGTTCGCTAGAGAGAACGTTACACATCCCGGAGCCCTCGCGCCAATACGTACACTTCCCGTGACCGAGGCCGCGAAGCTTCCGGCTTGCGCACCACCACACGGCTGAACCGCTTTCGCACCTCGCGCAGGAATTCATCCGAACCCTGCCCCTGAAACACTTTGACGAGAAAAGCCCCATTCGGTTTCAAAACCTTGACCGAAAGATCCAGCGCCAGTTCACAGAGGTAGATGGCCCGCGGCTGGTCGACCGCATCCGTTCCCGATAGGTTGGGGGCGATATCCGACAGTACAAGGTCCGCCGGTTCGCCACCCAGCTGGTCTAGGATTGCATGCAGGACCGGCTCCTCGCGAAAATCCCCGGTCACGATGTCGACACCCGGAATCGGGTCCATCGGCAGGATGTCCGAGGCCACCACACGACCCGAAGGTCCCACGCGCTCCCTGGCGTACTGGCTCCATCCGCCGGGGGCGGCTCCCAGGTCGACCACGCGCATCCCCGGCCCCAGAAGCTGGTCGCGCCGGTCGATTTCGGCCAGCTTGTACACTGCGCGCGCCCGGTAGCCTTCCTGCTGGGCACGCACCACGAAGGGATCGTCGAAGTGCTCCCTGAGCCAGCGTTGGCTGGACTTGCTGCGTTTCGCCATCCCCGTTCCCTTCGGACCACCACAGGGCCATGCTACACTCGCCACCCTCGAAAAACCGGTATCTCGTACGTGGACCTGACCGAACCGCAGCGTAAGCTGCTTCGCAGCCTGGCGCACCCGCGCAAACCCATCGTAACCATCGGCCGCAACGGCCTGACAGATGGTGTGCTCGCCGAACTGGACCAGGCGTTGGAGCATCACGAACTGGTCAAGGTCAAGATCAAGATCGGCGATCGGGAAAACCGCAATGCCATGGTCACTGCGATCTGCGAACGCACCGGCGCGGCCTTGATCCAGCGCATCGGATTCGTCGCGACCGTGTTTCGGCGCAACGCCGAAAAACCGGTGATCTCCCTGGCTGGAATTCCGCCCCTCAGTTGACGTAGAGGACTTCCAGGATTTCGTACTCCCGCGCGCCGCCCGGGGCCTGCACGGTCACCAGGTCGCCCTCCTCTTTGCCGATCAGCGCGCGGGCGATCGGCGAACTCACCGAGATCATGCCCTGCTTGATGTCGGCTTCGTCATCGCCGACGATGCGGTACGTCACGGCGTTGCCATCTTCCGTGGCCTCAAGCTTCACCGTCACGCCGAAGACGACCTTGCCGCTCTCCGGCAGGCTGGTGACATCGATGACCTGGGCGTTCGCGAGTTTGCCCTCGATCTCCCGGATCCGCCCCTCGATGAAACTCTGCTGCTCCCGCGCGGCATGGTACTCCGCGTTCTCCTTCAGGTCGCCATGCGCGCGGGCCTCGGCGATCGCATTCACCACCCGGGGCCGATCCTCGGCCTTCAGCCGGCGCAACTCCTCTTTCAGCTTCTCGGCACCGGCGACGGTCAGCGGGGTTTTGCTCATGGCTCACTCCGACCCTGCAGACTCTCTGCATGCAGGTCCTGCAGACAGAACACGTTCTCGAATTCCAGGTGGTCCAGTGCCTGCACGGTAGCCAGGGCGCCGGCAATGGTCGTCGTATAGCTCACCTTGTGCATCAGCGCCTCGCGGCGGATGGTGAACGAATCCGCGGTCGCCTGCTTGCCCTCCACCGTGTTCACGATGAAGCTGATCTCGTCGTTCTTGATCATGTCGACGATATGCGGCCGACCCTCGGTGACCTTGTTCACCACTGTCACCTCAACGCCCTCCTCCTGCAGGAAGGCCGCCGTACCCCGTGTCGCCAGCACTTCAAAGCCCAGTTCCACCAGCCGTCGGCCGACCTTGGCCAGGGTCGCCCGCTTGTCGATCTCGCGCACCGACACGAACGCCTTCCCGCGTGCGGGGAGGAGCACACCGGCCCCCAGCTGGCTCTTGGCGAAGGCCTCGGCAAAACTTCGGCCGACACCCATGACCTCGCCCGTGGACTTCATTTCCGGCCCAAGGATCGGATCCACGCCGGGGAACTTTGCAAACGGAAAGACCGCCTCTTTCACCGCGTAAAAAGCCGGTCGCACCGGTTCCACCAACGCCTGTGCCTTCAGGCTGGTGCCCGCCATGCAGCGCGCGCCGATCTTGGCCAGGGGCAGTCCGACCACCTTGGACACGAAGGGTACCGTGCGCGAAGCGCGCGGATTCACCTCCAGTACATAGATGTCCTCGCCCTTGATCGCGAACTGGGTGTTCATCAGGCCGATGACCTTCAACCCCACCGCCATCCTGCGTACCTGCTCGGCCATCTCGTCCTGGAGCCGATCGGACAGCGAGAACGGCGGCAACGAGCACGCCGAGTCGCCGGAGTGGACCCCGGCCTGTTCGATGTGTTCCATGATGCCGCCGATGAACACCTCCTGGCCGTCGCAGATCGCATCGACATCGACCTCGATCGCATCGTCCAGAAAATGGTCCAGGAGCACCGGAGCGTCGTTCGAGACGGAAACCGCATCGCGCATGTAGCGCTTCAGATCCTCCTCGTCACGCACGATCTCCATCGCACGCCCGCCGAGCACGTACGAGGGTCGCACGACCAACGGATAGCCGATCTCGGCCGCCAGCTTCTCGGCCTCGTCTTCGCTGCGGGCGGTGCGGTTCGGAGGCTGGCGAAGATCGAGCTTCTGCAGCAGATGTTGGAAGCGCTCCCGGTCCTCCGCGAGGTCGATGGAATCCGGCGACGTACCGATGATCGGCACACCCGCCGCCTCGAGATCGCGCGCAAGCTTCAGCGGCGTCTGGCCACCGTACTGCACGATCACGCCCTTGGGCTTCTCCAACGCGACGATTTCGAGCACGTCCTCCAGGGTCAGCGGCTCGAAATACAGCCGGTCGGAAGTATCGTAATCGGTAGAGACCGTCTCGGGATTGCAGTTGACCATGATGGTCTCGTAACCATCCTCGCGCATCGCCAGCGCCGCATGGACACAGCAGTAATCGAACTCGATGCCCTGACCGATCCGGTTGGGTCCGCCGCCCAGGACCATGATTTTCTCGCGGTCAGTGGGCTCGGCCTCGTTCTCCTCCTCGTAGGTGGAGTACATGTACGCCGTCGTCGTCGCAAACTCGGCCGCGCAGGTGTCGACGCGCTTGTACACCGGCCGCACACCCAGCGCATGCCGTTGCTTGCGCACCGCTTTTTCGGTTTCGTTGAGCAGCCGGGCCAGACGCCTGTCGGAGAATCCGCGGCGTTTCAGCTCGAACATCTCCTCCGGACGCAGGTCGTTCAGAAAGCGGTCCCGGGTGGTTTTCTCGATCTCGATCAGCTGGTGGATCTGGGCCAGGAACCAGCGATCGATCGCGGTCAGACCGAAGATCTCCTCGATGCTGAAACCCGCGCGAAAGCCGTCGGCGACGTTGAAGATGCGCTCTGGCCCGGGGTTTGCGAGCAATGTGCGCAGTCGCTCGACCACGTCATCGCCCTTCGCATCCACCATCTCATCGAGGCCGTCGACCCCGATCTCGAGCCCGCGCAACGCCTTCTGCAGGGACTCCTGGAAGGTGCGCCCAATCGCCATGACCTCACCGACCGACTTCATCTGCGTGGTCAGCCGGGCCTGGGCCTGCGGGAACTTCTCGAAGGTGAAGCGCGGGATCTTGGTGACCACGTAGTCGATCGAGGGCTCGAAGGAGGCCGGGGTCAGCCCTCCAGTGATGTCGTTGCGCAGTTCGTCCAGGGTGTAACCCACAGCGAGCTTCGCGGCGATCTTGGCAATCGGGAAACCGGTGGCCTTGGACGCCAATGCCGACGAACGCGATACACGGGGGTTCATCTCGATCACGATGAGCCGACCGTCATCCGGGTTCACCGCGAACTGCACGTTGGAACCGCCGGTCTCGACGCCGATCTTGCGCAGCACCGCCAGCGAGGCGTCACGCATGATCTGGTATTCCTTGTCGGTCAGGGTCTGCGCCGGGGCCACGGTGATCGAGTCACCCGTGTGCACGCCCATCGGGTCGAGGTTCTCGATCGAACAGACGATGATGCAGTTGTCCGCCTTGTCGCGGACCACCTCCATCTCGAACTCCTTCCAACCGAGCGCCGACTCCTCCAGCAGCACCTCGTTGGTCGGCGACAGATCCAGGCCGCCCTTCACGATCTCCTCGAATTCGTCGCGGTTGTAGGCGATGCCTCCGCCCGAGCCGCCCAGGGTGAACGAGGGTCGGATGATCACCGGGAAACCGATCTCCGGCTGCACCCGCTGCGCATCCTCCCAGGAGTGGGCGATGAAGGCCCTGGGCGTGGCCAGCCCGATCTCGCTCATGGCCTCACGGAACCGCTCGCGGTCCTCGGCCATGTCGATCGCATCCTCGTTCGCGCCGATCATCTCGACGCCGAATTCCTTGAGCACGCCGTGGTTGGCCAGGTCCAGTGCACAGTTCAGCGCGGTCTGTCCGCCCATGGTCGGCAACAGCGCGTCCGGACGCTCCTTTTCGATGATCCTCGCCACCACGCGCCAGTCGACCGGCTCGATGTACACCGCGTCAGCCGTCTCCGGGTCGGTCATGATGGTCGCCGGATTGGAATTGACCAGGATCACGCGGAATCCCTCCTCGCGCAGGGCCTTGCAGGCCTGGGCGCCGGAGTAGTCGAACTCGCAGGCCTGGCCGATCACGATCGGCCCGGCGCCGATGATCAGGACGCTCTGGATGTCGGTACGCTTGGGCATGGCGAGGCAGCTCCGGAGTCGGATTCGAGTGCGGCTTGGGGAAGAACCTAGCGGCGCGCGGCGCGCATCGCGGCGATGAAATCATCAAAGGCGGGGGCGACATCATGCGGGCCCGGGCTGGCTTCCGGGTGGCCCTGGAAGCTGAATGCCGGGCAGTCGTTACGCGCAATGCCCTGCAGGGTGCCGTCGAACAGAGAACGGTGTGTGGCCTCCAGGCAGTCCGGCAGGTTCTGCTCGTCGACCGCGAACCCGTGATTCTGGCTGGAGATCATCACCTTGTTGCTGCGCAGGTCCTGGATCGGATGGTTGGCCCCGTGATGGCCGAACTTCATCTTCACCGTCCGTGCGCCGCTGGCCAGTCCGAGCAACTGGTGCCCAAGGCAGATGCCGAACAACGCTGTCTGCTCCGTGCAGAAGCGGCGAATGGTAGCCACCGCGTAATCGCAGGGTTCCGGATCGCCGGGGCCGTTGGAGAGGAAAATCCCGTCCGGCTTCAGGTCCAGGGCGTCCTGCGCCGATGTGTCGGCCGGCACGACGGTCACCCGGCAGCCGCGATCGACGAGCATGCGCAGGATGTTGTGTTTCATGCCGAAATCATAGGCGACCACGTGAAACTCGGCGTCGGTCGGGGCCAGCCGGTGCACCGGCCCGTCGAGGTTCCAGGTGCCGTCCAGCCACTCGTAGCGGTTCTTCGTGGTGACCTCGCGGGCCAGATCCATGCCCTTGATGCCGGGAAAGGCGCGCGCCTGCTCCAGGGCACGCTCGACATTGATCTCGCCCCCCTGCATGCAGCCGTTCTGCGCGCCCTTCTCCCGCAGGATGCGGGTCAGTTTGCGGGTATCGATGCCGGAGATCGCCACCACCCCGTGACGCATCAGGAAATCGGGTAGCGACTCGCGGCTGCGCCAGTTGCTGACCAGCGGCGGCACGTCGCGCACGATCAGACCGGCGGCGTGCACCCGTGCCGATTCGTCGTCCTCCGGCGTCGCACCGACGTTACCGATATGCGGGTAGGTCAGGGTCACCATCTGCCGGGCGTAGGAGGGATCGGTCAGAATCTCCTGGTAACCCGTCATGGCGGTGTTGAAGACCACCTCCCCAACGGTCTCCCCGACCGCCCCCACGGACTGGCCATGAAACACGGTTCCGTCTTCAAGAACGAGCACAGCGGGCACGGACACGGGCACCTCCGGACGGGTGGCTTGCGCGCGACCCACCACTGCTGACAGCGGCGAGCACGTTGGCATACGGGATTGGACGCAGTGTACGCGAGCGTCGAAACGCGGTCCAACCGGACGCCTTTCAGAGGTCCAGGCCAGCAGGCCGACTGGCCGCTTGCGCGCAGCGCAGCGTGGAGCGCGGCGGCTTGCCGCCGCTTTGGGACATCCGGATGCACTCCGCGCACCCGACAGCGGGAGCAAGCCGCCGGACTCCAAAGGGAGCACTCCAGACCGGTTCAGCGTAGGCCCAGGACGTCCTGCATATCGTAGAGGCCGGGTTCCTGACCAGCGAGCCACACCGCGGCGCGCACGGCGCCAGCAGCGAATGTCATCCGGCTGGTCGCCCGATGGGTGATCTCCACGCGCTCGCCGTCGGCAGCAAAGAGGGTCGTGTGTTCGCCGACGATATCGCCCGCGCGGATCGTCGAAAAACCAATCGTTTTGCGCTGGCGCGCCCCAGTTTGTCCCTCGCGGCCATAGACGGCATCCGTATCCAGATCACGGCCGAGGGTGTCGGCGACCACCCTCCCCAGGCGCAGTGCGGTACCGGAGGGGGCATCGACCTTGTGCCGGTGATGGGCTTCGATGATTTCGATGTCGACCGAGTCGCCGAGCACCCGCGCCGCCAGCTCGACCAGCTTGAAGGTCAGGTTGACCCCGACACTCATGTTCGGCGCATAAACCAGCGGGATCGCCTTCGCCGCACCGCGCAATTCCCCCTCCTGCGCAGTCGAGAGTCCGGTGGTGCCAACGACCAGATGCTTGCCCTGCGCGCGGCACAACGCCGCGTGCGCAACGGTAGCTTCCGGACGCGTGAAGTCGATCAACACGTCGAAGTCCGCACCAGCGGAAGCGAGATCGGAGACCACCCGCACCTCCGGATCCTGACCATCCAGTGGCCGGCCCACCAGGACACTCCCATCCCGCTCACTGGCGGCGCCCAAGCGCGCCTCCGGATGCTCCGCCACCGCCTGCAACAGAGCCTGGCCCATGCGTCCGCCAACACCCGCAATCGCGATTCGCGTCATCTCAAGAGTCTCCCTGTCCCAAACGTCGTTGGATCTTCGCGCAAGGGTACCGGGAAACCCAGGCCAATGGTGCCCGGACCGGCGATCGTTCCCAGCACATTCCAGTGGCAACACGCAACCCGGGGAGCCCGAGCAGGGTACTGACGACCGGGCCGGTTACGCCCCGGCGCATCTGGAGTGCGGCAGCTTGCCGCCGCTTTCGGGCAATCGATAGCGGGAGCAAGCTCCCGTAGTCCACAGGGCGCCGCCCGGAAGCGCCGATCGAGGCCCCGAGCCGGACCAGCCATTCACCGGATCCGGTTCCGCAGCGTGCCGAATACCGAGACGAGCACACCCAACCCCGCCATTACCGCCGCAAGGACGTAGACCGAAGCCGGACTCACGCCATCCCACAGATAGCCGCTTGCAAGCGCGCCGATCGCTCCCCCCAGCCCGAAACTCAGCGAGGAATAGAGCGCCTGGCCGCGGCCCTGCAACCTGCCGGGAAAATACAAGTGGATGAGTGAGATCGCCGCCGCGTGGTACACGCCGTAGCTGGCTGCGTGCAGCAACTGGATGAAGATCAGCGCGGACAGGCTCTCCGGAATCGCGGCCAGCAGCCACCAACGCAGCGTGGTCAGCAACAGCGCCACCGTGACCAACGGCCAGGCCCCGAAGCGCAGGATCAGCTGGGGCATTACCAGGAACAGCAGCACTTCCGCCGCCACGCCGAGGGCCCAGAGCTGCCCGGCGACGGCCCGGCTGAACCCCTGCCCCTCGACGTACAGCGTGAAGAACGCATAGTACGGACCGTGACTGGCCTGCATGAAGAAGCAGGCCGCGAGCAGCGCGATCACCTCCGGGCGGCGCAGTACCGAGAACAGCGGGGTCAGCCCGTCGCCGGACTGCTGTCCATCCGGGGGCTCGCGCACGCGCAGGGTGACGACATACAGCGCCAGAAGAATCCCGAGCATGATCCAGGGCAGCCAGCTGAGCGCCAGTCTGTCGAGCAGCCAGCCCAGCCCGACGACGGCGACGATGAAGCCGATCGAACCCCAGAGGCGGACCAGCGCATAGCGGTGGCTGTCGCGCCCCAGCGCACGCAGGGTGGTGGCCTCGAACTGCGGCAGGATCGCGTTCCAGAAAAAACTGAAGACGGCCATCACCACCGCCAGCCACCAGTAGCCGGAGTGAAGGAGCACCCCACCGAAGGTCAGGAGGGCCGCGAGCGCACCCCAGCGGATGATGGGCATGCGCACCCCGGTGCGATCGGCGAGCCAGCCCCAGATGTTCGGGGCAATGATCTTGGTCGCGAGGATGATCGCCATCAGCTGTCCGATCTGGGCGCCGCTGAAGCCCAGATCGGACAGATACGGCCCCCAGTAGGGCATGAACGCCCCGATACTGGCGAAATAGAAGAAATAGAAGCTCGAGAGGCGAACGTGCTGGTTCACGGGCTCAGGGTCTTGCTGCCGTGTGAATGGAAGCAGCCGGTTCGCGCGCAAGGCGCGCTCCTGCGGTTCGGCCAATGCACTGCAAGAGGGCACCTCGTGGGCGCAAGCGCCGGAGCAAGGCGGGCAAGTGCAGGAACAGTCCCCCGATTGCAAACTTGCCCAGCGCAACGCCGGCGCTTCTGGCGAAGCGATCGGGTACCGAACCTCCCGCATGGCCCACTGGACACCGATCCGCTCCAGGGCACGGACCGCGGAAAAGCAGGCTGCAGGATCGCCGAGGGATCAGGAACCGCCGCTGCTGCGCGGAGCTGAACCCTTGATCTCGGTGAACGGGGGCAGCCCGGTGCTGACATCGGCATTCTGGGCCCGGTTGCGCAGGGCATGATCCATCAGGACCAGCGCCAGCATGGCCTCGGCGATTGGCGTGGCCCGAATGCCGACGCAGGGGTCGTGGCGCCCCTTGGTCACCACCTCGACCGGTTCACCCGCCGTGTTCACGCTGCGGCCCGGCAGACGGATGCTGGAAGTGGGCTTCAGGGCCATGCTGACGCGGATCGTCTGTCCCGATGAGATGCCGCCCAGCACACCGCCCGAGTGATTGCTCAGAAAACCCTCCGGGGACATCTCGTCCCGGTGCTCGGTGCCGCGCTGGTCGACCACGGCAAAGCCGTCCCCGATCTCCACGCCCTTGACCGCGTTGATGCTCATCATCGCGTGTGCGATGTCGGCGTCGAGACGGTCGAAGATCGGTTCGCCCCAGCCCGCAGGCACACCGCGGGCTTCGACCTCGATACGCGCCCCGACGGAATCGCCGGACTTGCGCAGCTGGTCCATGAAGGCCTCGAGTTCCGGCACCCGATCGGGGTCCGGGGCAAAGAAGGGGTTCTGTTCCACGGCGGCCGCATCCCGGTACTCGACCCGGATGGGCCCGAGTTGCGACAGCCAGCCCCGGATCTCGACACCATAGCGGTGCGCCAGATATCGCTTCGCGACACCGCCGGCCGCCACCCGCAACGCGGTCTCGCGTGCAGAACTGCGGCCGCCGCCCCGGTAATCCCGAAATCCGTATTTCTGGTGGTAGGTGTAATCGGCGTGGCCCGGACGGAAGCGGTCCTTGATGTCGCCGTAATCCTTGGACCGCTGGTCGACGTTCTCGATCAATAAGCCGATCGGAGCGCCCGTGGTCAGGCCCTCGAACACGCCGGAGAGGATGCGGACCTGGTCCGGCTCGCGGCGCTGGGTGGTGTGGCGCGACTGCCCGGGGCGGCGGCGGTCCAGATCGCCTTGCAAATCCTCCTCGCTCAAAGGAAGACCCGGAGGGCAGCCGTCGACAATGGCTCCCAGCGCCTGACCATGGCTCTCACCGAAAGTGGTGACGACGAATGACTGTCCAAAGCTGTTTCCCGACATCCGTGTAGTGTAGCCCGAGCCTGCCTGCGGTGGGTATTGTTCCGACTATCCTGCCCTGCGCGATGGTTTATCTTCCTGACCAATTTTCTCGCCCGCTTCGATCCCGAGATACGCGGCGAGGAATCGGCGAAAGCCCGGTGCAATCGTTTTCGCAAACGAACGGCGTATCATGAAAGGTAGCTGACCGTGCCCCGGAGAGACGCCGTCTTCACGGGCCGGAAGGAGGTGTCATGTCCGGTACCGGGCAACACGCAGGGTTTTCACCAGCCAACCTTCCAGACCACGACCTGTCGCGGATGCTCCTCGACAGCCTTACAACGGGCGTCTTCGGCATCGACCTCGCAGGCAGGTTCACCTTCCTGAATCAGGCCGCCACACGGCTGTTCGGCTTCGACACCGCAGAGGCCGTTCTGGGCAAGGAGAGCCACTCCGTGACCTGCCATGCCAACGATCTCGGGATCCGTTACGAGGGTTCGGAGTGTCCGATCTATCGCGTGATGTCCACCGGCAAATCACTGGAGAGCGGCACGGACACTTTTCGACGTGTCGACGGCAGCCCTTTCTTCGCACATCTGCACGCGGCACCGCTGAGGGACGGCGATGGCGAGGTCTGTGGCGCGGTCGTGGCCATCGAGGACATCACCGAGCGCCTCTTCCGGGAACGCACACTGGCCCAGTACAAGGCCGTGTTCGAGGCCGCCCGCGATGCGATCGTACTGCACGACCAGCGCGTCATCGTGCACTGCAATCCTTCCAGCGTTGCCCTGTTTGGCGCCCACGCGCCAACCGATCTGATCGGCCGCCATCCCGGCGGCTGCTCGCCGGAATTCCAGCCCGATGGGAGACCCTCGCGGGAGGCCGCGGATGCCTATACGAAACAGGCGCTGGCGGAAGGTTCGGTGGCGTACGAATGGCTTTGTCAGGCGCTCGACGGACGCACCTTTCCGAGCGAGGTGATGCTCAGTCGGGTCGATATTCCCGAGGGTCCGATCCTGCAGGCGGTGATCCGCGACATCACGGACAGGCAGAGGGCCGAACGGGCACTGCGCCGCAGCGAGTCCGAACTGGCTGCCGCGCAGGAGATCGCGCAACTCGGCAACTGGGCCTGGGACATCGCCAGCGGAACGATCGCCTGGTCGGATGAAGTCTACCGCATCTTCGGAGTACAACCCGCCAACTTCAGCCCGAATTACAGTGACTTTCTGCGTTTCGTTCATCCGTCGGACCGGGAACGGATCACCACCGCGATCGACCATGCACTCAGCGGTCCGGGTGACTACGACCTCGAACACCGCATCCTTCGCGCCGATGGCAGCCAGCGCACGATTCATCAACGGGGCCGGATCGTGCGCGACCCAACGGGAAGGCCATTGCGCATGCGGGGCACCGTCCAGGACGTGACCGAACGCCGGATCCTGGAAGACCAGCTTCGTTACGAGCGCGATCTCGGGGAGCGGGTCCTCGAGGGGCTGCCCGCGATCTTCTTCCTCCTCGATGCGGGAGGACGCCCGATCCGCTGGAACCGGAATCTCGAAACGGTCATCGGCGTACCCGCCGACGGGATCGGCGGACACAGGGCCATCGAAGCCGTCGATCCGGCCGACCGGCACCGGGTTGCCGCAGCGATCCAGAAAACATTGCGCGAGGGGTCGGGCGATGTCGAGGCGGGGCTCGTGTCGCACAACGGCTGGCCGATCCCGTATTACTTCACGGGCAATCGGGTCGAGCTGGCCAACGAGGTCTTCCTGGTCGGCTTTGGAGTCGATCTCTCGGAGCGCAGGCGCCTGGAGTTGGAGTTGGCACGCCAGGCCTCGCACGACAGGCTAACCGGCCTCTACAATCGCTGGAAGTTCGAAGAGGCCCTGAACCTGGAGACGGAGCGCGCCCGTCGCTACGGAACGGCGTTTTCCCTGGTCATGTTCGACATCGACTGGTTCAAGGAGGTCAACGACACCTTCGGGCACGACGTCGGAGACGCGGTACTCCAGAAAATGGCCGCGGTGGTGGGTCAGCAGATCCGCCGCACCGATATACTGGCGCGGTGGGGCGGTGAGGAATTCATGATCCTGCTGTCGGAGACCGGCCTGGAGCACGCGACACGGCTCGCGGAGGCCACGCGTCGCCGGGTGGCGCAGGCGGACTTTCCCGGCCCGGCCCGACTGACGATCAGTCTCGGGGTTACGCAATACCTGCAGGGTGAAACGATATCCACCCTGCTCAAGCGCGTGGACAAGGCGATGTACGAGGCCAAGCAGCGCGGACGCGACCGCACCGTCGCAACATGAGAGAACAGCTGAAGCGGGTTGTTCTTCCCGCGCCGGCCATACAGCCTGGCCCGTGCCGCCGCTTCATGGACACCAACGAGGGACCGCGATGACTGCACCACTCCCCAGAAGAGTCACGCCGCAGCAGGCCTTCCAAAGTCTCGAGAAACGCCCAAGGGATCTCCTCGTGGATATCCGCTCGAGCATGGAGTACCTGTTCGTGGGCCATCCCGTCGGAGCGGTGCACATCCCGTGGATCGATGAACCGGATTGGGTGGAGAACCCGCATTTCGTTGCCCAGGTCCGCAAACTGCTCCTGGGCGGCATCGGTGACGAAGGTGAGGACGCCCCGGCCGTATTCCTGATTTGCCGGAGTGGGAAACGGTCACTGGCTGCCGGACAGGCCCTGATCGCGGAGGGGATCGAAAACGTCTATTCCGTCGACGAGGGGTTCGAGGGGCCGTTGGACAGCGAGCACCGTCGTTCCACGACTGCGGGCTGGCGCTTTCATGGCCTGCCTTGGGAACAGTGCTGAGTCACTGCCCAGGCAGTTGGTCTCGCGTCAACAGAAAGACGCCCTCGCCGCCGCCGACGAACTCCAGCCAGGTGAAGGGTAGCTCCGGGAAGGCCGCCTCCAGCGCCGGTTGACTGTTCCCGACCTCGACGATCAACACGCCGCCTGCATTCAGACGAGCCTTGGCCCCGGCGAGTATGCGCCTGACGATGTCCAGGCCGTCCGCCCCGGCCGCAAGCCCCAGCGAGGGTTCGTGCCGGTACTCGGGCGCGAGTGCCGCCATCTCGCCCGCATCGACGTACGGCGGATTGGAGACGATCAGGTCGAACCTGGGCGCGTCGGCGAGACCCTCGAAGACATCGCTGACGACCAGCGTGACGCGCTGTTCCAGGTGATGCTCCCGCACGTTGCGACGCGCCACCGCCAGTGCATCGGGCGACAGGTCGGAGAGCCAGACCTCGGCCTCGGGTAGTACCGTGGCCGTGGCGAGACCGATGCAGCCGCTACCGGTACAGAGGTCCAGCACTCTGCCGATGGCACCGGGGTCGAGCCATGGGCTGAAACCCATGTCGATCAACTCGGCGATCGGCGAACGCGGGATCAGTACGCGTTCGTCCACGTAGAACGGCAGGCCCATGAACCAGGCCTCGCGTGTGACGTAGGCGGCGGGCTTGCGGGTCGTGATCCGCATGCGTAGGGCGGCCTCGACCCGGTGTCGCTCGGCGGGAACGAGGCGACTGTTCCACCAGGTCTCCGGTAGGTCCAGGGGCAGGTCCAGCGCATGCAGCACCAGCCAGGCCGCCTCGTCGATCGCGTTATCCGTACCATGCCCGAAACCGAGCCCTGCGGCCCGGAACTGGCTGGCCCCAAAACGAATGAAATCGCGGATCGTCCGCAGATCGGTGACCGGATCCATGATAGGAGCCTTGCAAAGAGGTTGCCGGAACCCGCGCTGCCAGCCTCGGGCATCCGCGCCCGGGGCCCGCTCGCTGGCGTCGCGGCGCGAATTCCCGCACTCTACAACAATCCGATCCCAGGGTGCGCGACCGCTCTCAGGGGCTAGTACCATCCAGTATTCACACCCTAGTAAATCGCATCTATGGAACTAAATCGTTGGTATAATCTGTTGCAGGGGTGGCCTGGACCCGAACAAGGGGGCAGGCGCTGCCAGCATGGCGATTGGTTGATGCGCAGCGAGGTGGAGGTCGCACCCGTGCGGCTGGCACCGAGCCGCGAGGGCATCCATGATCAATTCGATTAGCGTTCTGTTCATCACCCTGGATCCCGATCTGGCCGGGCAGGTCATCGGCCGCATCCGCTACCGGGGCCACGCGGTCCGGCCGAAACAGGCCGGCAACGCACGGGACCTCGAGCGTCTGTTGCAGAGCCATCGCTTCGATGCCGTCGTGCTGATCGACGGCGATATGGACATCGGGCTGGAGGAACTGACCGAGACCCTGCACCGGGCCGGGCGTCAGACCCCCATCGTGATGCTGACCGACCGCGCACAGGAACTGCGCCTGAGCGCGGTCGAAGGCGGCGCCTTCGCGGTGGTGGACACCGAGAATCACGACGTGGCGGCGGCGATGACGCTGAAGGCCGTCGAGTACCTCAACAAGGGTCGAGAGATCAACCATCTCCGGACACTGCTGCAGGAAGCAGACCGGCGTTACCTGCTGATGCTGGACAGTTCCCGCTACCCGATCGCCTGTTTTCACGAGGGCGTCGCGACCTATGCGAACGACACGTGGCGGAATTGCTTCGAAATGGAACTCAGCGAGAGCCTGGACCGGCTGACCCTCCAGGACCTCGTGATCCCCGATCAGCATGAAGACCTCGCCCACCTCCTGCGCATTCGTCAGAACCAACCCGAAAACGTGGAGACCTGCGAGACGCTGACCCTGCGGACCCGTCGCGGACAGACCTTCGACGCCGACCTGCTCCTGACTGGAGCCGTCATCGGGGGGCAACCCTGTACTGTCGTACACCTCTCGTTTACGGGAGGAGAACCCGCACTCCAGGAACTGAACGGTCCTGCCATGAAGCCGCTCGGCCATGACCGCAGTCCAGGTCCACCCTCCGGATCGGAAGGGCATACCACGCCGCGAACGGACACGGGAGCCGCACGCGCAAGGCCCAGCGAAGGGGCCAGGCGCGACGAGCCGGCAAAGCCAGAGGACAGGGCCCAAGTGCCCCGCCCACCGGATGAGCCGCGCGTGGATCCAGCCGAGCTGCAACGGGAATTCCTCCGGGCAGTCGAAAGGACCCTGGCAGACACCGCCCGCTCGGAGCGTCCGCTCGGTCTCGTGGTGTGCGCGCTGGATACCCGTGACAGGCAGCCGGGGGACTCGCCCGACGCCCTTGGCAGCGCACTTCAGCGCAGCCTGGCGATGACCCTTCCCCGCTCCGCAACCGTTGCCGTCCTGGAGAGGGGCCACTGCGGAATCCTTCTGGCCGACACCAACCGCACGGCGGTCGAAGCGCAGCTTGACACCCTGGTGAAGCAGGTCCAGGGGCAGGCGATCCCCCTCGACGATGGCGGCACGGTCACCGGCTCCCTGGCCTGCGGCGCCGTGCTGGCGGACGACACGGAGTCCTCCGCGCAGGAACTGCTGGACCGGTGCCATCAGGCGCTTGCCGAGGCCCGTGCCAGCGGTGGCGGCTGTTACCGTTTCCGCATGCCGCCCGGCATCCAGCAAAGCGATCCCGAAGCCGACGGGATCTGGAAGACCCGCGTCGAGGAAGCGTTGCAGAAGAACGGCTTGAAGCTCCTGTATCAGCCCATTGTCAGCCTGCAGGGGGACGACGCCCCGCGATACGACGTCTTCGTCCGCCTCGAGACCGAGGGTGGGGAGGCCTACGAGCCCAACGAGTTTCTGCCCGCGATGGAACGCAGCGGCGTCGCAGCCCCGCTCGATCGATGGATCATTCAGCACGCGGTCATCGCATTGTCCGAGCAGTTGCAGCGCGACCCGCGCACCACCTTTTTCGTCAGGCTCAGCCAGGGGTCCCTGGACGCACAGGCGGTCGTGACCTGGCTGCAGGAGTTCCTCGAGCATTCCCAGGTTCCAGCGGGGAACATCGTCGTGGAATTCAAGGAAGCGACGATACTGACGCAGCTGGACAGCGCGGGGGCGACGGCCCAGGGCCTGAAGGCGCTGGGCGTGGGACTCTGCATCGGGGACTTCGGCAACGGGCTTGATCCGTTCACGATTCTGGGGCAGGTGGATGCGGGGTACATCAAGCTCGACGGTGGCTATATCAGCCGCCTGGCCAGCGACCATTCCGCGCAGGAATCCGTGCGGCAACTCACCGAGACCGCCCATGCGAGCGACCGGCAGGTCATCGTCCCGATGGTCGAGGACGCCGATACCCTGACCCACCTGTTCAGTGTGCAGGTGAACCTGGTGCAGGGATACTTCGTGCAGCCGCCCAGTGAGCAGCTGGATTTCGACTTCGCAAGCGGGCTCTAAGCCTGCCCGCCGCATTCCGTTCACGGATCTTCAATGGCCATCCTCGACGCGCTCCTCGCACAACTGCTCAGGCTGCTTCCGCATCATGCCATTTCCAGGCTCGCGCACCGGCTCGCCCGTTGGGAGTCGCCGCGGGTCCAGCCACTGTTACGCTGGTTCATCAGGCAGTATGGCCTGGACATGAGCGAAGCCGTGGAACCGGATCCTGCGGCCTACCCCAGCTTCAACGCGCTCTTCACCCGGGCGTTGCGCGCCGACGCCCGACCGCTCGAGGGCGACGAAAAAAGCATCCTGAGCCCCGCGGACTCCAGGGTCAGCGCCTTCGGGCCGATCGAGCACGGCCAGATCTTTCAGGCCAAGGGACACAGCTACACCGTAACCGAACTGCTGGGGGGCTTCGCCGACCTGGCCCGACCCTTTGCCCGCGGGTCGTTCCTGACCGTCTACCTGTCGCCGCGCGACTACCACCGGCTGCACATGCCGGTTTCAGGCCGCCTGACCACGATGCTGCACATCCCCGGTCGGCTCTTTTCGGTCGCCCCGCGGATCGTCGCCCACACGCCGCGCCTGTATGCCCGGAACGAGCGCGTGGTGGCCCTTTTCGACACTGCGATCGGTCCCGTCGCCATGGCACTGATCGGCGCGATCAATGTCGGGTCGATCGAGACCGTCTGGGCCGGCGAGATCACCCCACCCTCAGGCCGGGTCATCACCCGTACCGATTACGGCGATCAGGAGATCCGCCTGCAGCGCGGAGCCGAAATGGGGCGTTTCAATCTGGGCTCCTCGGTGGTGCTGCTGATGCCCGACCATCCCGTGCACTTCGACGCGGCGCTCGCCCCCGAGACTTTCGTGCGGTTTCGTCAGGAGATCGCGCGGATCGTGTCCGAGTCAGCCATGCGGACTTAGGCTGCCCCTTGTCAGGCGCGGCCCCAGGGGAAGTCGATGACGCGGGCGATATCCGCTTCTCCGAGCAGACACATCAGCAGACGATCGACCCCCAGCGCCACACCGGCGCAGTCGGGCAACCCGGACGCCATCGCGGAGGCAAAGAAACGGTCGGCCTCCGGGATCGTCTGGCGGTTGCGCCGTCGGCGTTCGAGATCCTGGCCCTGCCGGGCGGAGAAGATCACGGGGTCGTTCAGTTCGTGGAAGCCGTTGGCCAACTCCAGGTCACCCCAGTACAGTTCGAACCGGCTCGCGTAGCCCGGGGCGTGTGCGCTGGGCCGAGCCAACACCGCCTGGCTCTCCGGATAATCGAAGACAAAGGTCAGCTGCCCGGGCGCGAAGCGCGGCGCCAGCACCATTGCCATCAGCGCATCGAGCCAACCGTCGCGATCGAGTTGCCCGGTCATGCCAAGACCCTCGCGTTGCGCGGCGACCGCGCATTCCTCAGCGCTGCAGGTCAGCGGGTTCAGGCCCAGCGCTTCCTGGAACAGGTCTGCGTAGGCCACCCGCCGTACCGACGCCGCGGGCCGGTTCCAGTCCGGATCCGCGGCTACCACCGCGTGCACCAGCTCGAGCACCTCGTCCATCAGGCGCCGATCGTCGAAGTCCAGCCGATACCATTCGAGCATGCTGAACTCGGGGTTGTGCCGGACGCCCGTCTCCTCGCCGCGGAAGACCCGGGCCAACTGAAAGATGTCGCCGGCACCATCGGCGAGCAGGCGCTTCATCGGGTACTCGGGAGATGTCTGCAGGTAGCCGGCAGCTCCGTCCGGAGCCCGCGCCCGCCAACTCTCGACGCCGGGATCCAGTGGCGCTCCCCTGGCGAGGATCGGCGTCTCCACCTCGAGGACGCCCCGTCCGGCGAGGAACCCCCGCAGTGCGGCGTTGAGGCGAGCGCGATAAACCCGGGCCTGCGTGGCACAGGGACGCCAGGTCGCTACCGCCGTTTCAGACACCCGCAACCCCTGGCTGGGTCCGGGCCGGCGGGCCATCAGACGCGGGAGACGTATTCACCCGAACGGGTATCGACCTTGACCACCTCACCTTCCTCGACGAACAGCGGCACCTTGACCACGGCGCCGGTCTCCAGGGTTGCCGGCTTGGTCCCTCCCTGGGCGGTATCGCCGCGCAGTCCGGGGTCACACTGGACGATTTTCAACTCGACGAAATTGGGGGGTGTCACGGAGAGCGGTTCGCCGTTCCACAATGTCACCGTGCAGACATCCTGTTCCTTCAACCACTGCGCCGAATCGCCCAGCGCCGCCTGTCCCATCGCATATTGCTCGAAGGTATCCGGGACCATGAAGTGCCAGAATTCCCCGTCGGTGTAGAGATACTGCATGTCGGTGTCCATCACATCGGCCGCCTCGACCGACTCGCCCGATTTGAAGGTCTTTTCCAACACGCGGCCGGTGCGCAGGTTACGTACCCGGACCCGGCTGAAGGCCTGCCCCTTGCCCGGTTTCACGAACTCGTTCTCGACGATGGTCTGCGGATCGCCGTCGAGTAGAATCTTCAGTCCGCTCTTGAATTCGCTGGTACTGTAACTTGCCATGTCGTGTCGTCCTCGCGGCGGCCCCGCCGCCTGAAAATCAAAGAAGAGTGGCCGGTCAACGAGGTAACCATGCCCACAAATCCCGTTATGATACCCCGAGCCGCTGCGCCCGCACAGACTCCTGCGTGGCAACAGGCCCTGGCCCGGGCGATCGCGGACCCGCACGAACTGCTCCGGCGTCTGGGACTGGAACCCTCGCTGCTGCAGGACATGGAAAGCGGCGACGCCCTCTTCCGGACCCGGGTACCGGAGAGCTATCTCGCCCGGATCCGGCCCGGCGACCCACGCGATCCCCTGCTGCTGCAGGTACTGCCGCAGGCGGCAGAGGCCGATGATCACCCGGCGTTCGTCACGGATCCGGTGGGCGACGCCGATGCGATGGCGGCCCCGGGTCTATTGCACAAGTACCGGGGCCGGGTGCTGCTGGTCACCACCGGCGCCTGCGCGATCCACTGCCGCTACTGCTTCCGACGCGGATTTCCCTACGGCGAATTCAGCGCGGCGCGGGACTGGCGGCCGGCGCTGGACTACATCGCTGGGCACCCGGACGTCACCGAGGTCATCCTGAGCGGCGGCGACCCGCTGACCCTGCCCGACACGCGGCTGGCGAACCTGCTGCGCCAGTTGGAGGCCATCCCCCACGTCAGGAGGCTGCGCATCCACAGCCGGGTGCCGATCGTGCTCCCGGAGCGGGTCGACGATGGCCTGCTGTCCTGGGTGGGCCAGGGCCGGCTGGATCAGGTGTTGGTCCTGCACGCGAACCATCCCCGGGAATTCGAGGCGCCCGTCGATGGCGCCCTGGCACGCCTGCGTGCCACGGGCATCACTCTGCTGAATCAGTCGGTGCTGCTGGCCGGAGTGAACGATGACCTCGATACCCTGTGCCAGCTTCAGGAGGTGGGTTTTGCCGCGGGTGTCCTGCCGTATTACCTGCACCTGCTGGACCGGGTAAGAGGGGCCACCCATTTCGACGTCGACGAGGCAAGGGCACGGGCCCTGCATGACGCGATGCGGGTCCGGCTGCCGGGCTATCTCCTGCCGCGCCTGGTCCGGGAGGTGCCGGGGGCACCGACCAAGACACCCGCTGAACGGGCCCCATGACGACGGAACGGACCGTTCCCGCCTGGACCCGCCCGACGCTTCCGCAGGTGCAGACAAAGGCGCGCAAGGAGATGGCGATCGCACTCGCGTTGATTTAGCATAAAGAAGTTTTGGCGGCAACAACGGAGGGTGCCATGACCGAGCCACATACGAGATCGGGATTCACGCTCCCGCCGCGTCATCCGGCTGACGCAGGCAGCTTTGCGCACAGGACACCCGAGGGTCTCGACACCTGGATCAGCAGCCAGCAATCGGGCGACCTGGCGTCGACCGCCATTGTGTTGCTCGAGGCATTGCGTTCGATCAACCGCATTACGATCGAATACACCATGCTCGCAGGGCTGACCGCTGTGTTCCTCGCCCGCATCCCCCCGATTTTCGACCAGATCGACGCACATCTGCGGCAGTTGCCGATCCCCTTGGGGCGCAAGACTCAGACGCTGGCCACAGCCTATTCGGAGGCCCTGCAGGAACTCGGCATCACCTGCCTGCGTCTGGTGGACGACGGGCTGGAACAGAGACGCCTGCCGGCGCCTGATGCAGCCCCGCTACTGCGCCAGGCCATGCTTCTCAACGGACATCAGTGCCTGCATTCCTGGCGTCTCTACCAGCCGCTGCCCGAGGGCACGTGGCTGCAGGTGCAGAGTATCCTGACGCTTGCCGAACGGCTGGGGGTCGCGTCCGAACCGGCACTGGAGATGCCCCACGGCCACGCACTGTCACCGGATAGTGTCGAGAGGCTCGCCGCATCCATCGCCGTACTCAGTTCCACCGGTGTCTATGCCCTCCACCATGGGGAGATCGGCCCTCTGGCCCGTTGGCTGCAGTCCGTGCCGCTGCACTGTTCCGAGCAGGTGCCCGCTGGCGCCAACGAATCCACGCCGTTGCTGCGCCTGGTGGTGGACGCGGACCGCGCGCCCTCGTTGGTCATCGGTTATCCGGGAACGTCCAGCAACACCCGCTTCGTCGATCTGGGCCCGGTCCTGACAGCCCTCCGCTCCGGTCCGGCGGGTGCCGCACAGCCAGGCTGGCACCCCTTCGACAGCGGGCTGGACCGCCGACTGCTGAGCCTTTGGGTGACGCCACCGCAGCGGCGTTACAGCCGCGAGCCGACCGATACCGGCCCGATCATCACGGTGACCGGCCTGCAGGATATTCATGCGCTGGTCCGAGCGGATTACCGACACCAGAGAAAGGCCGCCATCGGTGAGATCTCGGGAATCCAGGGGGGGCTGGCCGATCCCGTTTCCAGCGGGCCGGCGGAGATCCCCGCCGCCTTTTCGGTCGGGATCGGCGATCCCGACGATGCACAGCAGTTCGGCCTGCAGGTCGATGGCGCCGGCTCCCGCTCCGATGACGACCCCCATTTCCGCTCGGACCGACAGATGGACCGACTGAGCACGGCGTGGAACAACACCGTACGGGGGATCGATCACCGCCCGGGCAGTGGCGGGCAGCCGCCGATGATACGCATGCTCCGCCCCACCGCCGCGCGCATGCGGGATCTGGGGGCCGGGGGGCTCAGACTGGTTCTGCAGTCTCCGGCCAAGAAGATATTCAGTGGCGACCTGATTGCGATCCGTACGGCGCGCAAGGAGAAGATCTTCTGGCAACTCGGCATGATTCGCTGGCTGTGTTACGAAGACGCCGAAAACATCGCAGTGGGCATCGAGTACCTTGCACCTGCCTGTGTCCCGACGGACATCCAGCTCTACCGGGGGAACAGACCGTCCGGCCCAGTCCAGCCAGGGCTGTTCTTTCCCCGGCGCGACCAGCCGGATACCGGGACGCTGGTATTTGCTCCCGGGGCCTTCGGCGCCGGCACACGCGTGGTGTTCCGCGTGAAAGGGGAGGAGCACGTCGTGAAACTGGAATCCGTCCAGCCCGAGAGCCATACCTTCAGTCGCGCGGACTTCCCGATGCCGGCGCCCCCCCGAACCTGATCTGTCACGCGCGCCGACCCGCTCTGCCGTCAGCGCTGGACGCAAGAACTCCGAGCGCGGCCAGCATGGCATCGTCGCCGCCTTCTGATACTCTTCGGTATGATGAAACCCGTCGCCAATGCAGGGCGATCCCGAATCATGGGGTGGCGGACGGGCAGGGGGCCTTCTTGCTGAACGGACATCATTGCATCCGGAGCGTGCCGATGACACTTCGGGAGGTGCCGGATGGGGCTGTGCCTGAAGCCTCCCGCCGGTGCGGATGGGTGCGCAGGGTTCAGGAATCCGGATGTCACAGAACATAGAGTCCATCAACGTCCTCTTCGTGACGCGCGAACCCGAACTCGCGGAGCGCCTGATCAGCTGCGTCCGGATGCGCGGCCGGACGGTCCGCGCGTACCAGGCGGCGGACCGGGCTGAACTGGAGGAGCGATTGCTGTCGCATCGATTCCACATCATCGTGTTGATCGATTCCGGCATGGACGTAGGCACCCATGATGTCATTGGCGCGCTGCAGAATTCCGGGCGCCTCACGCCGGTACTGGTGATGACCGACCGGCCAGAAGACGAGCGCGTAGCCGACTACGAAGCCGGCGCCTTCGCCGCCATCAGCCGCGGCCCCGACGACGTCGCGGCCATCCTGATTCTCAAGGCGGTGGAATTCCATCTCTGCTGCACCCAGATGCACCGTCTGCAGAGCACCCTGCAGGCGGCTGAACGACGCCACCTGCGCCTGCTCCAGGAATCCCCCGAGCCGAACGCCTGTTTCCGGCACGGAAAGATCCTGAATGCCAACGACGCGTGGCGGGAATACTTCAAGATCGACACCAGCGAGGACCTGTCCGACTATGGCCTGGGCGACTTCGTCATTCCCCAGCAGCAGGACACGCTACAACAACTGGTGGAAACACGGGCCATTCAGAACGACAGCGGCGAGACCCGCCAGACCTTCAGCCTCAGGACAGCGCACGGGCGCAGCTTCGAGGGCGATCTGGTCCTGACCGGCGCCAGCATCGATGGAGAGGCCTGCGCCGTACTGCGGGTCGTGACCAGCGCCGAAAACGACGCCTCGGAACAACTGTCCGCGATCGACCCGGTCACCGGTCTCCACAACCGCCAGCACCTCTTCCAGACACTGGAGGGGGTGCTGGCCGCATCGGCACGCGCCGAACTTCCCTTCGCCCTGATCGAGGCGTCAGTGGATGACTTCGAACGGCTTCAAGCCACGCTGGGGACGGGCAGTTCGGACATCCTGTTGACCGATATCGGCCTGTTGCTCAGGGAGCACTTCCCCCCTCCGGCGACCGTGGCACGCCTGGGCAACGAAGACTTCGGCATCCTGGTGCCCAGCGCGCGGCGGACGGAACTCGATCAACGGCTTGCCGCATTGGTGCGGGCCGCCACCGCGAGAGAAATCAATCTCGACAAGGGGTCCACGGTCGTCTCCCTATCCTGCGGTGCGATCATCGCGGATGATTCGGCTCCGACGATCGAAGGCTTGCTCGACCAGGCCGCGCGGGCCCTCGACGGGATCCGCCAGGCTGGCGGCAACGGCTACGCCTTCCAGCACATCCTCTCGGACGCCCATGCCCGGGCCGAATCGGATCAACAGTGGAAGGCACGTATCGAGGACGCCATCGCCCACCAGCGGCTGCGACTCGTGTATCAACCCGTGGTGAATCTCCACGGCGGGGATTTTCCGCGCTTCAGTGTCTTCATGCGCGTGACAGGTCCCGATGGCGAAGTCTACGATCCGAGCGACTTCCTGCCCGCCGCCGAAAGGACCGGGTTGGCGGCCACGATAGACCGCTGGATCATCAGTCATGCAATTCAGGCCCTGGCGGCGCGCCTGAAGTCGGATTCCAGGACCACGTTTTTTTTGAAGCTGACCCGGGGTTCCCTGCTCGACGGGTCGGTCGTCGTCTGGCTGCAGAAGTTCCTGCACAAGCAGCGGGTTCCAGCATCGAGGGTAGTGGTGGAGATCAAGGAGGCGACCATCATCACGAACCTGAAATCGGCGATCGGCACCGCTCGGGGCCTGAAAGCGATGAATGCTTCGCTCTGTATCGACGACTTCGGCAACGGGCTCAATCCGTTTCACATCCTCCGCCATGTCGATGCCGACTACATCAAGCTCGACGGCGCCTTCGTGCGCGACGTCGTCAGCAACGAAAGCAGCCAGAAAGCCATCCGCCGCTTTACCGAAGGCGGACATGCCAAGGGCAAGCAGATTGTCGTGCCGATGGTCGAGGATGCCGCCACGCTGGCCGTTCTATTCAGCCTGAACGTCAACCTGGTACAGGGCTACTTCGTCCATCCACCCAGCGAGCAGATGGACTTCGATTTCACCCAGGTGATCTGAGTCGCACCCTACGCTCGTTCCTGCCAGCAGCCATTGCGGGCCGGTCCGGTACCGCGCCTACTTGCCCCAGAACTTCAGATCCTCGAAAAAGCCCTTGACCCCGTCCAGCCAGGAGTGCGCCTGGGGACTGTGACGGGTACCGCCCTCCCGCATCGACGAGTCAAACTCGCGCAGGAGTTCTTTCTGTTGATGCGTCAGGTTGACAGGCGTCTCCACCACCACCCGGCACAGCAGGTCACCGACGCCGCCCCCGTGCACCGAGGTCACGCCCTTGCCGCGCAGCCGGAACTGCTTGCCGCTTTGGGTCTCGGCGGGGATCTTCAGAGCCACCCGGCCGTTCAGGCAGGGAACCTCCAGTTCGCCCCCCAGAGCGGCTGTCGCAAAGGAGATCGGCACTTCGCAGAGAAGGTCGTTGCCCTCGCGCCGGAACAGCTTGTGCGGCTTGACCCGGACCTGCACATAGAGATCGCCCGGCGGCCCGCCGTTGATGCCTGCCTCGCCCTGACCGGAGAGCCGGATCCGGTCCCCGCTGTCGACGCCTGCCGGGATCTTCACGTCCAGGGTGTTCTGCTTCTGCACCCGGCCGGAGCCGCCGCAGGACTTGCAGGGGTTGGGAATCACCTTCCCGGTGCCGTGACAGCGGGGACAGGTCTGCTGTACCGAGAAGAACCCCTGCTGGATCCGCACCTGACCGACGCCGTTACAGGTCGGGCAGGTCTCCGGGCTGGTTCCGGGTTCGGCCCCGGACCCGCCGCAGGTCTCACAACTCGCGGTGGTCGGCACGCGGATCTTGACCTCGGTCCCGAACACCGCCTCTTCCAGACTGAGGTCCAGGTTGTACTGCAGATCCGAGCCGCGATAGGCGCGCTGCCCCCCGGCTCGCCCGCCGCCACCAAAGATATCGCCGAAGATGTCTTCAAAGATGTCGCTGAAGTTGCCGCCACCTCCGCCGCCGAAGCCGCCTGCGGAGGCGTCCACCCCTGCGTGGCCGTAGCGGTCGTAGGCGGCTCGCTTGTTGCTGTCACTGAGGACATCGTAGGCCGCGCGGGCCTCCTTGAACTGGGCCTCGGCCGCGGAGTCGCCCGGATTACGGTCCGGGTGGTGTTTCATCGCCAGGCGCCGGAACGCCTTCTTGATTGCTTCTGCCGAAGCGTCCCGGGAGACACCGAGCACTTCGTAGTAGTCACGCTGCGCCATATTGGATCCTTGCGGGTTGCCGCGCCCGCCCGTCCAGGCCACGCGGGAACGCGCACGCCCGGATTCCTCTCAGCGGTCTCCGGGCGTGCCTGATCGGGTCAGGATACCCACGGCCCGAAGGCCGCGGCATCACTCTCACTTCTTCTTGTCGTCGACCTCTTCGAACTCGGCGTCCACGACATCGTCGGAGGCACCGGACTCGCTGCCACCGCCCGGCTGGGGACCGCCCGCCTCGCCCTGTGCCGCGCCGCCACCGGCCTTGGCATAGGCCCGTTCGGCCAATTTGCCGGAGGCCTCCGCGAGCTTCTGGCTGGCCGCCTCGATCGCACCGACGTCATCGCCCTTGATGGCGTTGCGGGTCTCGTCGATCGCCGCCTCGATCGCGGAACGTTCGTCGGCCTCGACCTGGTCGGACAGATCCTTCAGCGACTTCTCCGCCGAGTGCACCAGCGCGTCGGCCTGGTTGCGCGCCGCGACCAGTGCGTGGAAACGCTTGTCCTCCTCGGCATGGGCCTCGGCATCCTTGACCATCTTCTCGACTTCATCGTCGCTGAGACCCGAGGAGGCCTTGATCACGATGCGGTTCTCCTTGCCCGTGGCCTTGTCCTTCGCCGACACGTGCAGGATGCCGTTGGCGTCGATGTCGAAGGTCACCTCGACCTGCGGCACGCCGCGCGGCGCTGGCGGGATGTCGCTCAGGTCGAAGCGGCCCAGGGACTTGTTGGCACTCGCCTGTTCCCGTTCGCCCTGCAACACGTGCACGGTGACCGCGGTCTGGTTGTCGTCGGCGGTGGAGAAGACCTGGGTCGCCTTGGTCGGAATGGTGGTGTTCTTCTCGATCAGCTTGGTCATCACGCCGCCGAGGGTCTCGATCCCCAGCGACAACGGCGTCACGTCGAGCAGCAGCACGTCTTTCACGCTGCCGCCGAGCACGCCACCCTGTACCGCCGCACCCACCGCCACGGCCTCGTCCGGGTTCACGTCCTTGCGCGGCTCCTGGCCGAAGAAGGCCTGCACCGCCTCCTGCACCTTGGGCATGCGCGTCTGGCCGCCGACCAGGATGATGTCGTCGACCTGGCTCGCCGACAGACCCGCGTCCTTCAGGGCGATTCTGCAGGGTTCGATCGTGTGCTGGATCAGGTCGTCGACCAGGCTTTCCAGCTTGGCACGGGTCACCTTCATCGCCAGGTGCTTGGGCCCGGTGTTGTCCGCAGTCACATACGGCAGGTTGACTTCGGTCTGCTGGCTGGAGGACAGCTCGATCTTGGCCTTCTCGGCCGCCTCGCGAATGCGCTGCATCGCCAGAGGATCGTTCTTCAGGTCGATCCCCTGCTCTTTCTTGAACTCGCCGGCCAGATAATCGATCAGGCGGTTGTCGAAGTCCTCGCCGCCGAGGAAGGTGTCGCCGTTGGTGGCCAGCACCTCGAACTGATGCTCACCGTCCACCTCCGCAATCTCGATGATCGAGATGTCGAAGGTGCCGCCGCCGAGGTCGTACACCGCAATCTTGCGATCGCCCCGTTTCTTGTCGAGACCATACGCCAGCGCCGCAGCGGTCGGCTCGTTGATGATGCGCTTGACCTCCAGGCCCGCGATTCGGCCCGCGTCCTTCGTGGCCTGCCGCTGCGAGTCGTTGAAGTACGCCGGCACGGTGATCACGGCCTCGGTAACGGTCTCGCCAAGGTAGTCCTCGGCGGTCTTCTTCATCTTTTGCAGCACGCGCGCGGAGATTTCCGGCGGCGCCATCTTCTTGCCACGCACCTCGACCCAGGCGTCTCCGTTATCGGCCTTGATGATCTTGTAGGGGACCAGCTTGATGTCCTTCTGGACCTCCTTCTCCTCGAAGCGACGGCCGATCAGGCGCTTCACCGCGTGCAGCGTGTTCTGCGAGTTGGTCACCGCCTGGCGCTTGGCCGATTGCCCGACCAGGACCTCGCCGTCTTCGGTGAAGGCGACGATCGAGGGCGTGGTGCGGCCCCCTTCGCTGTTCTCGATCACCTTGGCCTGATCGCCATCCATGACGGCGACACAGGAATTGGTGGTGCCGAGGTCAATACCGATGATCTTTCCCATGGTTAAAGGCTCCTGCAATGAATTGGGTAGGCGCAGCGCGCGGCGTCCGGTCGCTGCCTGTCTGTGGGGGATATGGGGGGCGAATCCGCGTTTTCAAGCATTGCCGTCGGACGGCGCCCGCGACACGATCACCATCGCCGGCCGCAGGACGCGCCCCTGCAGCAGGTAACCCTTCTGCATGGTGAGCAACACGGTGTTCGGCGGGTGGTCGCTGCTCTCCTGGGTGGTCATCGCCTGGTGCCGTTCGGGGTCGAAGCGCTCACCCGTCGGCTCAACCGCCTCGATGCCGAACTTCTCGAACGCCTTGTGAAAGGCCTTCAGCGTGAGCTCGGTGCCCTCGATGATGCTGCTGGCATCGTTGGTCTTGCGCGCGGCGTCGAGGCCCATCTCGAGACTGTCGCAGACATTCAGCAACTCGGCCGCGAACCGCTCCATCGCGTACTTGTGCGCGGACTCCAGCTCGCGCTCGAAGCGCCGGCGCTGGTTCTCGAGCTCCGCCTGCGCGCGCAGCACCTGCTCGCGGCGCTGCTCGGCCAACTCCTCGAGTTCGACCAGGCGGGCATGGACGTCCCCTGCATCTTCTGCATCTGCGCCGGCAAAGGCCGTCTCCGGTCCGTCTTCCGGTTGGCTACGGGTCGGATCGCTGTCGTGTTCCCCGTTCTCCCGCTGATTGGACATAGGTTCCTCTTGCTGGTTGAAGAATGAAATGCAACTGTAGCGACCAATGTCGCTCTGTCATCAGGGTTTTGGGGGTTCACCGCGGGAATTCAAGGCCGCGCCGAGAAGCCGTGCGGTGATGTCGACGATCGGAATGACGCGGTCATAGGACATTCGGGTGGGACCCACCACGCCCAACACCCCGACGATCTCCCCGTCGACGCTGTACGGAGCGGTCACCACCGAGCAGTGCTCGAACCACTCCAGCCCCGACTCCCGGCCGATGAAGATCTGCACCCGATCGGCGCGGATGCACTGATCGAGGATGGCCAAAATCTCGCGCTTCTCGTGAAATGCCTCGAGCAGCTGCCGCAGCCGATGGATGTCGGCCAGCTCATCGTAATCGAGCAGTTGCGTCTCGCCGGCAACGAGCATGTCGTCCGGTTCGTCCTCGCCGATCGCCTGCTCACCGAGATCGATCGCCGCAAGCATCATCGCATCGAGGTCCCGACGCACCGAGCGCATCTCGGCCAGCAGCTGGCCGCGAACGATATGCAGACTCTGACCCGCCAGGTGGGCATTCAGATAGTTGGCCATGTTCTGCAGCTCGGGTTGCAGGTAGTCGCGCTCCAGTTCCAGGACCCGGTTCTGCACCTCCTTGCCGTCGATCACCAGGATCGCGAGGACCCGCCGCTCGCTCAGGCGCAGGAACTCGATCTGGCTCAGCGCCACCTGCCGGTTTCGCGGCAACCGCACCATTCCCGCCAGGCGGGTCACGCTGGAGAGCACGCTGCCTGCCGTGTCCAACAGGTCCTGGGTCGAGGCCCCGGGGCTGAAACGGGACTCGATGGCCTCGACCTGCTCCCGGTTCGGCGCGCGGATCTCGAGCAGGGCATCGACGAACAGGCGATAGCCAGCGGCCGTCGGGATGCGGCCGGCGGAGGCGTGCGGCGCATGCACCAGCCCCATCCCCTCGAGATCGGCCATCACGTTGCGTATGGTCGCGGGGCTCACGTTCAGGCCGCTGGTGCGCGCCAGCGTTCTGGATCCGACCGGCGTCCCCTCGCGGATATAGCTTTCAATCAATGTGCGCAGCAGTGTCCGCGCCCGGGAATCGAGTTGTATCTCCTGCATGTTCCTTCTCTTGTCAGCGCTTCAGTCCGCCGAGTGCCAATGCAGTCTATGCCAAGCCCCGATCCAGTCAAGGCCGGATCTGCCCTCGGCGGCGCAGCGCACCGGGACCGGGCGAATCCACGGCGGATGCGTGTGTCCACGGTTTACCGGATAATGCGCCGATGCAACGAAGCTTCAGCACCATCGGACTCGTCGGCAAAACGGCCGATTCCCGCACCGCCCCGCTGGTCGCGACCCTGCTGGACGCGCTGCACCAGCGCGGTGCCGACGTGATCCTCGAACAGGGCATCGGGAATGGTGTGAACCCGGGCGCCTTCAGGATCGCCAGCCTGGAGGAATTGGCCGATCAGGCGGACATGGTGGTCGTGATCGGCGGCGACGGGACCCTGTTGGCCACCGCCCGCGCGGCTGCGCTGCACGAGACCCCGATGCTGGGCATCAATCTCGGCCGACTGGGATTTCTGGTGGACATCCTGCCGGACGATGCGGTGGTGGAACTGAACGCGGTACTCGACGGGGCCTACGAGCTGGAACCCCGGGCGATGCTGGAAACGACCCTGCTCCGGGACGGCAGCCCGATCCATCAGGGCGTGGCACTGAACGACGCGGTGCTGCACGTGCAGAACGTGATCCGCGTCATCGAGTTCGACACCTTCATCGACGGGCTCGACGTGGGCCGTCTGCGCGCCGACGGTCTGATCGTCGCCACGCCGACCGGCTCCACGGCCTATTCGCTGTCTGCCGGCGGTCCCATCCTGACGCCGGATCTCGATGCGATGATCATCGTCCCGATCTGCCCCCACAGCCTGAATCACCGTCCGCTGGTGGTCAGCGGCAGGGCGGTGATCGAGATCAAGCTGAGCAGCGGCAGCCGCTCGCCGGCCCAGGTCGCGCTGGACGGCCAAAAGAACCTGGACTTCGCTCCGGGGGACATCCTACGGATCCAGCGCCGGCCGCAGTCGCTGATGCTCCTGCACCCCCGCAACCACCATTTCCTGCGCATGCTGCGATCCAAGCTGCGCTGGGGCGAGCATCCCTGAAAGCGGGGAGCAGAGGCACGATGCTGCGGCACATCACCGTTCGGGACTTCGCGATCATTGACAATCTTGAGGTCGAACTGGGCGCCGGCATGACCGCGCTGACCGGGGAGACCGGGGCCGGCAAGTCGATCCTGATCGACGTGATCGGGCTGCTGCTGGGCGATCGCGCCGACGCCGCCAGCGTGCGCACGGGAGCGGTCCAGGCCGATCTCAGCGCCGGTTTCGAACTGCCTCCGGAGCATCCCGCAGCCGCATGGCTGAGGGAACAGGCCCTGGCGGAGAACCCCGGCGAAGATGAAGGCGCCAGCGCCATCCTGCTGCGTCGCGTGATCACGGCGCAAGGCAAGAGCCGGGCATGGATCAACGGCAGCCCGGTGACGATGGCACAGTTGAAGGACCTCGGACAGTGGCTGGTGGACATCCACGGCCAGCATGCGCACCAGCAGTTCCTGCAACGCCACGCCCAGCGCGCACTGTTGGACGGTTTCGTCGACGCCGGCCTGCTTGGCCGGGTGGCGGAGGCCCACGGCACTTTGCGCGCCGCCGGCGAACGCCTGGAGTCGGCACGCGCCCGGCTCGCCAGCGCCAGCGACCGGCTCGACCTGCTCCGGTTCCAGACCGCGGAAATCGCCGAGCTGGCGCCGATGGCAGGCGAATATGCCGAAATCGCCAACGAACAGACCCTGCTGGCCCATGCCTCGGAGGTGTTGATGGCGCTGCAGGCCGCGCACGAGACCATCGACGCCGAGACCGGACTCGACCACGGCATCGGACAGGTCCTTTCGGGACTGCAGGAGGCGGCGCGGCACGACCAACGGATCAGCCCGGTGCTCGAACTCCTGGAGTCCGCGCGCATCCAGATGCAGGAGGCCAGCGACCAGTTGCGCCGCATGGCCGACCACGTGGAGATCAACCCGCAGCGCCTCGATGAAGTCGACGCCCGGATCAGTCTTTATCTCCGGCTCGCCCGCAAGCACCGGGTGGAGCCCGACGAACTGGCTGATCTGCTGCGCACGATGGAGGAGGAACTGGAGGCACTCGACGCCGGCGACGCTGCGCTGGATGCCCTGGACCGGGAACTCGCGGCCGCACGCACCGCCTACGACGAAGCCGCCGCCGCGCTGTCGCGCGCGCGCGGCAAAGCGGCCAAGCGCCTGGACACCGCGGTCAGCGAGGCGATGCAGGAACTCGGCATGCCCGGCGGCCGGTTCCACATCGATCTCGAGACCCGGCCCGACGAAACGGGTCCACACGGGCGGGACCGGATCGAGTTCATGGTCGCCGCCAACCCCGGGACCGCGGCCCAGCCCCTGGCCCGGGTCGCCTCCGGCGGCGAACTCTCCCGCATCGGGCTCGCGCTACAGGTGCTGGCGAGCGCCGAACAGGCGGTCGATACCCTGATCTTCGACGAGGTGGACAGCGGGATCAGCGGCGCCGTGGCTGAGGTCGTCGGCTGGAAACTGCGCGCCCTCGGCGAACGCTACCAGGTCCTCTGCGTGACTCATCTGCCGCAGGTCGCGGCCCAGGCGCATCAACAGATGCAGGTCACCAAGCACCGCGTCCGGAATCAAACACGCACCGAGATCTCGGCACTGGACGCCGGCGCCCGCGTCGAGGCGATCGCGCGCCTGCTCGGGGGTGTAGCCATGACCGAACGCAGCCTGGCACACGCCCGGGAAATGCTGGAATCCGCCTCCGGCCGCAACCCCCATCCCGGCCCTGCCACCGCAGACCACTCATGATCCTTCGGCTTACGGAAGGGGTCGCGCGTCAGTCGCCGCGGTGCGGGCAGTCCTCGTCGAGGCAGTCCCCGTAGAGGACCAGGGCGTGGTCCTTGATCTGGTAACCGTGTTCCTTCGCGATCTGGCGCTGGCGCTGTTCGATGGTCTCGTCGAGGAACTCCTCGACACGCCCGCACTGGTTGCAGATGATGTGGTCGTGATGACCGCCCCGCTCCAGTTCGAAAACGGCCTGGTTGCCCTCGAAGTGCAGACGCGAGACCAAGCCCGCGGCCTCGAACTGGGTGAGCACCCGGTAGACGGTGGCCAGGCCGATTTCCTCCCCGGAATCCAGTAGTTCGCGGTAGATCGCCTCGGCGGTCAGGTGGCGGGTCTCGGACTCCTCGAGGATCTGGAGGATCTTCATGCGCGGCAACGTGACCTTGAGTCCCGCCTTCTTCAGGTTTTGCGTTTCCACTGGAAGTGCCCTCGTCGCCCTGGACCCTGCTGCTGACCACGGGCCGATTGTTGTAAGATCGGGCGTCATGCCCTGAACCGAATCACGGGACACGCCCGCCTGATGCTTAAGATTCTCATTTCTATTGCCACCGTCGCAAGCCTGCTCAGCGCCTGTGGCGGCATTCCCACCTATCGCCTCGACGTGCAGCAGGGCAACGCCATCGAGGACAGCCGCGTCGCACAGATCCGCGAGGGCATGGCACCGGAGCAGGTGGAGTTCCTCCTGGGGTCCCCCCAGGTCCGCGGCACTTTCATCCGCGAGGACCGCTGGGATTACGTTTACTACTTCCAACCCGGCCGAGGTCCGACCGAGAAACGAAGGGTCAGTGTCTTCTTCGAAGGCGGCCGCGTGGCAAGGATTGAGGACACGAACCCCCCTGCGAAGACCGGCGACTGAACTTCCTGGACGGCTGCAATGCCTGCGTTCATCGCAGCCTGCGGGGTTCCCCAGTGGGCCACTAGACGCCGCTTTCACCGGCGGATGCACCGCCCTTTTTCGTCGGCTTGCCCTCAGCGGCGCGCTGTCTCCTGACTTCCTTGGGATCGGCGATCAGGGGACGATAGATCTCCACCCGGTCACGGGGCTTCAATACCGTGTCCATCCGCGTCAGCTTGCCGAAGATACCGACCTTCGCCGTCTCCAGGTCGATCTCCGGGAAGCGTTCAGTGATCTTCGACTGGCTCAGCGCATCCGTCACCGTGGCGCCCGCGGGCAGCTGCACGGGCAACACGACCTGCACGTCAGGACGCGCGTAGGCGACCTCCACGGCGATGGGTTCGCCACCCTGCCCGTCCCCCGGCTCAGCCATGCATCTCTCCGTGGATGACTTTCGCCCGGCGCACAAAGGCGTCGACCAGCGAGTTGGCCACGTGGTTGAAGACCGGGCCGATCGCCAGCGACATCAGCCGGCTGGAAAACTCGAACTCGAGATCCAGCGCGATCCGCGTGCCGCGACCCTTTTGCTCTGTGAAACTCCAGGACCCGTGAAGACTGCGGAACGGGCCGTCCACCAGGCGTATATCGATGAGGCGCGGCGCCTCCAGCCGGTTCCAGGTGGTGAACGACTTATGCAGCGCTCCCTTGGCCAGTTCGATCGTGGCCTTGACCCTGCCGTTCCGTGACTCGAGTATCCGGGCACTGCGGCAGTGAGGCAGAAACTCCGGATAGGACTCGATATCGTTCACCAGGTTGAACATCTGTTCGGCCGAATAGGGTACCCACTCCGATCGCTGGACACGTGTGGTCATCAGACCACGCCGACCGCGCGCAGAAAGACCACCAGGATCGCGATCGGCGCCACGTAGCGGACGAGGAAGTACCACAGGCTGTAGACGAAGCCGAGTTTCAGGCGCAATTCCGACTGCACCGAGCGCTCGGTCATGCGCCAGCCAACGAACAGCGCGATCAGGAAACCGCCCAAAGGCAGCAGGATGTTTGCTGTCAGGTAGTCGAGCAGGTCGAGGATGCCCATTTCGAACAGCGTGTAGCCGGACCAGACGTTCAGCGACAGCAGGGCGCCGATCCCGAGCAGCCATGCGAACATGGCGACCAGCGTGGTCGCGAACACCCGGGTCAATGACAAGTTTTCCACCAGGAAGGCGACCGCCGGCTCGATCAGGGAGATCGCCGAAGTCCAGGCCGCGAAGACCAGCAGCACGAAAAAGACGGTCCCGAAGTAGAGCCCCATCGGCATCTCGGCAAAGGCCAGTGGCAGGGTCACGAAGATCAGGCCGGGCCCCTGCCCCGGGGAGAGCCCCGCGGCGAAGAGAATGGGGAAAATCGCGAGCCCGGCGAGCAGGGCGACCAGGGTGTCCGCGGCAACCACGGCCCCGGAGGTCTTCGCCACCGAGGCCTCGCTGCTCAGGTAGCTGCCATAGACCATGATCGCGCCCATCCCGAGGCTCAGCGTGAAGAAGGCCTGCCCCATGGCCAGCAGCACTGCATTCGCCGAGAGCGCCGAGAAGTCAGGCTGGAACAGGAACTGCACGCCGGCCATGAACTCGCCCTGCGCCATGGAATAGCCGACCAGGACGACCAGCAGCAGCACCAGCAGGGGCATCAGGATCGTCACCGCGCGCTCCAGCCCCGATCGCACCCCGCGGGCGACGACCATCGCCGTCATCACCATGAAGATGGTGTGCCACGCCAGCAGAGCCTCGGGGCTCGCCAGCATGGCCCCGAACAGTTCCGAGGAGCCTTCGGCATCGAGCCCGACGAATCCGCCGCTCCCGGACTTGAAGACGTAGGCCAGCGCCCAGCCGGCGATGACGCTGTAGAAGGACAGGATCAGGAAGCCTGCGAGCACCCCGATCCAGCCCATCAGACCCCAGCCGCGGCTCAGCCCCTCTTCGCGCGCCACCGTCAGCATGGTGTTGATCGGGCTCTGGCGCCCGCGGCGCCCCAGCAGGATCTCCGCCATCATGATCGGCAACCCGATGAGCAGGATGCAGGCGAGATAGACCAGCACGAAGGCACCGCCGCCGTTGTCACCGACGATGTAGGGAAAACGCCAGATGTTCCCCAGCCCGACCGCCGAGCCCGTCGCCGCAAGGATAAAGGCCAATCGGGTGGACCACTGACCGTGGATGGAGACCGTCGCTGGCATCAAAGCTTCCCCCTGTTTTTTCCGGATTGTGCGGCAACCCCGGCAGGGGCTCAACTGACCGCCTGAGGCAGACTGGAATAGGCGGCAGCAAAGTCAGCCGTACGCGCAGATGCCTTGGTATACTGAAGCGTTATGGCGAAAAAGAACCCCAAGAACCAGGCCGCATCCAACACCATCGCGGTCAACCGCAAGGCGAGGCATGACTTCTTCATCGAGGACCGGCTGGAGGCCGGACTGGTCCTGGAGGGTTGGGAGGTCAAGTCGTTGCGCGACGGGCGCGCGCAGTTGAGCGAGTCCTACGTGCTCCTGCGCAACGGCGAGGCGTGGCTGTTCGGCGCCCACGTGACGCCGCTCCCCACGGCCTCGACCCACATCCATCCAGACCCGAGCCGCACGCGCAAGCTGTTGCTGCAGCGCTCCGAAATCAACCGGCTGATCGGCGCCGTGGAGCGCAAGGGATACACCCTGGTGCCGCTGTCGCTGTACTGGAAGCGCGGCAAGGCCAAGCTCGAGGTCGGCCTGGCCAAGGGCAAGAAGGAATACGACAAGCGGGCAGTCGACAAGGAACGCGACTGGCAGCGCGAGCGCGGGCGGATTCTGAAGAACGCCTGAGCGCGCGCCTGGCAGGCAGGGCTGCCACGACGATTTCGCGGAAAACGCCCGAATCGTTGCGGTCGAGCCGGCGGCCTGCTGGCGGGTGTCGGCAGCAGGGATGCTGCCGTCAAGCCGACAGGGATGTCTTCACGGCGTCCCGCCAGCAGGCCGCCGGCTCGACCGGCACCCCAGGACATCGCGGGGATCCCGCTCAGCCGGACAAGCGCCGCCATTGGCAGGCGCCGCCCGACGACTGGTCCAGCAGGGCGAGCAGATCGTCGTGTTCCGCGCGTTCTTCCGCGCTGGGTTCGATGACGCGTAGAGGCGCGCTCGAAGCGCGCGCCCGCACCGGCGCCGAGGGACTCGCCGGATCCGGTCCTTCCCGTTCCAGGCCCAACGTCACCTGGCCGCCGGTCATGGCCAGGTAAACGTCGGCGAGCAGGCCGGCGTCGAGCACCGCGCCGTGCTGCACGCGTCCCGAGGCATCGATCTGGTAGCGCTTGCACAGGGCGTCGAGGGAATTGCGGCTACCCGGGTGCATCCGCCGGGCGAGCACCAGGGTGTCCAGAATTCCGCAGACGTCCTCGATGCGGCGCACCCGGGCCTTGGCCAGTTTCAACTCGTGGTTGATGAAACCGACGTCGAAGGGCGCGTTGTGAATGACCAGTTCCGCGCCATCGACGAAATCCAGGAAGCGGTCGACCACGTCTGCAAACCGCGGCTTGTCCAGCAGGAACTCGTTGCTGATCCCGTGCACCTCGATCGCTCGGGGGTCGATCTCGCGGTCTGGTTGCAGGTACTCGTGCAACCGCTCCCCGGTCAACCGTCGGTTCACGATCTCCAGGCAGCCGAGTTCGATGATGCGGTGCCCTTCGGACGTCTCCAGCCCGGTGGTTTCCGTGTCGAGCACGATCTGTCGCATAGGCCGCCTCTCTATCCGCCTGGGACCGGTTTGTCGCCCGCCAGCATCTCATCGATGGCCCGGTTCGCCAAGCGGTCGGCACGCTCGTTCTCCGGGTGGCCGGTGTGGCCGCGCACCCAGAACCACTCGACCTGGTGGCGCTGGGCCTGGGCATCGAGTTGTTCCCAGAGATCCTGATTTTTGACCGGCTGGCCGCTGGAGGCGCGCCAGCCCCGTCGCTTCCAACCCGGCAGCCAGGACGTGATGCCCTGCTTGACGTATTGCGAGTCGGTGAGCAATTCCACCCGGCAGGGGCGCTTCAGCGCATCCAGCGCGCGGATCGCTGCCATCAGCTCCATCCGGTTGTTGGTCGTCTCGGGCTCTGCGCCGTAGAGATCGCGTTCCTTGCCACCGAACCGCAGCACTGCACCCCAGCCACCCGGACCCGGATTGCCCCGGCACGCCCCGTCGGTGAAGATGTACACCACATCGTCGCCTATGCCCATTGCGAGGCCCCGCCCGGTCGAACGGACAGGCGCGACCAGCGCAGACGCGCATGTCGCGGCGATAGCGGGGCCACGTCCCGGCGTCTTGCCACCGTCAGGACGCAGCTGCCCAGGAACGGCAGCCATGGCGCTGCCAGCGCATCGATGCGGCCCAGGCGGCGATGGAGCGACTGGGGAAGCTGCCCGGGCAGCAGGCTCAGGGTTCGTTGGTGGCGGACGCCCAGGCCGGCCTGTTCCAGCCACCGGCGATAAACGCGGCGCTGCAACCCGACAGGCACGACGGTCCCGAGGCTGTTCGCCCCGGCCGGCGGACACGCATTGATTTCCAGCAGGAACAGGTGCCCCTCGGGCGCGAGCACGCGCGCGGCCTCTGCGATCACGGCGCCGGCGCCTACGGAAGCCAATCCGGCGTGGGCCACCAGCACGCAGGAAAAGGTATCGGAAGCCAACGGCAGTCGTTCCGGCTCGGCATCAAGCCCGGCACTCCCGGAGCCCACCTGTAGCGTCCATGCCGGCCCGGTCCATTCGGGACGCACCAATGCGATGGGGGCCAGTTCCAGAAAGGAATCCCCGAAACGCAGCGGACACAGCGAGCCAATTTCACGGCGGAGCAACTCGAGCACCCGGTGGCCCTGCGTGCCGGCGTACCAGTCGCGCAGGCAATCGGCCCGAAATGCTTGGTGAAATGCCTTCTCTGCATTATGCTTCAGGTCCATGATTATCCGGCTTCTTCCTCTATCCATCGTCCTGCTGGCCACCGCCCTTCTTGGCACCGGCTGCAGCCTGCATGATCCGGCGAAGACCGCGGCGGCCGACGACCCCCACGGGATCCAGGTAGTCGCGGGGCGGAGCACCGCCCAACGACCTCCCCCGGCGCTTTCGCGCGACGCGAGCCGCGCCCTCCGGCAGCCGGTCATGAAACCCGAGGATGCCCCCGACATCTGGACTCGTGCCCGGTTGGGATTCGCGATGACCGAGTCTCTGTCCCATCCCCGCGTTGCGGTCTACATCGAGCATTACCGCCGAAACCCGAACATCATCACAATATCCTCCGCCAGGGCCAAGCCCTTCGCCTATTTCATCCTGACAGAGATCGAGCGCCGCGGCCTGCCGGGCGAACTCCTGCTGCTCCCGATCGTGGAGAGCGGCTACGCGGCCGAAGCCACGTCCACAGGGATGGCGGCGGGAATCTGGCAATTCATTCCCAGCACCGGCGAGCACTTCGGGCTGATCCAGGACGACTGGTACGACGGCCGGCGCGACGTCTACCAATCCACCCATGCCGCCCTGGATTACCTGCAAAGTCTGCATGCCCGCTTCGGCGACTGGTATCTGGCACTGGCCGCCTACAACTTCGGACAGGGTAATGTGGCCCGGGCCATGGCTGCAAACGCCGCGGCCGGCCGTCCCACCGACTACTGGAACCTCGAACTCTCGAGCGAGGCCATGTCCTACGTGCCGCGCCTCCTGGCACTCCGCGCGCTGATCGAACAACCTGCGCGCTACGGCATCACGGTGCCGAACCTTGCCAACAGGCCCTATCTCCAGCCCGTTCAGCTGGGTCGGCAGGCCGACCTCGAATACGTGGCGGAACTGGCCCGCATCGAGGCGCGGGAAGTCCTCCAGCTCAACCCGGGTTACCGCAGGGCCATCACGCATCCGCACGCGGCGCAGCACCTTCTGCTGCCTGCGCCGGCGGCACAGCGCCTGCAGGTGGCCCTGCAGCAGCGCGGCCCCGAATATCCGCTGGTGCGGTACTCCGAATACCAGGTACGCGCGGGCGACAACCTGGGCCAGATTGCCCGGCAGCATGGCGTAACCGTGGCCGAACTGCGCGGCGTCAACGGCCTGAACGGGGACATGATCCGGATCGGGCAGCGACTGCGTGTTCCGGTTTCCGGTGCAGCCGTGACGGCCCCTCCCACACCAAGCCGGGCCGCTCTGGCAGACCAGCGGTATACCGTGCAGGCCGGTGACAGCCTCTGGACGATCAGCCGGCAGTACGGCGTGAGTGTCGCCAGCATCCGGGAACGGAATGACCTGGCGGTCGATGCCATGCTGCAGCCGGGACAGGTGCTCGAGATTCCGCGGGATCAAGAAGAGGTGACCCTGCGGCGCGTCGAATACCAGATCCGGCCCGGCGACTCCCTGGGTACGATTTCGCGCCGCTTTCAGGTCGATATCAGTGATGTGCAGCGCTGGAATGCCCTGCATGGAGACGGCATCCGCGCCGGCGAGATGCTCACCCTCTACGTTGCCGCCCACCTCGCCGTCGACGGCTGACTCGCGCAGCGCTGCCGGCGAAGCTCGGTGGCCTGGCGGGCGCGTTCGAAGGCCGCGGGAAACGCCTCGAAGGGCCGCTCACCGCGCCCGAGCGCGAAGTCGAAGCCAGAATGACGCACAAAACCCGCGGGCCTTGCCGGAGCGGTGGTCGCACACCGGTCACATGGGTATGATCGCAGTCGGTTGCACGCGTTCCGGTCCCGTCGCGCATCTTTTGGCGACACCCGCTCAGGCCGCAGGCAGGCAATGGCTGCGGCCACCGCGGAGCAACACCCATATCGACACGAGGAGGACTGCATGGGGTTTCTGAAGGGTAAGCGCGCGCTGATCGTTGGTGTCGCCAGCAACCGATCCATCGCCTACGGCATTGCCGAGGCCATGCGCCGTGAGGGTGCCGAACTGGCCTTCACGTATCAGAACGAGCGCCTGCGCGAGCGCGTGGAGAAGATGGCCGCCGCGTTCGACTCGGATGTCCTCGTGCCCTGCAACGTTGAGAGCGACCAGGAGATCGAACGGGTCTTCGAGCACCTGGACGATTACTGGGATGGCCTCGACATCCTCGTGCACTCCGTGGCCTTCGCCCCCAAAGAACAGCTCGAAGGGGACTTTCTCGACAACATCACCCGCGACGGTTTCCGCATCGCCCACGACGTCAGCTCCTACAGCCTCGCCGCGATGGCCAAGGCTGGAAGGGGCATGATGAAGGACCGCAACGCGTCGATCCTGACGCTGAGCTACTTGGGCGCGATGCGCGCCATGCCCAGCTACAACGTGATGGGGCTGGCCAAAGCCAGCCTGGAGGCGAACGTCCGCTACCTCGCCTATACGCTGGGGCCGGAATCGACCCGGGTCAACGCCGTGTCTGCGGGGCCGATCCGGACCCTGGCGGCGGCAGGCATCGGCGATTTCCGCCGCATCCTGGACCACGTCGAGAAAAACGCGCCGCTGCGCCGCAACGTGACCATCGAGCAGGTCGGCAACGCAGGCGCGTTCCTGTGCTCGGACCTCGCGGCCGGCATCACCGGAGAGGTGATGTACGTCGACTCCGGCTTCAACATCCTTGGTCTGGGTCCGGGTGAGGTCGGCCTGGATTGATTCCCACGAGCGGGCCATGGAGTGCGGGAGCTTGCTCCCCCACGTTGGCGTGAAAAAATACAGCCACGGAAGAACACGGACATCACGGAAAACGAAGGGCATTTAAACTCTTTCCCGAGTGTTTCTGTGTCCTTCCGTGGCGCCCCTTTTCCTCGTCAGGGGTGGCGCAGGGCCATGACGGTTAGCGCGACGGCCAACAGCGGCGGCGAGCCGCCGCACTCCACACGCGCCGGGGATCCTGGGAGTGCGGTGGCCGCTACGGATCGCCCCTACTCGAGGTTCTGCGGATAGCGCCGGATCTTGGCCTGCGATTCCAGCCAGGCGAGGTAGGCCCGCATCTCCGCGCCCGAATAGGCGATCTGCAGGTCGTCGATGACCCTGAACAGATCCGCCACGGCCTCGCTGGGTTCGAGCATCTGCACCGATTCCAGGACAACCACGGCGTAGTCGCCATCCGCGAGGCGCAACCCGCTCTTCCGCACCGCATCGTCCCGAGGGGCGGGCATCTGGAAGAGATGATTCATCAACGCCCTGGGCAGTTCGACATCCTCCTCCGGGCCGGTGGCACGGTTCACGGAGACGGACTGTACCCAGGTCTGCGGCGCCTCCTCGGCGAGTTCGGTGACGGTCCGTCCATTGGCCAACGCGTCGAGGACGTTCTCGCCCTGCTCCCGCGCGGCCTGCGCGGCCGCATCCCGCCGCAGGATTTCAACAATCTCATCGGCCACCTCGTCGAGGGGAAGTACCCTGGGCTCCTGACGCTCCTCGACACGCAACACGACGGTACTCCCATCGGGAAGATCTACCGCCTCGCTGTTGCGGCCGTCGCGGCGCACGGGCGTACTGAAGGCCGCCTCGCGAATCGGACGGAACCGCGCCAGGCCATCACCGGATTCAAGGGTGAACCAGTCGCTGGTCCGGATCTCCAGACCCGTCGCGCGTGACGCCGGACCCAGGCTATCCGGGTTCTCGAAGGTCTGGGCCAGCAGATCGTCCAGGATCTGGATCTGGCGCTGCTCGGCGCGACGGTCACGGAGATCTCGCTCGACTTCGTCGCGCACCTCCTCGAAGGGCTGGACGCGCGACGACTCGATATCGGTCACTTCCACCAGATGCCAGCCAAGCCGCGTCCGCACCGGCTGGCTGATCAGGCCCTCCGGCAGCGAGAAGATCACGGTCTCAAGAATCTGGTCGAGATCGCCCCGGGCAATCTGACCCAACTCGCCCCCGCGGTCGGCCGACAGGCGATCGTCGGAATACTCGGTGGCAAGTTCGGCGAAGTCCTCGCCGGCGTCGATGCGTCCGCGAAGCTCGCGGACCCTGGCCTCGGCATCAGCCGTGTCGTGTTCGATCAGAATCTGCCGCACCCGACGCAGTTCCGGCTCGGCATAGCGCTGCGCGTTCACCTCGAAGTGTTCGCGGACCTCCTCCTCGGTGACGTCGATCCTGGCCTCCATGTCCGCCGGATCGAGGCGCAGGTAGGCGATCTGCAACCGCTCCGCCGTCGTGAAGCGATCCGGGTTATCGCGGTAGAAAGCCTCGATTGCGTCATCGCCGACCACGTCGGGACGATCGAAGTCCGCTGCGGCAAAGATGCGCCAGCTGGCGACCCGGATCTGGTTGCGCAGGCGCGCGAACTCGGTCGCCTTGTCCATCGGGGGATCCCCACTCGCCTCGATCGCCTGCTGAATCTGCGCCAGCACGATGGACTGCGCCATGTCGCGTTCGAAATCCCCGGGGGAGATGCGCTGGGCCTCCAGCACCGTGCGGTAACGCTCGGGACTGAAGCGCCCGTCCTCCAAAAAGGCGGGGATGCCACGAAGCTCACGGATCACGCCACGACCCGAGGCGCGAAAGCCCGCGTCCTCGGCAGCCTGGCGCAGGAGTTCACGCTGGATCAGGGCCTCCAGGGCGGCATTGCGGATCGCGCGCTCATCGAAGACGTCCGCAGGAATTTCTCCGCCGAACATGCGCGCGAGTTGCTCACGCTGGGCCCGGGTCTCCTGGTGCACGATGCGAACCGTGATCTCCTGTCCGTTGACCTCGGCCGCCACCAGCGGCCCTGCACCACCGAAATATTCACCCAGGCCCCAGAGGGCGAATGGAATGGCGATCAGGCCAATGATGACATAGGCAAGCCAGCCGGTTGCCTTGTCACGAATCGATTGCAGCATCGTATCTCCGCCACGAGTCAGAAAGTGGTCAAGCGAGCATCATAACAAGAGGCCAGGATCAGGGATATTCAGAGGCCTACCCCGAAACCGGGACTGGGCCCACTGGCAACGGACTCCGCTTCGGGGTAGGCTCCCGCCCCGGCCATACGCTGAGGGTCTCGGGGGTCTGCTCCGGAAACCGTGCAGACGCGTCAACCTGCTCCCATCATCTGACCCGTCAGGCGCCAAATCATTCAACCCGGACCCCGGAGGATTGCGATGCGCCAGGCCACCCATACGCTGACGCTGCAAACGACTGGAAAAGGTCTGTACGAGTGCACCCCCGCAGTTGCGGCGTGGGTCCGCGACAGCGGGATCGAGACCGGCCTGCTGACGCTTTTCGTCCAGCACACGTCCGCCAGCCTGTTGATCCAGGAAAACGCCGACCCCGATGTCCGGGAAGACCTGGCAGATTTCTTCACACGCCTGGTCCCGGAGGGGACGACGGTGTACCGGCACCGGTCGGAAGGCCCCGACGACATGCCCGCGCACGTGCGTAGCGCCCTGACACAGGCCCAGCTGAGCCTTCCTGTGAACGAGGCACGGCCGGCCCTGGGCACCTGGCAGGGTATCTTCCTGTTCGAGCACCGAAACGCACCGAACCGGCGCCGTATCGTCCTGCACCTCATTGGCGAGTAGAACCGGCCAGGACAAGGGCTGCCGCGAAGACAGGCACCCAAGCTCAGCAGGGAGCCCGTTCGAGTGCATGACCCGGCATCGCCGCAAGAGATTGCATTGACCGACCGGGCCGCGAAGGTTAATTTGCAAACAATAAAATACGCCCACCTGGGCGACTGATGATGGTGTTGGGTTCGCCACCTTCAGATGAACAAGGCAAGCGACGTGCGCCACTGACGACGGAAAGACACCACGATGACACCCGAGATCCGTAGCGCACTCGAATATTGTCCCAACCTGCCGAGCCCACCCGGAATCGCAATTGCGATCGTCGAACTGGGCCGCGATCCGAATGTCGACCTGACATCGCTTGCGCGACTGCTCTCGAAGGACCCTGCCCTCGCCAGCCGCGTTCTCCGCGCCAGCAACTCCGCCCTGTATGCCCAGCGCCGAAGCAGCAAAAACCTGCGCCAGGCCATGGTCGTTCTCGGCCTCAACGCCACGATGACCCTGGCGCTGAGTTTCTCACTCGGTGACATGCTGAACGGCGAACCGGGTACCGCACGGGGCATCAACCGGTATTGGCGCCGCGCGCTGATCTCTGCATCGGCGGCCAGAATGATCAGCGAGACGATCAAACAGCAGGACGACGAGGAAGCGTTCCTGGCTGCACTGCTGCAGGACATCGGCATCCTGGCCCTCGACGCGGCGATTCCCGAGGACTACCGCCCGTTGCTCAAGGAGGCGACGGGTCATGATCAACTGCTCAGTGCGGAGCGGGAACACCTGGGCTCGGATCATGGTGAAGCGGGTTCGTGGCTGATGCGCCATTGGCGCCTGCCCGAGCGCCTGGTACCGATCGCTTCGATGGTCCACGACCCGCTGAGTACGCGGATACCCACGGACACCCGGGTATTCATCAAATGTGTGGCGGTCGCCGGCCAGATCGCCGACCTGTATCTGGAGCACGAGGATCGCGAGGCCGCGACCGAGCGGCTCGCCCGCAGCGCGTGGCGCCTGCTCGGCCTGGATGGGGTGTCGCTGGAGACGCTGCTGGCACGGGTTACCGAGGTGCTTCCCGACGTCGCCGGCCTCTACGACACCGAGGTCATCTCGGCGCGGCAGGCTGCCGGCGTCACCGACCAGGCGCGCGAGATCCTCGCGGCCCGAAATCTTCACTTGATACAACAGGTTTCCGAACAGCAACGCCAGGTGCAGGACATGCAGGACGTGACCCGGCACCTGCTCGAGACCGCGAACCGCGATGCCCTGACCGGTCTCCATAACCGACGCCGCTTCGATGAGGTTCTCGAGACGGAATTCCTGCTCGCAAGCGAGAACGGCTGGCCCCTGACCATGGCCTTCATCGACCTGGATCACTTCAAGGGGATCAATGACACGCATGGCCATCTGGTTGGTGATGCGGTCCTTTCCAACACGGCGCGCATCCTTACCCAGCATCTGCGCAAGCGCGATTTCATCATGCGCTATGGTGGGGACGAGTTCGTCGCCCTGCTTCCGGGCACCGGGCTCGAAGATGCCCGCGGCGTCTTCGAACGGCTCCGCGAAGCCATCGTGTCACAGGTGTACGAGGGCGCCAGGGGAGCCCCTTTCCACTCCACGGTGTCGATCGGCCTGGCCAGCCATATGGACGGACAACGCCGCGCGGGAAGCGCACTGGACCTGGTCCGCGCTGCCGACCGCGCGCTTTACGAAGCCAAGGGCGGCGGGCGCGACCGCATCGGCATCGACGCGAGCACTGCGGCCTGATTCCCGCCCACAGGGAGGAATCGCTTCACGCCTCGCGCACCACCCGTCATCCCGCCGCCGCATCCTGCAACCGGATTCGATGGAACTCGGGATCATCATTGGTTCACGACGCACCTACCGCGGACCCCCGTGGTTCCTGTACCTTTGGGCCCGTGCATGCATTCCATCGGCAGCGCGCTCACCCGATTGTCAAAGCCAGTCATCGTAGAATAGCCCTGCCAGTGCCATCCGAGATCACTCCATGACGCCGTCTTCCGGACCCAGCGAGAACGATGCCCCATTGGGCGTGGAAGTCCTGCGCCGCCATGGCCTGCGGCGTCAGCCCTTTGCCGACAAGGCAACCGAGGGCTTCGTGTATAGCGATCCCGCCCTCGACATGCCGGTCGGGGTGCTGCAACAGCGCCTTCAGACCGACAACAAGCCACTATTGCTGCTCGGTGAGCATGGCGCAGGGAAGAGTACGCAACTGCTGCAACTCCTCTCACGGGGAGCGGGATCCCTGCTCTTCTGCGGTTTCAAGGGCCGGCCGGGGGCACCTTTCCCAAGTATTGAATACGCCATTCGACAGCAGTGGTCCAAGGCGGCGGATGCGGCCGAAAACACACCGCTGGCTGGGCTGCTCCTGACCCTCTGCCGGGGCGCACGGCGTCCGGTGCTCGTGATCGACGATGCCCACGTACTCGCGCCAGAGGTTCTGGCGGCGCTCCTGCGACTGCGCCGCGAGGTGAATCGCCACTGCAGCAGCGCCCTGGGCATATTGCTCGCCGGCGAACCCGGTCTCGAGGATCTGCTGGCACAATGCGTCGATGCCGACACGCCCGCGGAAAAGCACATCGCCGTCCGCCTTCGGCCCCTGACTCAGGCCCAGACCGAGGCCTATCTTCGGCAGCGCCTGCAGGCGGCCGGTGCGCAGGACCCGAGTCTGCTCTCCGGCGCGATCGCCGCCGCGATCCAACAGGAAAGCGGCGGCCGGCCCATGGACATCAACCTCGTGGCCAACCGTTATCTGCAGACCATGGGGACGGACCCGGCCTCGGTGCAGCAAGGACCCGTGCACGCGGCTCCCGGCACGACCTGGACCGGCTGGCAGCAGCGCTGGACACTGCCTGCAGCGGGGGGCGCGGCTGCCGTATTGGCAACGCTGATCGTGGTGGGACTCCTCTACCTGCCGGGAGACGAGGGGCAGCGGCCCGGCAATGCGGCTACGCCGCAGCAACCCAGTGGCACCGCCGTCTTGAGAGAAGCCCCGGCAGAGCCGCCCTTGCTGCCGACGCCCGATCGTCCGTTCGCGGCGGAGTCACCGGACGCCCAGCCAACCATCCGCGAATCAGCCGCGCCCACCACCTCGCGGCCCATGCCGCGACCGCTCGAGTTCTCGGAAGCGCTCCCAGATCCGGAAGCCACCGATCTCCCGGACCCAGGTTCGGAAGCGACCACGGGCGAGGGAACGTTCCCGGAGCCCGAACCGATACCGCAACTCGCCGAGATTTCCCCGATCGACCCGGAACGCGCTCGGGAGCCTGCCGAGGCCCCTGCCTCGGAGCCCGAACCCGCCAGCGAGGTCGCCGAGGCCTCCCGCTTGGAACCGGAGCCCGAGATCTCCGTGCTCAGCCCTGGGGAGCCAACCCCCGTGCCCGTGCCCACCCGCGAGGACACAACCGCACCGCAAGCGGGCCCACAGGTGACGGAACCTCCCGCAGAGGAACCCGATACGCCTCAGACGCAACCAACGGATGGCGCAGGGATCCCGGGGTCACCTTCGGCCGACACTCCGAACGCGCAACCGCGCCCCGCGCCGGCACGTCGCGAGCTGCGCGATCCGACCTGGCTGCAGGACCGGGCCGCAGATCGTTTCACCATCCAGATCATTGCCGGTGGCGACCTCGAGGCCCTGCGCAGGTATGCAGGCCGGCTGTCCCTGGACAAGGAAATCGCCTGGTTTCGAACACGCCGGGACGATCAGGACTGGTATGCCCTTGTGGCAGGCGATTACCCCGACCTGGCTGGTGCCCGCGCGGCGGTCAACAGACTGCCCGCCGGCGTTCGCCGCAACCAGCCCTGGATCCGAACCTTCGGATCGGTCCAGGAAACCATGGCTCCAGGCCCCTAACCGTCTCCGCTCCGGCCAGGCCTCGTGCCCTGGTCGCGACACTCCTGCAGCGGCTGGCCGCCAAGACGGCATCGGTAGCGCGACCGGACGATGGTTATCGCTCGAGCAACAGGGCCCTGCCCTGCCGCTGGACCTGAACCCGGTTCAGGAAGCTTGCGCCCAGAACCGGAAGCCGCGGTGCGTCCGACTGCAGCACCACGGCCTCGACGTCGTCCAGCACGATGCCACCGATGCGCACCTGGTCAAGCATCACCCGGTATCCGAATGACAAGCCAGCCGCGGTGCGCGTCTGGGTGAGGTCGCCACGGGCGTAGGCGATGCCCAGACGGCGCGCCTCGCCGGCGCCCAGAGTCGTGATGGGGGTGTCGGTGTCCACCAGGAAACGAACCGCATGGCCGTTGATGCTGCCCGCCGCGGTCAGGGCCCCGGAGGCATCCGGGTACACACGCGCCTGAGCAACCGAGTCGCCCCGGGACGCGCCTTCCGTCCGCCGCACCGAGGTGACTTGGCGGCGCTCACCTTGAATCTCCAGCCAGGCCGTGCCCGTGCGGGTATCAGACGACAGCAGCCGCACGCCCTCCGTGGCGTCCGCCCCCATCATCAACACGTGGCGCTGCCCGTCGATCTCGACCAGCACCCGGTCCGGGAAGACTCCCAGCAGCATTGGCTCCCGGGCGAGCAGCGGCGCGCAGCTAAGGCTGACGACAAACAACACCAGGCCGAGGACTCCGCGCATCCGGGAAATCAGTCCGCCCAATCCACGCGGACGTGGATCTCGGTCTCCCCGGCGCCCTGATCCCGGCGCGTGCCCAGCACGCGACGCTCGGTCGAATCGCGTCGGTGCTCGACACCGGCGATCCGGATCCATTCGCCGATGCCACCGGAAAGCACGGTGTCGACGCGCTGGAAGTCGATACGGCCACCACCGCTGCGGCTCTCACGCTCGTCCACCTGCTGGATATCGATCCGCACCCGGCCATCCGGGGTGGCCCACGGGCGCACGAGGAATCCACGCTCCAGGTCGCGGTAGTCGATCTCCGGCCCGACCACGGCACCGGGAAGAACGATGCCGCCGTGGCGCAGGACGGGGATGGACTCACCCGCATGGATGAAGGCCGCTTGCCCCTCGAGTACGCGCAGAGTCTGAACGCCGCTGTCGCGGTCGTTGGTCTGGCGGCGGATGATCCGGCTCCCCGACCCGTCGCCCACGGCCACGTCGCCGATGCGTCCCTGCAGTTGCGCCTCGCGCTCGCGGGTCGTTTCGGTACCGCCGCGCCGGACACTGACCACCAGATTCCTGGGAACCGTATCGACCGTGCTGAGTACGTCACGCAGCTGGCTCAGTGTCGCCGGGGCCACACGGACGATCAGCCGAAACCCCGTCCCCGTAACGACATCATCGGGACCCAGCAGGGGTTCGATCAGCGGGATGATCTCCGCAGCGGGCCGGTTCTGGAGATCGATGATCTCGATCGATTGCTGCGCAGCGCCCTGTGTCGCGGGAAGGCACAGGAACAGGATCAATAGGAGCCAGCAGGACAGATTCTTCATGGGCGCGGACATCACGGTTCAGGTTCCAGAGGCACCACCGGTCGAGACGGCGCTGAGATGCACAATAACGCAACGCAAAAAAATAGCCACGGAAGAACACGGACATCACGGAATATGACCGGTATTCAAGCTCTTTTCCGTGTGTTTCTGTGTTCTTCCGTGGCGCGCTTTTTCATCGTCAGAGGTCGTCGCGGTACGTTATTTAGACCGGCAAAAAGAAGGGGAATTCAGGCCACCACCGTATCCATGCCCGCCTTGCCTTCGCGATGTACGCCGGCAGGTAGTACGATGGAACGTCTTCGGCCCGTCGGGTGACGCATGCAGATACCGCCCCCCGCCCTGAAGGCCACCCTGGCCAGCCCCAGCCCGCGGGCGCCGGATTGGCAAGCGGGGCAGCGATTGGAGGCCCAGGTAGTCCGCGGCAGCGCTACCGGGGAACAGACTCGGGTCCGGATCGGCGACCAGGAGCTGAGCATGCGCTTGCCGACGGCAATGCCTCCGGGCAGCCGTCTGAGCCTCGAGGTGGTGCGGGCGGGAGCGCAGCCGTTGCTGCGGCTGCTGGCTCAACCTCCCGTCCCGCAGCCGTCGGCAGGCCAAGTCGGGATCGGGCCTGGTACAGGGGCGCCTGCCGCACTGACCAGCCTGCTTCCGGCCCAGGGTAGTCAGGCGCCCCTGCTGGCCGCCCTGTGGTCGATGAGCCGCGACCCCGGGGCCACAATGGCCCTGCCGGGATCAGTACAGGCGGCCATCAAGGATCTCTTCGGGCGCCTGCACACGGCGACGCAAGCGACGCGGCCGGAGGGTCTGCGCCAGGCGGTACTGGCATCGGGCATCTTCCACGAGGCCGCCCTCGCCGTCGGCCCCGCGGGTTCCGCCACGACTGCTGGAGACCTGAAATCGGCCCTCCTCTCCCTGGCAACGCAGCTGCGCGCGCAGCACAGACCGGCGGGCCAGGGCCACGCCGCCGTGCAGACCAAGCCCGGCGGCGGCGTGGCCAGCGCAGATACCGCGCCGGCGCACCGACTCCCCACTCCGGCTACGTCCACCGCAGCCTCTTCCGCCCGCGCGCTGCCTCAGACCGTCGTCCTCCCAAACTGGATCATCGGATCCGCTCGCGAGGCTGTCCCGCCGCGCGCTGGATCCCCCCCAACGCCGCAGGCGCGCCTGACCGCGGACCTCTCCACCCCGGGACCGCAGGCGCTGCTCGACGGGCTTCGCGCCAGCACCGACCAGGCCCTCGCCCGTCTCGCCCTGCACCAGTGGAGCGCCGTGGAAAATGCCGAATCCGGACAGTTGCGATGGCTCCTGGAGTTGCCCCTGCGAAGCGGCGATGGTGTGGATCTGGTTCACCTTTTGATGGAGCGTGAGCGCGAACGCAGTGGCCCGGACCAGACCCCGGTCTGGCGGGTGGAGATGGCCCTCGACCTTCCTGGCGTCGGACCCGTGCACGTGCGCATCACGGTCTCCGGAGATCAGGTTGGGACCCACCTTTGGGTCGACGACGAGAACACGGTCGCCCGGGTCCGCAGGGAGTTGCCGAGACTCCGCGAGGCGCTGGAAGGCCGCCAGCTGGAGGTCAGGGACCTGGGCTGCGCCCCCGGCAAGCCTCCGGAGCAGCAGCCCCCGGTTCGGACCCGGCCCGTGTTGGACGATCGCGCATGAGCCGGGAGCCACGACGACCACCGCGCAAGGCAGTGGCCCTGCATTACGGCGGCGAACGGGCGCCGCGCATCACCGCCAGCGGCAGCGGTCTGATCGCGGAACGCATCCTCGAGCTTGCCCGTGAACACGATGTCCCGGTGCACGACGATCCCCTGCTCACTGCAGCGCTGTCCCAGGTCCCGGTGGGGGATGAAATCCCCGAAAACCTCTACGTGGCAGTAGCCGAGGTCCTGGCCTTCGTCTATTTTCTCAGCGGCCGCAGGCCGGGCCAGGAATAGGACGCGGCCCCGGGTCAACCCCCGGTATCGCTCGACGGCCGGTTCAGCGATAGCAGCAGGTCAGCCTCGCCGCGACTGAGGCCGCAATGCTTCACTAGGTCTTCCCGGCTGGCGCCCTGCGCAGCCAGGCGCAACGCGTGGTGGTAGGGGCCGGTCTCCGGGTCACGCATCAGCAATTGTTCCTGCTGATCGGTGAGCAGCCGCAGCCGCCGCTCCATCTCCACCTGCCGCTGATCGGTCACCATGTCGTCGGAGCAGATCGCGCTCAGTGCGCCCTTCAACGACATCAGCTCGGTTTCCTGGGTCTCCAGTCGGCGCTGCAGGTGCTGAACCCGGATCCAGCTCACGGCAGCGAGGCCCAGCGCGCCCACCGCCACCAGGAAGACTGCCACCGTCAACAAGATCATCCAAGCGTTCATACGTATTCGTCCACGTGATGGCCCGCACGGTCGTCGCCGGGGGGGCACGGCCTTGGTTCACCGCCCCCGGGTTCAGCAGTCCCCTGATCGCCGGGCGGTCCGTCCCGCGCGCCACCGCGCTCTTTTCCAGCCGGGTCATGACGGTCATCACCACCGGGCGGCGGCCTCTGGCGCTTCCTCTCGTCACCCTCCTCCGGGACCCGGCGCCCGGGCCAGGACGGGTGGACGGGACGAACCGGCTCGAGGTCAGCAGGCATGATGCCGATCCCGCGGCCCGAGGCGCGGCTCAATGATGCGATTCCGAACCGGGTTCGACAAGCGCGCCACGGAAGAAACCCGCAGCGCAGCGTTCGCCCCCGGTTCGCTGAAAGCCCTCTTCGGCGCGTCCCTGAGCGGCCGCCACCAACGGCGCGCGACCGGGACGATCCTCGCGGGCTCCCTACCGCCCAACGATACCAAGGCATTCACGGGCTGCGCCCCTGCTCTGCCGGCAACGCCCGGTCCCCATCGCTTTGCAGGGCTGCCGGATCCAGCCGGCGGTCCAATCGGGGAGCATGGTCGGCCAGAATCACAATGGTCACGCGCCGGTTCTGACGCCTGCCCTCGGGTGTCTCGTTGTCGGCGATGGGACGGTACTCTCCGAAACCGATGGCCGCCATCGTCGTGGGATCCAGGCCATTCTCGACCAGCCGTCGAAGCACGCTGCTGGCCCTGGCGGCGGACAGTTCCCAATTCGACGGGAACTGCGCCGTACTGATCGGAACATCGTCGGTAAAACCCTCCACATGCACCCGTACGGGAAGGTCTTTCAGGATTCCGGACAACTCGTCGAGCACCGGGCGTGCCTCGGGAAAGATTTCCGCGCCGCCACTCGCGAACAACAGACTGGTATTGATCTCCACCTCGACCCAGAAGCGTTCCCGTCGCATGCGGATCAGGTCGGCATCGATCAGGGGGGCCACGGCCCGCTGGATGAGGTCGGCAATCAAGCTCATGCCGCGCGCGGCCTCGCGCAACTCGTCGTCCCGAAGGCCTCCGTCACCGGACATTCCGACCGCATCCCGGTCGAAGGCATCGAAATCCCTGGGGTCCAGCAGAACCCTGGGTATCGGGACATCCATGGGGATGATGGTTCCGGCGTCGCCGGCCGGCGATGTGTGCAGCGCGCGGGACAGGCTTCCCACCTGAATGGGCTCCGGCGCCATCGGTGTACCCCGGAAGGCGGCCGTCAGGGATTCCGACAATACTCGGAACTTGCCCTCGTTGACCGAGGACAGGGCATACATCACCACGAAGAAGGCGAGCAGGAGGGTGATCAGGTCGCCGTAGGGGATCGCCCAGGCCTCGTGGTTGGTATGTTCCTCTTGACGTTTCCTGCGTCTGGGCATGGGCAAGCAAACCTATCGGCGGCTGATGCCGCCCTCATGGAAGATGGGCGGGCTTCCGGTCACAGAACGTAGCCCCGCAGTTTGGTCTCGATGTTCCGGGGGTTCTCCCCCTCGGCGATGGCCGTGATCCCGTCGATGATCATTTCCCGATAGGCGGTCTGGCCCTGGATGGTCATCTTCAGTTTGTTGCTCACCGGAAGAAAGAAAAGGTTCGCGGAGGCGATGCCGTAGATGGTCGCCACGAAGGCCGCGGCAATGCCGGGGCCCAGCTTGTCGGGTTCGGCGAGGTTCTGCATCACGGCCATCAGGCCCATGACCGCACCGATGATGCCGAGTGTCGGCGCGTAGATGCCCATGCTCTCGAAGACCTTGGCCCCCTGGAGATCGAACTGCTCCTTGGTACCCAGATCGACCTCGAGGATGTTGCGGATGGTCTCCGGCTCGGTCCCGTCCACCAGAAGCTGCAGACCCTTTTTCGAAAAGGTGTCGGTCTCCTGCTCGGCCAGCGTCTCGAGCCCCAGAAGCCCCTCCTTGCGCGCGATCTGGCTCCAGTTCACCAACTTGTCGATCGCCTCCTCGGTATCGATCCGGGGCGCGGCGAAGATCCAGGAGATGATGCGCATGCCGTGCAGGAACGCCTGCAGCTTGGCCTGCAGCAGTGCCGCGGCGACGGTGCCGACCACCACGATAACGAAGGCGGCGCCATTCCACAGCGCATCGATGCCACTGCCCTTGGCGATCGAGCCGCCCAGGATGGCGACCAGTGCGAGCAGCAGACCGACGATGCTAAGGATGTCCATGATCGCGTACCGTCACACCCGCGCGTGTCTTTCGCCGAAGTGCCACGGAGCGATCCGTGCCTCGGCCCCGAACTGCCTGATCTTCTTGTTCATCACTCACATCCTCGTGCAGGGGCGCCCGTCGCGTAGCCGGGTCGGACCCCATCCACCGCGGGCAGGGGCCCACCGTGTCGGGTGGCGGTGCGTTGGCTCGGCCGTTGGTCGGTCCGGGTCTTCACGCCTCGGCCACCCTGCCGGTCCAGTCGGTCATCCGCGCACGCAATCGCACCAGAGCCTGCCCGTGCAACTGGCAAACCCGGGACTCGCTGACGCCCAACACCTCACCGATCTCCCGCAGGTTCAACTCGTCATCGTAGTACAGCGACATCACCAGCTTTTCACGCTCTGGCAGGCGATCGATCTCACCGGCCAGCGCCTCCCTGAACCCCTCTTCCTGAAGGCGTTCCAGCGGGTCCGGTTCGCTGCCGGGCAAGCGGTTTTCCCCCTCCGACTCCGGCTCGAAGATGTCCTCGAAGCTCAGCACCCGGGAGGATACGGCGTCGCTGACCATGCGCTGGTACTCGTCCAGCCCGACGTCCAGCTCGGCGGCCACTTCCTGGGGCTGCGCCTCCCGCCCTTCCCGATGTTCCACGGCCCGCACCGCCTCGCTGACCCGTCGCGCGTTGCGATGCACCGAGCGGGGCGTCCAGTCGGAACGCCTGACCTCATCGAGCATTGCGCCGCGGATCCGGATACCGGCGTAGGTCTCGAAACTGGCGCCCTGGCTGGCGTCGTACAGGCGGGCCGCCTCCAGCAGTCCGAGCACGCCAGCCTGGATCAGATCGTCGACCTGCACGTCCGCCGGCAGCCGCCCCAGCAGGTGATAGGCGATGCGCTTGACCAGCGGTACGTGCTTTTCCACCAGCCGGTTGCGGTCCAAGGTTTCAGTCGGATACATGGCTAGCCCGCAAACGCCGGCCGTTCCCGGTCACTGGCACCGGAACCCACCAGACGCTCCACAAAGAATTCGATCCTCCCACTGCTGCCACCCGGTATGGGCCATTTATCGGCCTGTCGTGCCAGTTCCTTGAATGCCTTGGCCGACGGGCTGCCGGGGTAGGCTTCGGTGACCGCCTTCTGGCGCTGCACCGCCTTGCGCAGATACTCGTCGTGCGGCACCGATCCCGCATGGTCCAGGGTCACGTCCAGGAAGCGGTCACAGACGGCGGTGAGCTTGCGGAACAAGGCTCTTCCCTCTTCCGGTCCGCGCACCATGTTGGCGAGCACCCGGATGCGGGAGATCCCGTGATCGCGGCTCAGGACCTTGATCAGGGCATAGGCGTCGGTAATGGACGCCGGCTCATCGCAGACCACCACCAGCACCTCCTGCACCGCGCGGCAGAAGCTGATCACGCTGTCGTGAAGCCCGGCCGCCGTATCCACCACCAGCACATCCACGGGCTGGCGCATCTCGCTGAATGCCCGGATGATGCCGACATGCTGCGCCGGATCGAGGTCCGCCATGCGCGCCACGCCGGAGGCCGCCGGCACGATGGAGATCCCTGCAGGACCCGGAATCAGCGTCTCCTCGAGGCCGATCTCGCCGTTCAGCACGTGAGAGAGGTTGCTCCGGGGCTGCAGCCCCAGCAGCACGTCCACGTTGGCGAGTCCGAGGTCCGCGTCCATCAGCATCACCTGACGACCGCCCCGGGCCATGGCCACGGACAGGTTGACCGAGACGTTGGTCTTGCCAACCCCGCCCTTGCCACTGGCGACGCCGATCACCTGCACGGGTCGAAGGGCATTCATGTGGCGAAGCCCGCTTGCTTGATCATCATAGGGAGGCATGGGCAAATGAATCCAGGTTGCCGAGGACGCGCCGGGGAGCGCGTGCCTGCTTGGTTTCCGACTTGGTTTCCGACGGTTCCGATACCAGCGAGACCGCGCGGCTGAGCAGCCGCTGCACCCGGGCGGGCTGCAGATCCTCGGGCACACGCTGCCCCTCGCTGACGAACATCAATGGCAGGTCACCCCCGCAGAGCGCGGACAACACCGGCCCGAGACTTGCCGCCTCGTCCAGTTTGGTGATCACGGCGCCCTCCAGCGGCAGGTGCGAGAAGGCCCGGAAGGTTTCCTCGAGCACCAGCTGCTGCGTATTCGCCGCCACCACCAACAGGGTGCGCAGGCTGGGGAGGGCCGCCAACCCCGCCATTTCCTCGGTGAGACGCAGATCCCTCTGGCTCATGCCGGCAGTATCCACGAACACCCGCTGCTTCTCGTTCAGCCCCGCCAGAATGTCACCCAGCTCCCGTCCCGTCTGCGCCAGATAGACCGGCACGCCAATGATCTGGCCGAAGGTCTGCAGCTGCCGATACGCACCGATGCGCACGGCATCGGTGGTCACGAGCGCCAGGGACTGCGGCCCGTGCCGCTGTGCGTAACGGGCCGCCAGCTTGGCCACGGTGGTCGTCTTGCCGACCCCGCTGGGACCGACCAGCGCGATGATACCCTCCCCGTCCAGCCGCGTCTCGGGCACCACCCGAATGCGCTCCGCCAGTGCTTCGAGGGCTTCGCGCCACGCCGGTTCGCCGCGATCCGGGCCACGCACGCCGCCGGCGATCTCCCGGGCCAGGCCGTCGTCCAGACCCAGCCGCTCGAGGCGGCTAACCAACTGGGCGCGTGCCGGCTCCCGCTGCCGGAGGTCGTTCCAGGCAAGGCTCGCCAGCTGGTCATGCAGCATGGAGCGCAGGCCCTCGATCTCTCGTTGCATGGCCACCAGGGTGGGATCCTGCGACCATTCGATGTCGCGGTCCCGGCGCTCCGGGCTCGGCTGCCACGGTGTCCGCGAGGGGACCGCCGCGGATGCCGCCGTCGTTGGCTGCAGCGATTCCAATGGCTCCAACGCGTCCAGCGGTTCGCCCACCGTTTCCAGCGTTGGAGCCGGTGCCGGTGCCTGCCTTCCTGCACCGTCATCCGCGGCCATCTCGCTGAACATCGCCTGGTCGTAATCCATGGCGGCCACGATCTCGATCCCGCCCTCCACCCGGCGACTGGAGAGAATCACGGCGTCCGGCCCCTGTTCCTCGCGGACGAGTCGGATGGCTTGGCGCATGTCTGCTGCGAAAAAGCGTCTGATCTTCATGGTCCCTACCGGTCAGTGCCTGCTGCGTCGATTGAAGCGGAGCCTGGCAGTCGACCACCGCGCAGGAGACGGAAGGATCCGCTCCCACCCGGCTCGCTGTCGTCCCTGCTCATCCCCCGCTCGCCCATTACCGTCCCCTACTTCTGTTCGTCCCTTCCGACGGTCGCCACCACACGAATGCGCTTGGTGTCCGGAATCTCTGTGTAGGCCAGCACGTTCAGTCCTCTCACGGCCGACCTCAGCCAGCGCGCGACCCAGGCCCGGATATCCGGGGAGACCACCACCACGGCCGGCTCACCCGCCATCTCCTGACGTTGGGCCGCTTCGGCGATGGACTTCTGGAGCCGCTCGGCAAGGCCTGGCTCGATGCCCGGACCGGAGCTGCCGGCGCCTTGCGAGGACTTCTGCAAGATCTGTTCCAAAGACGGGTCGAGGGCGATCAAAGGCAGCTCCGACGCCGTTCCGACGATGCCCTGCACGATCGCGCGGGACAGGGACACCCTCACGGCGGCGGTCAGAACGCCGGGATCCTGACTCTTGGCGCCGTGTTCCGCCAGGGTTTCGGCGATGGTCCGCATGTCCCGGATCGAAACCTGCTCCTCGAGGAGGTTCTGCATCACGCGCAGCACCACCCCCAGGCTCAAGGTCTTCGGCACCAGGTTCTCCACCAGTTTCGGCGACTGGCGCCCCAGCACGTCCAGCATGTGCTGGACCTCCTCGTGACCCAGCAGCTTCTGGGCCTGCTCCTTCAGCAGCTGCGAGAGGTGGGTGGCGACGACCGTCCCGGTATCGACCACGGTATAGCCGAGGCTCTGGGCCTGCTCACGCAGTGCCGGGTCGATCCAGACCGCGTCCAGTCCAAAGGTCGGATCCTTCGTCGCCGTGCCGGGGATCTCCCCGAAGACACGTCCCGGGTTGATCGCAAGTTCCTGGTCCGGGAAGACCTCTCCCTCGCCGACCGTGACACCCATCAGGGCGATCCGGTAGTGGTTCGGCCCAAGGTCCAGATCGTCGCGGATGTGCACCGGCTGGATCAGGAAACCCAGTTCCTGGGACAGCTTGCGCCGCACGCCCTTGATGCGGCCCATCAACTGGCCACCCTGGCTGCGGTCCACCAGCGGGATCAGCCGATACCCCACCTCCAGCCCGATCAGGTCCACCGGCGGCACGTCTTCCCACGAGAGCTCCCGCAGCTCCGGGTTGGACGGCGGACCCGCCGCGACCAGGGGCTCCATTCCCGCCGCCTCTTCCGCCGCGCGCCGCTGTGCAGTCAGATAGGCGCTCGCCGCCATCAACGTGGCCAGGGAGATGAACACCAGGTTGGGCATCCCGGGAACCAGACCCAGAGAGCCCACCACGCCGGAGGCCACGTACATGGCCCGCGGAGTCGCGAACATCTGCTGGAACACCTGTTTGCCCATGTCCTGCGACGCGGACACCCGGGTGACGATGATCGCAGTGGCCGACGACAGCAGCAGCGACGGAATCTGCGCCACCAGGCCGTCGCCGATGGTCAGCAGCACGTAGTTCGTGGCCGCGTCTCCGAGGGACATGGCGTGCTGCATGGTGCCGATCACCAGGCCACCGATGATGTTGATCGCCAGGATCAGGATGCCGGCGATCGCATCGCCGCGCACGAACTTGCTGGCGCCGTCCATGGATCCGTAGAAATCCGCCTCCTGGGCGATCTCGTCCCGGCGCCTGCGCGCCTCGTCCTGGGAGATCAGACCGGCGTTCATGTCCGCGTCGATGGCCATCTGCTTGCCGGGCATCGCGTCCAGGGTGAACCGCGCACTGACCTCCGATACCCGGCCGGCGCCCTTGGTGACCACGACGAAGTTGATGATGACCAGGATCAGGAACACGACCAGGCCGACGGCGTAGTTGCCGCCCACCACGAAATCGCCAAACGCCTGGATCACGTTGCCGGCCGCGTCGGTGCCGGTGTGTCCATCCAGCAGGATCACCCGGGTCGAGGCCACGTTCAGTGCCAGTCGCAACAGGGTGGCCACCAGCAGTACCGTCGGGAAGACCGCGAACTCCAGGGGCCGTGGCGTGTACACGGCCACCAGGATCACCACCAGCGACAGCGCGATGTTGAAGGTGAACAGCACGTCCAGCGCCAGCGGCGGGAGCGGAATCACCAGCATGACCAGCAGGGCCATCAGCAGCATCGGCGTGACGATACCCGCCTTGCCGACGGTGCTCAGGGCATCTGTGAAGGCGTTCATGGATCAGTCCTCGCGGGGTGGCGCACGGCGCAGCAGGTCGTCGGGCACCGGCAGGTCGGTCGGCGGATCGGGGCGGCGGGCCGCGCCGCTTTGGGTCGCGGCCCGCAGTTGATAGACGTAGGCCAGCACGTGGGCGACCGCGACATAGAGACCGGCCGGGATCTCCTGGTCCAGCCGGGTGGTGAAATAGAGGGCGCGCGCCAGGGGCGGTGCGGAGAACAGGGGTACGTTGGCCGCGCGTGCCCGTTCGCGGATCTCGGCTGCAATCAAGTCGGCGCCCTTGGCCACGACCCGGGGCGCCCTCATGCCCTGCTGGTCATAGCGCAGGGCAACGGCGTAGTGGGTCGGGTTGGTCACCACCACGTCCGCTTTCGGCACTTCCCCCATCATGCGGCGCCGGGATATGTCGTACTGGGTCTGGCGGATGCGGCTCTTGACCTCCGGCTTGCCCTCGGTCTCCTTGAACTCGTCCTTGATCTGCTGCTTGGTCATGCGCAGCTGCTTCTGGTGGTTCCAGAGCTGGAAAGGCACGTCCACCAACGCCACCAGGATCAGCGCGGCCGCCAGGGTCAGGAAGGTCCAGCCCACCATGTAGCCGGCATGCATCAGCCCCCGTTCCAGCGGCTGATGGCCCAGTCCCAGCAGGGAACCGGAGAGTTGCCACAGCAGCAGCCCGGCGATCGCCGCGATCAGCACGAACTTGACCAGCGTCTTGCCGAACTCCATCAGACCCTGCAGGGAGAAGATGCGCTTGAGCCCGGAGATCGGGTTCAGCTTGCTCCACTTGGGCGCCATGGCCTTGCCCGAGAAGCCACCTCCGCCCAGGGACAAGGGCCCGAGCACCGCCGCGACGATCAGGACCAGGAACACCGGCAGCAGCATGATCAGGCCTTCGGTGATGCGCA
>SKJG01000044.1 GCA_007116035.1 Thioalkalivibrio sp.
AGCACCACGGTGCCGCTGGTGGTGCAGGCCTTCAACTGGAACTTCGGCGTCTACATGGCCGCGACCATGGGCTCGGAAACCACCGCCGCCGCGTTCGGCGAGCAGGGCAAGGTGCGCCGTGACCCGTTCGCGATGCTGCCCTTCTGCGGCTATCACATGGCCGATTACTTCAACCACTGGCTGCAGATCGGCCGCGAGCTCGCCTACCCACCGAAGGTGTTCGGGGTGAACTGGTTCCGGCGCGGCGCGGACGGCCAGTTCCTGTGGCCCGGATTCAGCGAGAACATGCGCGTGCTGAAGTGGGTGATCGACCGGGTGCACGGCAACCGCCCGGCCCTGGAAAGCTCGCTCGGGCGCATGCCCAAATACGAGGATCTCGACTGGCGCGGCCTCGAGGACTTCACCCGCGAGCAGTTCAACGAACTGATGTCCATCGACCGCGAGGCCTGGAAGAAAGAGGTGCACTCCCAGGACGAACTCTTCTCCGAGCTCTACGACAAGCTGCCGAAGGAGTTCATTTTCATGCGCGAGCTGCTGCTCTCCAGTCTCTGGCGCTCACCCAAGCACTGGGGCCTTGCGCCGGAGCGGACATAGGTCGTTTTTCGACGGAATAATACCGCCACGGACGGGCACGGACGTAGGAGGCCAGCCTCTGGCCGATGGGACAGCCCCAACGCCTGATAGGCGAGGGGGCTCGCCTCCTATAGGGGTGGAGGCACATGCGGGCTTTTCATGACGATCAGACTCTTCATTCCATCCGTGTGCATCCGCGCTATCCGTGGCTTGTTTTCATCCTCCGGGGTGCCTTGCCCGAGGGCATGAGAGGATGCCTTGCACCCACAACGCACTTCTGCTAACGTTCACCGCCTTTCGTGAACGTCGAATCCCTTACTGGAGTTTTTCCATGGCACGAGTCTGCCAGGTGACGGGCAAGCGCCCGATCACGGGAAACAATGTTTCCCACGCCAACAACAAAACGCGTCGGCGCTTCCTGCCGAACCTGCACTCGCACCGGTTCTGGGTGGAGAGTGAGCAGCGCTTTATCCGTCTGCGTCTGAGTAGCAAGGGGATGCGCGTGATCGACAAGCGCGGCATCGACGCCGTGCTGGCCGACCTGCGCGCACGCGGCGAAAAGGTCTAAAGGAGAAACGACATGGCCAAAGGCGTACGCGACAAGATTCGGTTGGTGTCCAGTGCCGGTACCGGACACTTCTACACCACGACCAAGAACAAGCGGAACATGCCCGAGAAGATGCAGATCAAGAAATACGATCCCGTCGTCCGCAAGCATGTGATGTACAAGGAAGCGAAGATCAAGTAAGGCCCTGCAGAAACCCTGGCAGGACCCACAAGGCCCGGTTCCATCCGGGCCTTTGCGTTTCGGGCCCTTGTGTTCATGGTCAGGCTGGCGGGTTCTCCTTTTCCACGGCCGTCTGCGCCCAGCGCACCATGATCTGCCCCCAGCGATGCGCCGTTGACGGATCGAGTTCCAGTTTCGTGTAGCGGCCCCCGTCGCGGACCAGAATCCGCAGCAGAGGCACGCCGGAATCATGGATGATCTGGCGCAGTTCGATGACCTCGCCAAAGGGGGCTTCGATGGAGTCCATGTCGTATCCTCGCGTTAACGTGAAAGAACGCGGTGCGCGTCCGGGGCGACCCGTAGGGCGGAAGAGCGCGGCGCCATCCGCCACACGGCGTTCGTACCGCCCCAGCGCCTGCGGCAACGCTGGCGCCAGATGGCGGATGACGGCCTTCGGCCTCTTCCGCCCTACGCCTCTTTCATCATCGGGGGTGCTTCACAACCACGATGCATGAAAGTTAACCCTATTGGTCGATTCTGTAGGTCGGGTTAGCGTAGCGTAACCCGACGTGCCGGGGTGCCAGAGACAACGCTTCTTTGCGGCCACGGGTGTGGGCAGGAAGAACCATGAACCAAATCGATCCGCCCCTCGATCGCTCCTGGGTCCGCAGTTGGCCAATCCGCCTGATCGCTTCGCACACGGCCCACGGCAGAACTACGTTCGTGGGCCCCCAGGGCTTATGCTTGCAGACCTGAAACCACCGCCGGCGCGACAGTCCGGCACCTTCCCGCCCATCGTCACGGACAGACCCATCAGTCACCGAACATGGCACTGCCGCTGAAAACCAGTCTGCTGCCGCCGGATGCCCCCGAGGCCAGGTCGTGCACCTGCCTGCGCGTTCGCGCCGACCTCCCGCCCGCCATCACCCTGAGCGACGGCTGCCTGATGGTCGCCCCGGGCCTCGAGTCCATTTCGGGCAGCGGCAGCGTCGAGGAATGGCGGATCGACGGTTCCTGTCGCGTAGGGCGTGCGGGCCGGGTCCACCTGCTCGAGCACGCCGACGTGCTGTTCGCGGCCTGGCACCAGCCCGACGACCCGCTGGCGGACAACGCCCACCGGGCCTACCTTGACCTCTTCCAGGCCATCCGTGCGCGCGGTTTCCCGCACCCGATCCGTATCTGGAACTACTTCAGCCGAATCCACGGCGACGAATGCGGCCTGGAGCGCTACCAATCCTTCTGCATCGGCCGTGGCAAGGCCCTCGACGAGCTCGGCGTCACCGAGGAAAGCATGCCCGCCGCCACCGCGATCGGGACCCGCGCCGCCGGCCTGTTCGTCTACCTGATCGCCACCCGCAACCCCGGCCAGGCGATCGAGAACCCGCGTCAGGTCAGCGCCTACCGCTACCCGGAGCAGTACAGCCCCGAGAGCCCGGCATTCGCCCGCGCCACCCGTATCGAAACCGATCTGGGCCCGCAGTTGCTGCTGTCGGGCACCGCCAGCATCACCGGGCACGAGAGTCGGCACATCGGCGACTGCGCCGCCCAGACGCGCGAAATCCTCGCCAACCTCGACGCCCTGCACGCGACGGCGGGCCGCGACGTGCCACCCCCGGCCTGGCTGCGCGTCTACCTGCGGCGTCCCGAAGACCAGCCCGAGGTCGCCGCAATCCTTGCCCGGCACTACCCGCGACCTCCCGCCCTGCACTGGGTGTACGGCGATGTCTGCCGACGCGAACTCCTGGTGGAGATCGAGGGCGTACATGCCCGAATTGCCTGAGGTCGAGACCACCCGCCGCGGCCTGGAACCCCACCTGCTCGGCCGACGGATCCACCGTCTGACCCTGCGCGATGCCCGGCTTCGCTGGCCGGTCCCCAACGACCTGCCCGCGCGCCTGGCGGGGCATTGCGTGCTCGGGCTGAACCGGCGCGCGAAGTACCTATTGCTGGAGACCGACGGTCCCGCCCTGCTGCTGCACCTGGGCATGTCGGGGAGCCTGCGCCGCTGCGCCCCGGGAACCCCGCTGCGAACCCACGACCACCTGGTCTTCACGCTCGACGACGGCTTCGAGATCCGCCTGCACGACCCGCGCAGATTCGGCTGCTGCCTGCCACTGCCCGAGCCCCCGGCGGTACATCCGCTGCTGGCAGCCCTGGGTCCGGAACCGTTGGGCGACGACTTCGATGGAGAGTATCTACACCGGCTCAGCCGCGGCCGCCGCGCGGCGGTGAAATCGTTCATCATGGATCAGCAGGTGGTCGTCGGCGTGGGCAACATCTACGCCAGCGAATCCCTGTTTCTGGCCGGCATCCGGCCTGGCCGTGCGGCGGGGCGGGTATCCCGGACCGGATACCGGGAACTCGCCCGGCACATCCGCGCAGTGCTCAGCGATGCCATCACCCAGGGCGGCACGACGCTGCGCGACTTCGTGCGCGAGGACGGCAGCCACGGGTACTTCCGCCAGCACCTGCGCGTCTACGGCCGCGAGGGCCAATCCTGCCTGACCTGCGCGACCCCGATCCGCAACCGCCGCATCGGCAACCGCGCCAGCACCTACTGCCCGACTTGTCAGCGCTGATCCAGACAAGCAATCAACGGCGCGCCCCGTACCGCATTTCGCACTAGTGGGCCATGCGGGAAGTTCGGTGACTATGGAGCACAGCCAGACGCGCCGGAGCAAGGCGGGCAAGTGCAGGAATAGCCACTCTATTTCAAACTTGCCCAACGCAGCGCCGGCGCGTC
>SKJG01000163.1 GCA_007116035.1 Thioalkalivibrio sp.
CACGCCATGCATATCCTCGGGGCGTTGCGCGGCGAGGCGGCCGGCAATGCCATGGCCGGGCCGCTGGGACGCCTGCGCACGAATCCCGACGATGCGATCTGGGAGTGGCTGAGCCCATCCTGGGACCAGCTCTGCCAAGGCAAGGAAGTCTTCGTCCGGCCGGTATTGCTGGCAGTCGCGCAGGATCGCTCCGCGGACCCCTTTGGTCGCAGCCTGGCGATGGAGTGGCTATCGGATTCGCATCGCGATGGTGTTGACGATGGTCTGGAAGCGCTGCTGGACTGGGTGGCTTCCAGAATCGCCGATCCCTCGGAAGACGCGATATTCCGCGAGTTGGGGGGGCAAGTGCTGTTGGATCATCCCAGGGAACGCTTCCGCCCGCTGCTGATGGAACAGGCCCGTTCTTTCGAAGCGGCACAGCCCTTCGGCATTCCGTACGGAGTGGGCGACGTGGAGCGTGGCTACAGCGGTAAGGATCGTCCCCTTCGGCCGCGTACCCATTTCCTGTCCTTCTACAATCCCAACGAGATCCGCCTGCGCCAGTTACGCTGGAGGGAGGAGGATGGCTGGATTCCGGGCGACGAGGGCGACGCTGCGTGGCTGGACGATCTGTCGATGGCGCAGGAGTACGGCGAAGACCCTGCATGGCTGGACGACCGGTCGATGCCGGGGGAGCAGAGCGACTACCCCTGGTCACGCGAGCGGCCCATGCAGCAGGAAATGCCATACGTTCGCGAAACCCCCAAGGTGGGCCGTAATGACCCCTGCCCCTGCGGCAGCGGCAAGAAGTACAAGAAGTGCTGCATGCGGGCCATGGAATGACCCGCAGGGGATCGAACGCGCCGGAATCGAGACGGTAGCAGTGGGTGGTCTTCCGGCTCGCGAGGTCCGCTGGGCATTCGGCCAGCACGCGCAGGCGCGGCACCCCGCAGGTCTTCACGACGATGACGGCTGTGGCGACGCGCCGGCGCGGGTACAGGAGCCATCCTTGCCGTACAAAGACACGCACTTCAGGCGCACGGACACCCTTCCGGTTCCGGGCATCCCGGAGCCATAGCGGTGGCGGGCGGCAACGGGCCGGCAACCGCGTCCAAGGGCACGCCCGGCATTCCGCATCGCCGCCTCCGCCCCCGCTCCCGGTATCGCGTTGTCGCCTGGCTGGTGGCCGGCTTTGCGATCCTGATCATCGCCTGGCTGGTGGGCAGCTACTGGCTCCTCAACAGCCATTGGCTGCCTCAGCGGTTGTCCCAGCTCGATGGTATTGAAATCCTTTGGGAGAGTGGTCGCAGCCGACACCCCGGCCGATGGGAGGTCGAGGGATTCCACCTGGCACGTGAAGACGACGAGCTCGCGCTGTCCGTCAGTGCCGAACGCGCGACCCTGGAGCTCTCCCTGTTCGCACTGTTGCGTGGCCAACTGCACATCCGTTCACTGGACGCCCACGGCATCCGGCGCCTGACGCTGAACGACCTCGCCCTCGACGGTGACGGTTCCCTGCGTCTCGAAGACACCCTGTTCACGGCTCGGCAGCTGGAAATCTCTCATCTGGCGCTGCGCCTGGACCGCGGCCTGCTGCAGCGCCAGGCCGACGCCGCCGTGCTGGTACGCGACATCGCGCTGACCGGCGAGGCGTCGCTGACCCGTGTCGCTCCAACGGAGGTCGGTGCGGACCTTCTCGAGGCATTGTCCGGCCACCTGCAGCTGGACGCTCATGCCGACGCCTGGGATGTCTTCATGCCGTATCTGGAAGGTCTGCCTTGGGTCGCCCTCTCCGGCTACGGCCGTCTGCAGGGGGACTTGACGTTGGCGCGGGGGCTGCTGGCGCCGGGCAGTACCCTGCGCCTGGACTCGCCCGCACTGCGGGTGGAGGTGGACGAGCCCCGGTGGCGCCAGGTCACCTGGCCCGATCGCGATCCGGTCGCGCTCGGGACAACAGGCACCACCCACAGTGCCGACGGGGAGGGCGAGGTGGTCGTGCGGGTTCCCGACGACCACCCCGAGCAGCTCCTCTTCACCACGCGGCTGCGCGACGTGTCGCTCGCGGACACCACCCCTTACGCCAGCCAGGCTGCACTGACACTTGCCGCCGAATTGGACAACCGTCGCCTGGACCGGCTCGAACCGCCCACCCGGGCCCGGCTCGCGCTCAGTGGCGACGTGATCCGCCTGGACATGCTGGATCCCTACCTGCAGCACGCGCTGGATGGCCGGGGAGTCCGGCTGCGCGGCGCGGGCCAGCTCGAGGCGGAGTTCGAGATGCGCGATGCCCGACCGGCGCATGCTCGCGTGGAGGTCCGGGCCCCGCAACTGCAGGTGAGCGCCCTCGGCTACGAGGCAAGCGGTGGAGGTTGGCTGCGTGCCGGACTGGACGACGGTGATCGTGTCACGGTCGATGCCGTGCTGGCGGAGGCGACCCTGCATCACCAGGCGCGCCAGTTGCTCGCCGATGCCGAACTGCGGCTGAGCGCGACCGGTCCGTTCGACCCGCAGCAGGCCAGGGAAGGCGCCCGCGCGGAGATCGTGTGGCGCGACGCACGATTGCCCGACATCGGAGTGCTGCAGCCCTACCTGACCCCGTTTCTCTCCGGCCCCGCGCCCCTGCTGCTGCTCGGCGGCGGTGCGCGCAGCCAGGGGCAGTTGGAAGTGACGGCGAACCACCTGCGCGGCGCGCTCTCGATTTCCGGGGACAAGCTGCGTACCCAGCTCCAGGAGCACATCCTCGAGAGCGACATGCACCTGACGCTCGTCCTCAACGAGGTGGCGCTGGACGGGGAACGGCTCGATATCGGCGGCAGCCGGTTGCGCTGGCAGGCAAGAGGCGAGGGGCGGGATGCCGAGCGTCTGGAGAGCGATCTGCTCCTGCGCGAGGGACGCCTGCAGCGTCGCGACGGCATCCCCGCGGGGCAGTTCGTTCTGGAAGGCACGCTACAGCGGCTCGGTTTTCTCAACGCCTTCCTGCCCGATGCCCACGGCCTGGCGGTGCAGGGCAACGGTCAGCTGCACCTGCAGGGGGCTTTCGAGGCGCAGCGGATCCTGCCCGGTACCCACCTGCGGGTCGACGCGGATCAACTGCAGGTGCGTTTTCTCGACCATCAGGCGGCAGGCCGTGGCGAACTGACCGCGCAGTGGGACACGCCGGAGCAGGTCCGGCTTGCGCTGGGAATACCGCAGTACTCGCTGCAGCGCCAGGATGACGAACGGCCGCACCTGGAGGGTCGTGATCTGGTCGTGACGACCCGAACCGAGCGGTTCTCCGCGGTGCTGGTGTCGCCTGAACCCCGGCACTTCACGACGCACATCGCCCTGCCGATAACCGAGGTCCCGGATTTCACCCGGTACAACGACTATCTGCCCGAGAATGCCGGGGTCACGCTGCTCGGCGGCAGGGCACGCCTGTCCAGCGAGTTCACCCTGGTGGGCCTCGATGCGCAGGGCGCCCTGACCCTGCGCGCCGCCGATGCCGAACTGGCGTTGCTCGACCAGCACCTGCGCGGGGACCTGCATCTTGCCTTGCAACTCAGGGAGGGTGATCTGGCCACCCGGCAGTTCAACGCGGATCACTCCTTCCTGCGGCTGGACCGCGTGCAGCGTCTGGATGGTGAGCGCCGGGGCGATGCCGACTGGTGGGTCCAGCTGGATTTCGACGATGCGCGACTGCGCTGGACCGAGCAGATCACGCTTGCGAGTCGCGTGGGCCTGGCAATGCGCGACACCGGGTTGCTGGCCCGCCTGTTTCTTACCCGTGCGCGCGACAGCGACTGGCTGGGACGGCTGCTGGATGTGCGTGACATCGAGGGTAGCGCGCAGCTCGACTTGAACGACACCCGGATCCGGCTCAGCGATGTCGATCTCCGCGGTGAGAACCTGACGTTGCTCGCCGATCTGGCATTGGCAGAAGGTGTCTCCAACGGCGCGCTGTATGCCCGCCTGGGTGTCCTGGCACTCGGTGTCGAACTCAACGACGGCGAACCCACCCTGCGCATCGTGCGGCCACGCCGCTGGTTCGACGCCTGGCGCGCAGCAAGGGAGCCTCCC
>SKJG01000051.1 GCA_007116035.1 Thioalkalivibrio sp.
CCCCCGGTCAGTTCCCAGAGCTTGTGCACCACGTACTGCGGCTTGATCAGCGGCGAGGACTTGTCGTACTTCAGGCAATCCTTCGCGCGCCATTCGTCGATCTGTCGCCACCAGGCGGTCAGCGCCTCCGTGTCCGGCTTGGTGTTCATGGACTCCAGTTCACGGATCATCTCGCGCAGGACCGACTCGACCTGCCCGACGATCGGGATGTCCACCTTCACGTTCTTGGAGATCGACGCCGGATCCACGTCGACGTGCACGATCTTGGCGTAGGGACAGAATTTCTCGATGTTGCCGGTGACGCGGTCATCGAAACGCACCCCGATCGCGATCAGCACGTCGGCATAGTGCATGCCCATGTTGGCTTCGTAGGTTCCGTGCATGCCGAGCATGCCCACGAACTGGGGGTCCGATGCCGGGTAGGCGCCCAGGCCCATCAGGGTATTGGTGATCGGGTACCCGAGCTTGCGCGTCAGTTCGGTCAGGGCCTCCGAGGCCCGACCCAGGATCACGCCCCCGCCGGTGTACAGCATCGGCTTCTTTGCCGACAGGATCAGTTCGAGCGCCTTGCGGATCTGACCACTGTGGCCGCGCATCGTCGGATTGTACGAGCGCATCTTGATCTGCTTCGGGTACTCGAACACGCAGGTGTCGGCGGTCACATCCTTGGGGATGTCGACCACCACCGGCCCCGGGCGTCCGGAGGTCGCCACATAGAATGCCTTCTTGATGGTCAGCGCCAGATCCTTCACGTCCTTGACCAGGAAGTTGTGCTTCACGCAGGGGCGTGTGATGCCGACGGTATCCACTTCCTGGAAGGCGTCATTGCCGATCAGGTGGGTCGGAACCTGCCCGGTGAACACCACCAGCGGGACGGAATCCATGTAGGCATCGGCGATGCCGGTCACGGCGTTGGTCGCGCCGGGGCCCGAAGTCACCAGAGCCACACCACACCGGTCGGACGACTTTGCATAGCCCTCGGCTGCATGTACCGCGCCCTGCTCATGTCGCACCAGGATGTGGGCGATCTTCTCCTGCCGGTACAGCGCATCGTAGATGTGCAGGACCGCGCCGCCCGGATACCCGAATACGACTTCGACACCCTCTTCCTGAAGGCAGCGGACAAAGATTTCTGCACCAGTGATGGCGGTGGGCTTGGCGGGGTTCTCAGACATGATTGTGGTGCTTCCTGATGGTCAAGTACTGCGATCCTGTGCCAACCGCGTACCCCGGGTCAAAATGACATAGCATCGTAATATGAAATGCCCCGGGTTTCACGGTTTTCGGCAAAGAGGATCGCGGTCGGAGACCGCTCCTACGCGGGATCGGGTGAGGGGGGCCGGGCCGACGGCAACCCGGCCAGGTGTTCGCGCGCCCTGGCCACGAGCGTGGCGGGCAGTCCGTTCTTTTCCGCAATGGTCAGTCCGAAGGAGACTCCCGGCTCCCCCGGCAACAGCCGGTAGGTCGGCGCCAGCCGCTCGACGTCGAACTGCATCGAAGCATTCAGGATACCGGGATGACGGGCGGCATACTCCTTCAATGGAGCCAGGTGCGTATTGACGATTCCGCAGACCCCGCGCGAACGCAGTTCATCGAGCATCGCCATCGCGAGTGCCGCGCCTTCGTCCGGATCGGTCCCGGTGCCCAGCTCGTCCAGCAGGATCAGGCTCCGCCCGGTGGCGTGCTCGAGAACCCGCTTCAGCACCTCGACATGGCCCGCGAAGGTGGACAGGTGGTGGAGCAGGCTCTGGTGGTCCCCGACATCGACCATCACGCGGTCGAAGCCACCGATCAGGCAGTCGCCCTCGGCCGGGATGTGCAGACCGCACCAGGCCATGGTGACCAGCAGCCCAAGCGTCTTCAGGGCCACTGTCTTGCCGCCGGTGTTGGGGCCCGTAATGAGCAGCAGCGGCCGTTCCGGGGACAGATCGAGGCTCAGCGGCACCGGTCGCGGGCCACTGCCCTCGGCATACTGAAGCAGCAGCAATGGGTGATACGCCTCCACCAGCGCCACCCCGGGAGCATCGCGCAACGCCGGCGCATGGGCGTTCATCTGCTGCGACATGCGCCCGGCGGCGAAGGCCAGGTCGATCCAGGTCAATGCCCCCAGCAGCCGCTCCAGCAACGCACCATGTTCCCGCACCGCGTCGGTCAATTCGCGCAGCAGGCGCTGCTGCTCGGCGTTGATCCGCTCGTTCACGGTATCGAGCCGGTTGTTCAGGGGCACCGCCTCGATGGGCTCGATGATCTGGTCGCGTCCACCCAGCGCCGAACCACGGCGCACGCCCTTCACTGCGCCCGCCGCCTCGGCCCGCAGCACCATCACCGCCCGCTCCTGGTGCCACTGCACCCGCCGCGAACCGCCCTCGGGCTGCAGGGCCTCCAGACGCCTGCGCACGACCTGCTCGACTTCCCCGCGCAGCCGCGCGCGCTCGGATGCGGCCTCGGCCAGCGCCGGGCTCGCTTCGTCGCGCAGCGTACCGCCCGGATGCAGCGCCTCGTCGAGCCGCTCGAGCAGCGCCGTGGGTGGCCGCAGGTCGGCGAGATCCTGCGGATAGATCCTCGGCGTCTCGGCAAGGGCCTCGGCCAGGCGCGCGCCCTCGCGCATGATCAGCTGCAGGTTGTTCATCGCCTGACTGGAGAGCGCGGCACCCGGATTCGACGCCTGACGCAGCGCCGGGCGCACATCCGGCAGGGTGCCGAACTCCGGCAGCGTACCCGCCTCCAACCGCTGGCGGGCGACGGTGACCGCGTCCTGCAGCGAGCGGGCCACCGCCAGCGTCGGCGCCGGTTCCAGCGCCCGTGCGGCATCGGCGCCGTAGGGCGTCGCGGTGAGCCGCTCCAGCAGCCGCTGGATCGCCGGAAACTCCAGAGGTTTCAGATCCGCTTCCATTACGTTCCCCTCAGGGAGAGCCAACCCGAAAGGTAGACGGGCTCAGCGTCCGCAGGCGGATGTCCCGCGAAGCAGGATGTTGCAGTCGCCTACCGCGCACCTGGAGAGAACCGCTACGGGCCATCGCCATCGTCACTCCGCCTTTTGGTACATGGCCAAGTAGTCCTTGCGCTCCAGTGGCGGGCGCGCGGCCACCGCGAGCAGGTCGTCCAGATGTTCCGGCGTGCTGATCCCCACCAGTGTCGTGCCGAGCCCGGGCGTCGAACGGTTGAACTGCAACGCACGCCGGGCCGCGTTCGGCTCATCGGCGAGCCGCTGCGCGACCACGTCCGCCGACTGGGTTGCGAGGTGCCCTTTCAGCAGGGTGTGCGAGGCCATCATGAAGACCTCCAACTGGTGCGCCGCCTGCAGCGCCGAAGCGACGTTGCCCTTCCCGGTTGCGGTATTGAAACGGGTGAATCCCTCGAGCATCACCTGGTTGAAGGGCAGCATGGCCAGCTTGAAGTGGTGTCGCGCCATGTCGTCACCGGTGACCGCCTGCGCGGCGCGCTCGGCCAGACCCTGCATCGAAGTCAGCGACTGGAAGACCGGCGCATCGGTCTCGACCCGGAAACCCTCGAAGGTACTGATCCCATAGGTCCGGATGCGGTTGTCACGCACCGCGCGCTCCAGCACCTCGAACACAGGCTCCAGCTTGCGGTTGGTGGCCTCCTTGCCGATCTCCGGGATGTGCACCTCGGGCTGGTCGATCAGGAAGGCGTCCAGCGTCTCGACCCCGATCAGGCTGCGCGTGAGCTCGATCTGATAGTGGATGTACTCCGGCGCGAGAAGGTGCGCACCCTTCGCGAGGTCGGCCTTCGAGCCCAGGCCCTGCGCGACGATCTCGCGCTCGAACCAGGCGGCCATGTCCTCCGGCGGACCACCGCGCAACGTGAGGAACCCGCCTTTGCCGATCAGGAACATCGCCTCGCGCGGCACGCCCGCGGCCAGCGCGGTGCGCACCCCGGCGCCAACGGCCGCCAGCGAGCGGCCGTAGCGGTAGTGCGCACCGGTGTCGATCACGTTGATCCCCGCGCCGAGGGCGCGCGCGACCAAGGCACTGATGCGCGCGTCGACCTCGGGCGTCGCGGCGCCCCCGAAGGTGCCGATGCCGAGGCTGGACAGCCGCATTTTCGCGCGCGTGAACTCGCTGTAATGGCCCTCCGCGGCACGGCCGGCCGCCATGTGCTCCTCGGCGTAGGCCCGGGTCGCCCGCGCATTGGCGTAGCCGGGAATCAGCTTCTCGGTCGACTCCATAAGGATCCTCGAATAGGGACTCGCCATCCTACGCGAGCGCGCCCCTGTGGCAAAAATGCGCCCCCAGGCGCGGGGGGATCCTTTCCCATCACGCGGACCATCAGCGGCGCAGGCGGAGGTAGATCTCGGGGAGTCGGCGCGGGAGTTCATCGACATGGTCGATGATGGTGTAGTGGCCGGGACCGAAGATCGCGGGCAGGTATTCCTCGCCCGAGGGGTCCAGGGTGATGCAGAAGGGGTGGATGCCGGCGTCCAGGGCCTCCTTCATCGCCATGCGGGTGTCTTCGTGCAGGTAACGGGCGTCGCCGCCGTCGTCGTAATCAGCGGGGCGGCCATCGGAAAGGATCAGCAGCAGGCGGTGCTGGCTGGATACCCGCTGCATCGCCCGGACGGAGTGGCGGATCGCCGCACCCATGCGCGAGGCCAGACGGCCGGAGATACCCGCGATTCGCCCCCGCACCGCGTCGTCGAGCGGCTCGGTGAAGTCCTTCAGCCAGTAGTAGTGCACCTGATCGCGTTGCTTGGAGGCGAAGCCGGCAATGGCGTAGGGATCGCCGATGCGGTCGATGGCCTCGGCGAACAGCATCAGCCCGGAGCGCACCCGCTCGACGATCTTTCCGTCCCCACCGGGGTGCCGGGCCATGATCGAGGTCGACATGTCGGCGAGCAGCAGCACGGCGGTATCCCGGTGCCGCACCGCCCGCCGGCGGTAGATGAAGGCCTTCGGGGACAGGCCCGCGCGCTTGTCGGCGATGAAGTCGATCACCGCCTCGGTATCGAGTTCGTCGCCGTCCATCTGCCGGCGCAGCGGGGCCATGCGCATCGGCCGCTGCATCTCCAGGCCGCGCGTCAGGCGCTTCAGGGTGGCTGCGTGCCCTGCGAGGATTTCCCGCGCCCGGCCCGCGTCCTGCTCGTCCAGCACCCGCTCGTTCAGGTTCACCCAGTCACTGATCATGCGCTGCTCGCGGTAGTCCCACTCCGGGTAGGGGATGCCGCCGCTGCGAGGCTGCCAGGCCACGCCTCGCTTGGCCACCTGTGCCGGCGCCGGGATGCCGACCCCGATACGCCCGCCGGAGCCCGAGGTCTCCTCCCGGGGCATCTGGATATCGGCATCCGGGTCCTTTTGCGCGCCCTCAGGCGTCTGTTCCGGCGCCTCCTCCTGCTTCTCGCGCACGAAGCGGTGTTCCTCGTAGGCATCGCCGACGTCGCGAAAATCGCTGAGGTCGCCGTCGCGCAGGCGCTGCGGATACACCGGCCGCGCGGCATTCAGCGACAGCCCCGGCAGATAGGCGTCCTTGCGCTGATCGATTGCGATCTCCGGGAACACCGGTTCGGCGAACAGTTGTTCCGCCGCGTCCCAGGCATCCAGGACCGTTGCCGCGGGATCCAGCATCCGCTGGAGACGCGGGTCCAGTGCCCCACCGTCCTGCAACGCGCGGTACGCCTCCAGCGCGAAGCGGTAGTACGTCCCGGCCGGTTCGTCTGGAATCTCCTGGATTTGCGCCAGCCGCAGCAGGCGGGCCAGAAAGCCGGGAATCCGGGGATGCAGGCGGGCATTCACGCGCAGGTCCTCAGCCAGATCGAACAGAATCTGGAAGCGGAACATACGCTCGGCGAACGGTGCGAACAGCGGGCGCCAGGTGATCCGGCTCTGATCATCCAGCGGCGGGTGCTCCATGCCGGCGCGGGCGAACAGCCCCTCGATGTGTTCACGCGCATAGCTGTCGAAGGCGAGGTGCGCGGCGCCGTGCTGCACCGCGATGACGGCCTCGTCGCGGCTGTCGAAGACGGCAGGCAGATACAGGCGGCGGCCGTCCGTCTCCAGCATCGGGCGCCCCTCGCCCGGCTTCCAGTCGCCGTCCGCCAGCGGAATCTCGGCGTCGAGCCACGCCAGCAGCAGCAATTGCAGGAAGCGGCCGTGCAGGCGGGCCCGGTAACCGGGCAGGGCCTCGAGCAACACCCGCATGCCCTCCTCGCTCTCCATGCGGAAATAAGCCTCGCCACGGGACCGTCCGGCGACCAGCAGGTCGGCGCCGCGGCGTGCCCAGCTCAGCAAACCGGCGTCGCCAACCATGTTGCGGGCCATCGGTGCGCCTGCGAGGTAGCAGTCGAGCGCGAGACCGCGCTCGTCGAACAGCCGCTCCGCCGGTTCGATCAGACTGCGTAGACCGGGCACCCCCTGCCCGCCGTCCAGCCGGTCGAAGGGGGTCTCGAAATAGGCGCGGGCATCGGCGAGGCTGCGCCCGCACCAGCGCAGGCCGATGGCGAACCACTCGCGCTCACCGGCCTCGCCCCAGGCGCGCCAGACATGGTCGGCCTGGGCCAGGAAGCCCTCGAGTGCATAGTGCGAGTTCACCCACTGGAGGAATTCCCGGGACTGACCGGCCCAGGGCTCGACCATACCCGTGCTCTCTGCGAGCCGGGCGGAATGACGCAGGAAGCTCTTGCCCGCCTCGCGGTCGTGCAGGAAGAGGTCTCGCGCGGTCTCGATCCAGAACCGCGCCGCCGAAGTGCCGAAATCGCGAATCGCGGGGAGCGCGGCCTTCGTGTCGCGATGCGCAACGAAGCTGACCCGCTCGAGATGTTGCAGAACCTCCTCGATCGCGACGAGATCGTCGGCCTCAGCCATGGACCGCCGCAGTCTCCTCGCCGGCCTCGGGGAAGTGTGCAGCGACGATCTCTTCCAGTGCCTGGATCAACTCCGGGTCGTCCGTGACCGGCGCGATCATTGCCGCGCGGCAGGCAGTCCGCGGCGCAAGACCTGCCTGCATCAGCTCACCCGCATACGCCAGAGCCCGCGTGGAGGTCGCCTCCTCCAGGCCGTGATCCTTCAGCGCCCGCGCCCGCCGCCCGGCCGCGACCAGGCGCTCGACCCGATCGGGATCCAGCCCGCCCGATTCCCTTGCGACGATCTCGCGCTCGATTTCCTCCCCGGGGTAGTCGAAGTGGATCCCGACGAAACGCTGCTTGGTCGAGGGCTTGAGGTCCTTCAGTACGGTCTGGTAGCCGGGATTGTACGAGATCACCAGCATGAAGTCGTCGTGCGCATCGATGATCCGCGCACGCTTGTCCAGTGGCAGCTGGCGGCGATGGTCGGTCAAGGGATGGATCACCACCGTGGTATCCGTACGCGCCTCGACGATCTCGTCGAGGTAGCAGATCGCACCTTCCTTCACCGCACGGGTCAGCGGCCCATCCTGCCAGACCGTCTCCTCACCCTCGAGCAGGAAGCGACCGACCAGGTCGGAACTGGTCAGATCCTCGTGGCAGGCCACGGTGACCAGCGGCTTGGCGAGCACGTGGGCCATGTGTTCCAGGAAGCGGGTCTTCCCGCACCCGGTGGGGCCCTTCAGCATCACCGGAAGACGCCGTGTCCATGCGGCGCGGAAGATCTCGATTTCGTCGGCCTGGGCGACGTAGAACGGGGCGTCGCCGTCCGGAGAGGATTCGAGCACGTCACGTTCGACGCCGCGCAGGCGGTTGAGCAGGTTTTTCATGGAAGCTCCGTCGGGTCGGCGGAAAGATTTGGAAACCCGGTGCCCACACTCCGGCACGCGGATCTTGGTCGGTGGAGGTGCAAATCCTGTATCATTTCAGCTTTCGCTAATATCGACCATTTCACTCCAAACCAGTGCGTTTAGGGAGCCGGCATGAAGCTAGTGAAGCTGATCAAACTCAATAACCTGCAGTACAACGCGAACCGCGACCCGGCCTTCTATCGCCGCCCCGTGAACGAGGAATTCCGACTGCAGGCGATGCTCAACGGTTCGGGCGAGGCGAAGGCCATGTTCACCGTCGAGGGCGAAACCCTGTGCGAAAGCACGATCCATCTCCCCGGCACCTTCGACTGCAAGTTCAGCTACGGCACTGCGGGAACGCGCATCGGCGTGTTGACGATCGACGGCGCAAACGAGCAATTCCGCGAGAACGTCCGCATCGACGTACTGGAGCACGCCCCGATCGGCTGACCGTCCTGCCAGGTGGCTTGTGGGAGACACGAGCCGCTCGACAATCATCCCTTCGTGGAAAACGCATCGGCCGGGCGCTGGCCTACGGCGCTTCGCCCGGGCCTGTTGCCAACCCTCCCGTCAAAGATTCCGCGGCCCGCCTACCAGTCGTACTGGCGCAGGAACTCGGGCAGGCGCTGGACCATCTCCTCGCGGGTAAAGAAGCGGTCGGCGCGGGAAAGACGCATCTCGTCCTGAATGTCCTCATCGCCGCCGAAGCAGAACACCGGCAGGTTGATCTGGTACTCCATGCGCAGCATGCGGATCACGTCGAGCGGATCGAACACCTCGACCTCGTCGAGGTCGAGCAGCAGGAAGCGGTACAGCAGGACCTCGTTCCACGCACCCAGATCCTCGAGGTCGGTGACCGGCACCAACTCCCACGGGGGCTCGATGCAGGCCTGAAGCTTGTCCAGCATCTCCGTATCGCGCGTCATCACGATGATACGGCGCTCGAGGCGGCGGGCGATCGTCGGTTCTGACATGGTCGGTTCCTGGTCGAAATTCACGTGCTTGAAAAAGTAACGGGCATGCCCTGAAGAGCCAACGGCAGGCCCACCTCATCGCGTCCAGCGCCAAGCCCGCAGCGCTGACAAGAGGGAATCGCCTCGGGCGCGGTGCGGCTTCGCCTCAAGGCGTGCGAATGCCACGGTACAGGGCATCGACCCTGCAACTGATCTCGTCCGCGAGCGAGGGTTCCAAGCTCTGGCTCAGACTCGCGCGCAGGACCAACCGCTCCGGAGCCAGCCCGATCACGCGCTTTTGGAGCACCTCGTTGATCCGCGGCTCCTCACACCAGATACGCCGGATCGCGGTGCCGGCCACGTGCAGGCGCAGGCGCCCGCAGCGGGAGCTGGTTTCGAACACGTGATTGACCCGGTTGATCCGGATCCCAGAGGGCACTGCGGAGTGGGTATCGCCCTGTTCGAGGTCTTCCAGCTCCTCACGACCGCGCGCAATCCAGGCGGCGCGCAGGGCCGGACTCAGTTCCACCGTTTTCGGATGCACGCCGAAACGGTGTCGCAGGGCCTCGAACAGGGCCTCCCGGAATGCGTCGTTGTCCGGTGCAGGGACCATCTCCCGCTCACAGTCGGTCACGCCCTCGCGCAGTGCCGGAAGCACCCACTCACGGTAGCCGTCGCTAGGGGAGAAGATACAGGACAGGAAACGTTCGATAGGAAAGCGAACGAGGAAACTCGCGCCGAAGACGCAGCCTTTTTCGAGGGTGGCGGCGCCGGTCCCCATGATCTTGCGTCCGTGAATCCAGATATCCTGGCTCCGCGTCTCGACGGCTTCGAGACCCAGCTGCCGAAGCACGGCCACCGCCAATCCCATACCCACCGAGAACAGGTGCCGATGCCCGCGCGCCAGGCTGTGGCGCGGCATCGCCAGGAAGAAGCAGGGCTGGCCCGCCTCCACCCAGACCGCGCCACCCCCAAGCGGCCGCCTCAGCACGGGAATGCCCTGCTTCGCACAGCCGGCCAGGTCCAGGTCAGCCGCCGGGTCCTGGCTGGCGCCCACGGAGACATGGTCCTCGCTGCTCTGCAGCCAGAGCACACGCACCGGGTCGTCGTCGCGGGTGCAGGCGGCCATGCCAGTGTAAAGGGCATGCATGGTCTGAGCGGACACGGAGCCCGCGTCCAGCCAGACGGGCACAACCGATGAGGTCAAGAACTCAATCCTCGGCGCCGCTCTGCGGGCCGGCGGTGGCCCCCTCCCGCGCGCTCTCATCCTTGGGGCGGTAGAAATAGCGGAAATAGAAGTCACTACGGGAAAGATCCTCGTACAGCTTGGCGCGCTCCTCGACTCCGCTGCGCAGCACCTGAATCAGCGCCTCGGCCTGTTCTCCGTCGACGATATGCATCGCACCCATCAGATCCTGGTCGGTATCCAGGAAATGCGCCGGCAGGTCGTCCGGTTCCTGGATGAACATCAGGAAGGACTTGCACTCGGGGTCTTCCTGGTCCAGCGGCTGCATCACGACCCGCCCCAGCCAAGCAAGTCGGGCCACCTGGTTGAACTGGTGGATATCGAATTTCTTGCCGCGTTTGTACCGGTTCAGTTCGTTACGAATTTCACCGATGTTCGTGACTTTCAATGACTTCATGACCGCCCCTGGCGATTGATTTGGGCAGAGGATACAAAAGGAACCGGGCCGCCGATAAATGGCCCCGGAGAACCGGGGTAGTCGGCAGCACGGGTATCCGTCCCGGGCCAGGCACAGGGAGGGCCTGTAGCGCAGGCCTCGTGGGACCCCGGATCAGTCGTCGACCCGCCAGACCTCGTAACCGCAACTGGAACAGTGCCAGAGGACCTCCTTGTCGCCGGACCCGTCCTCCGCTGGACGCGCCTCGCCAGCCAGCATGTTCAGGCTGCGGATGGTGCAGCGGGGACACTTCTCCACGTCGGGCTGCTTGCCACGCTTGCCCCGCTTCGGGGCCGGCGGCGCCATCGGTGTCCCGGCCTTGGCGATGACCGCGTCCAACTCATCGATCAGGGTCTGGAGCCGATCCAACGCAACCGCTTGATCCGGATCACCCAGCTGCGCCTGCAGCTCGGTTAACCCGTCACGAATCGATTCAAGTCTGGACGCGATATCAGTCATGCCGTCACCTCGGAAGGTAGACCACCAAGAACAACGATTTGCTTCGTGTACATTCGGCTCAGCCGATCGTGCACGACCCCGACTTCGCCAGCGACATCCGGATCGGGCTTCGTATCGGCGAGCATCTTCGGCTTGAATGACCCAGACTGCGCCACGCTCGCAAACACGAGCAGCCGTACTCCAAGAAACCCGCGGATCAGGGTGCACATCGACACGTCCTTCTTCTCTCTCGAACCGGAATGATCCTGATCGCGGTGGCATCTCGAGGCGTAGCCGCTTGTTGGACTTCGGCTGCTCCCACTGCGCCGGTGGGATCGTGATGCCGGCCTGTGGACGATCGGGCGACGGGCTGCGGGTCCCGCGATCGCGCAGAACTTGAGAAATCTATGCGCTTTTCAGGCCGGCGTCAAAACCCGGGCACGGACCGTCGGGCCGCCTCGCCATGTTCGAAATGTTCTTATATTATCGAGTGCTGGCCCACTCAGTAACTCTCCAAGCATCCATACCGAGCCTCGCGGCTGGCTCGGTCAAGCGGGCTGCACAGCGGCTCAGGGCTGCGATTTCCACTTGCTTTCGCCTCATGGCGGCCGGGCCCGTCGGGGTGCGATCCATCAACTCATTTTTCGAAGGGAAGAACTCCAGATGCGCAAATCCACAACCGCCGTGCTTGGGTTGGCCGCAGCCGCAGCCGCCGTGTTCGCACAGGCCGACGAGGCGACAGTCCTCGCGCCGGTGACCGTCACCGCCAAGGGCTATGAAGCGCTGATCGCAGAAACCCCGCGCTCGGTCAACGTGATCGAGGCCGATACGATCCAACGCACCCCGGCGCGGGCGCTCGGCGATCTGCTCCGAGGCCAACCGGGCCTCGCTGTGGCAGTCGACGGCTCGGTGGGCCTGGACCCGATCATCCGCGGGCTGAAGCGCGACCAGGTACTGGTACTGGTCGACGGGGTGCGCATCAACGCCCTGCAGCCACCCGGCCGAGGGTCCCTCGCCTCCTATGTAAACGTCGACATGATCGATCGCATCGAGGTGATTCGTGGCCCGAGCTCGGTGCTGTATGGGTCGGGGGCGATGGGCGGCGTGATCAACATCATCACCCGGGGCGGAGACTTCACCGAGGAACCGGAGCTCAACGGCTGGTCCCGGCTCGGTTTCACCTCGGTGGACGACGGCATCCGGGCGGCGGTGGGCGTATCCGCGTCCGACCCGCGCAACGTGCTCGACCTCGCCGTCGCTTATCTCAACACCGACGACTACCGCATGGGTAATGGCGAACGTCTGGATGATTCCGGCACCGAACAGACCGCGCTGAGCCTGCGCTATCGCAGGCAGCTGGCCGAGGGCCACGAAATCCAGTTCCAGGCGCAGCGGGACCAGCGGGAGGACGTCTGGTACCTGGCATCGAGGAATTTCCGCGAAGCTCCCCTGGTTACGGGATTCCCGCAGCCCGATGGGCTGAACACCCACTACGCGCCCGAAAAACAGCGGGACTTGCTGGAGCTCTCGTACACGGGCGAATTCGATGGCAGGTGGAACCCGGTGCTGACTACATCCGTCTATCGCCAGCAGCTTGACCGCGGCAACTACGATTGGAACCGCGAGCGTGGCATCGATTACCGAACCTCGGATACCGACTTCGACACCGATGGCGGTCGGGTACAACTGGAACTGTCACCCCATGCTCAGCATGTCGTCCTGGTCGGTGCCGACACTTGGGAGCTGAAGGCTTCCCCGGTGTCTTTCATCGGTTTTCCGAACGACTGGGATCCGATCAATCGGTTCGACCTCATTGAGAATGCAAGCCTTCGGTCCACTGGCGTGTTCCTCCAGGACGACATCTACCTCGATGACTTCATTGTGAGCCTCGGCGTGCGTTATGACGAAGTGAAGGGCACCGCCGACGCTTATTTGCAACCCGGCGTAGGACGAGCCACAGAGGGTCTCGACAAAACGGACCGCAATCTGTCCTGGTTTGCGGGCGTCAACTGGGACCTGGACGCAACGTTCCGACCTTATATCTCGTTCTCCGAGGGATACCGCTCGGCGAGCCTCCTCGAACGTTACCTGACGTACCCTTACAGTGACGGTTTCAACTGGATCAGCAACCCGCAGCTTGACCCCGAACGCAATCGGACCCTTGAGCTCGGGGCCCGCGGGCAGTTTGGCGCAACGACCTACACGATCGCGGTCTACGAGAGTCGGGTCAGGGATTACATCGGGGGGCAAGTGATCGTCAACACGCCTGAGCAAAAGGTGAAGCGGACGGTCAACCTCGACGAGGCCCGCATCCGCGGTGCCGAATTCACGCTGGACCACGACCTTGGCAATGGGCTCAATGCGTTCGCCTGGGGCACGTGGCTACGCGGGGACAACCGCGATCCGGCCTTCGACGAGCCGCTGTATCAGACGCCACCGCCGGAGCTGAGCCTGGGCCTGGAGCAGCGACAGGCTCGCGGTTGGCAGTGGCTCGGACAGGTCCGTGCCGTATCGAGCCAGAATCGCACTGCGGACCTTTTCAGTGCCGGTACCGAACGCGAGACGTCGGGGTTCGCCACTGCCGACGCCCAGGTCGGGTACCGCTTCGGCCCCTCCGCCGGATTCCGGGGGCACGAACTCACGCTGTCGGTGACCAACCTGTTTGACCGGGATTATCGCGAACACGTGAACGCAATGATCGACGACCGCATCGATCCGGCCAACGGAGTCCAGGACATCAGAGCACCGGGGCGCAATGTCGGAGTGTTCTGGAACGCGACGTTCTGACCGGGCACAGGGGAGCAGGACGGTTTCAAGCCAACTTTCATCGCCCTGCGCCACCCCTGACGATGAAAAGCCACAAACTGTAGGTCGGGTTAGCCCAAAGGGCGTAACCCGACGGGTCTCGCACCCGCCCATGGGCGCAAAGCAGCGTCGCCCACGCGCACGTCGGGTTACGCCGCGCTAACCCGACCTACAGAACTGGAGCGTGGCTTTTACGCTCAATGGATCTAAACATCCGATCCGATCAGGACCCGCGTCGACAGAATCTTCTTTCAAAAGAAAGAAGCCGAGCAAGTGTAAAAACGAAAATGCGAGGGCGAAGCAAAGCACGCAAAATCGTCTCTGCGCAAATCAGTGTCGGGCAAGCGCCTCTGATCCCTTCCTCGAAGCAAAAAAAACCGCCAACCCCTCTTCACGGGTCGGCGGCTGATCTCAGGAGCAGACGATCGGCTTCAGCAGCCCCCGAACCCGTCGGCCTCCATCTTGGCCTCGAACGCGGCCAGGGCGTCGGCACCGGTCTTCAGGTCACCAGACTCGCCGTCCCAGTCCTCGGGCTTGATCTTGACC
>SKJG01000056.1 GCA_007116035.1 Thioalkalivibrio sp.
AAATGCCGATCTTTTGCCGGACTCCGTTTGCTCTATTTAATGTTTTCAGGGAAAGCCATTATACTCGACGTGGGTTGCCGTTGCAGTACCTAATTGGGAAATCACATGGTTGCTGCAGGTGTTGTGGAGCGTGCGTTTCCACGAATGCAGGATGACTGAAGTGTGGCGCAAAGTTTCACGTGCCGGTGTTCGAGAATGGAGTTGTTACCTACGTTCCGGACGTCTCCGAGATCGGGCGCAGACAAGAACGGTTTCCGGGACATTGGTCGAACTGAAGGTGGAGCAGGGCGCCCCCGTGGCGATCGAGGATGCTGGAACCGGACAGCTACAGCTACGACATAGCGCATATCATTCGGGCACTCGGAACCGGAAGGCGCGGCTGGACAAATACGACCGCAGCCGGCATGCGTCGCAGTTCGAGTTCGGCTTTGTTCCAGGTGAATCGATGGAAGCATCGGAAGTAGAGAAACCCATATCCTGAGCCAGGAACGCCTGCCGGCGCGACGCGGCGATCATGTGGGCTTTGGCAGGACTTGCGGGGTCATTGAGTGACACATTTCTGGATCACATTGGTACCGTTCGTGGCACTGTTTGCACTGTTGGTGCCCCTGCGGCGGCCGGCCTACGAGGCGGCGCCGCTTGCGTATATCAGTACCCTGGTGATTGCGCTGGTGGTGTGGCAGGTGTCGGGCGAGGTCGTCGCTGCGAGTCTGCTCGAGGCCCTGGTGGTCTTTGTGGAAGTCATGCTGATCGTCGCGCTGGCGTTGCTGGTCCTGAACGTCACCATCGAGACGGGGCACATGGATGCGATCAAATCGCTGATTGGGACGATCTCCAGAGACCAGCGTGTCCTGGCCATGCTTCTGGGTTGGGGGCTGGTGGGCTTCATCGAGGGTATCGCCGGGTTTGGGACTCCGGCGGTGCTGGCAGCGCCTCTGCTGGTGTATTTCGGAATGAAGCCGCTCAAGGCCGTTGCTGTTGCGTTGATTGGCAACAGCACGGCAGTGCCCTTTGGTGCAGCGGGAACGCCGGTGATCATCGGGCTTGCGGGCCTGGGCCTGGAGGAAGACGCGGTGGCCGAGGCTGTCGTGATTGCTGCAGCGCTTCACGCCGTCTTTGCGTTGTTCATCACCGCGTTCATGGTCTATGTCGTGGCTCTGGACCACGAAAAGGGCCGTTTCCGGGAATTCCTGCCGTTCGCCCTATTCTCGGCGTTCGCTTTCGCGATTCCCTACTTTCTGGTGGCCTGGTGGGTCGGACCGGAATTGCCGGCGATCGTGGGGGGAGCGTCCGCAATGGTCGTCATCGCCTATGCCGCCCACCACGGGTTCCTGCTCCCGGATTCCGCGCGCGCTGAGGCAAGGGAAGGCAAGTCGATGAGCCGCGTCATGTACGCGTTCGTACCGTTCGCGGTGATGGCCGTTACACTGATTCTGTCCCGCACGGTGATGCCTCTACGCGAGATGCTGCAATCGGTCAGCCTCTCGCTGGACGACTTCCGGGGGGTCGAACTGAGTCAAAGCCTCACACCCTTGTACACGCCGTATTTCTATTTCGGCCTCGCGTTGATCACCGCTCTGCTGCTGTTTCAGGTCAGTCGTCAGACCCTGGGCAAGGCCGTGGCGTCGACCTGGCAGAAGCTCCGGGTGGCTGCGGTCGTGCTTTCGTTCATCATTGCGATGACCCAGCTTCTGCTGCTGTCTGGAAACAACGCCGCGGAGCTGCCATCGATCCCGGAAGTGCTGGGGCAAGGGCTCGCGGGAATATTCAACGATACCTTCGTGCTCGTCAGCGCCTTCATCGGGGCCCTGGGTTCGTTCATGACCGGGAGCGCAACGGTTTCCAACCTCCTGTTTGGCGGATTGCAACTGGATACGGCAACAGCGTTGTCGATGGCGGTGCCGTCAATTCTGGCCCTGCAACTCGTTGGCGCCGGAGTCGGCAACATGATCTCGTTGCAGAACATCGCCATGGCAGCAGGAGCGGCAGGGCTAGAGGCTCGTGAGGGTCAGGTCATTCGAGAAACCATCATCCCGATGCTCGTGGTGTGCCTGGCCGCTGGGTTGCTGCTTCTGTTCTGGTAGCAACACGGAGCGTTTGTGCTGACCCGGCTTTTCCGGCGCGTTAGGGAAATGCCGATCAACGTCCTTCGACAGGTTCAGAACGAATGACAAAGAGAGGATTCCGTTCGTGGTGAGCTTGTCGAACCATGAACCGGATCGACGTATTCCGCGCTTCCCTAACGCGACGTGGCGCTCGGTGGGTATTCCTGCGCATTGGTAGTATTACGCCTTTGAGGTCATCTCGGGTTTCCCTAGAATACGGAAGCTCCTTGCTCCTGAGGGTGGTGCGAAGGACGTGTTCGTCCATCACACCGCGATCCGGGGCTCGGGGTTTAAATCGCCGACAGAGGGGGTCAGCAGGTTTCGTTCGAAATCCAAAAAAGTTCGAAAGGTCTGGCCGCCGCCAACGTCGTTCCCCAGTAACGGACGGCTTGCTAACAAGGCCGACTCAGTCTGAAAGTGCTGGGGCTTGTTGAGTGCAAGCCCCTCCAGCCCGAGGAAACGTATGAAGATCGGTGTGTTCGAGATTGAGCCGTGGGAGCGCGAGGCCTTCAAGGATTTCTCGCAGGAACACGAAGTCGTCTTCGACGAACGGGAAATCGATGCCGAGATCGCAAAGGAGTATGCGGATCTCGATGTCGCGTCGGTGTTCATCTACTCGTCTCTTGACGCAGAAGTCCTGAAGCAATTCAAACAGCTCAAGTTGATCACGACGCGCTCGACCGGCGTGGATCACATCGATGCCGATTACTGTCGCGAACACGGAATTGCGGTAGCCAGAGTCCCCGATTACGGCACGCATACGGTAGCTGAACACGTTTTCGCGCTCCTTCTGGCGATCAGCCACAGACTCATTGAGGCAGTGGACCGCACGCGACGGGGAGATTTCACCCAAGAGGGCCTTACCGGCTTCGATCTGGCGGGGCGCACCCTGGGCGTAATCGGCACCGGCGACATCGGCCAACACACGGCGAGAATAGGTAAAGGGTTCGGCATGGAGGTCCTGGCCCACGATATCGAGCCGCGAGAGGAACTGGCTCGCGATATCGGCTTCCGTTATGTCGAGTTTGACGAGTTGCTCGCGAACTCGGACGTGATCTCGTTACATATACCCGGATCCGAGCAAACAGAAAACCTGATCGGGGCCGGCGAATTCGCGAAAATGAAGCATGGGTCGGTCCTGATCAACACCGCCCGCGGCAACATCGTCGACACCCGCGCCATGCTGCACGCGTTGGCCGATGGAACACTACGCGCCGCCGGTCTCGACGTGCTGGCAGAAGAGCCGCTGGTCAGGGAAGAGGCGGCATTGCTGCATTCGTTTCACCGAGATTCCCACAAGCTGGAATCGATTCTTGCCGATCACATCTTGCTCAGGATGGGAAATGTGATCGTAACCCCGCATACGGCTTTCAACACGAACGAAGCGGTAGAGCGCATCCTTCAGACAACCCGCGAAAACATCGACTCCTTCTTCGAGGGAGAAGCTCAGAACCTTGTTGTCAAACCGGAGGAGTAAAGGACCGAAGGCAAAGGGTGGCCGCTTGAGCGGGGCGAGGCCGCGCGCTCAGCCTCAGGAAGTGCGCTATTTCGCCACATCCGACGAAGACAGGAGGATGTGGCTCATGAGCGACGAACGCTGATTCTGTGACTCTCGGAACTCACCACACCGCACCGGAAAGGAGATCTACAGGATGGTAGAGATCCCGTCGAACGTTATTCTTGCGCGCGCTTCGATCGGGCTTGGGTGGCGCGTACACCGCAATCACTCGGAGCCGTTGTGAAAGGAAGTCACCGTCCACGGGGTGCTTTACCGCAAGGGGCAGGAGGCGGCGCCCCACTGCGCGAACCGCGGATGCCTTCCTTTTCGCCCAGCGGATACAGTTACCGCTTCGACGACTACGCGAGGGTGCATGATACCGACGCACGTGATGGATGTGCCCGCAGACTTTACCTCGGGAAACGCTGAGCGAATTGATTCCGTTCATGGTTCGATGAGCCGTGTGCGTGCGGTGATCCTGGACCTGGTCGGTACGTTGCTATGCAGCAACGACGCTCACGCGCACGCCTTTCTGGAGGCGGGGCGCGAGATGGGCCTGAATGTCGACTTCGACACCATACGGGCGTTGATTGGAAAAGGGGGCGACAAGCTGATCCCGGAGGCCTTCGGGTTTTCCAGCGAGAGTAAGCAAGGGCAACGGCTGAGTACGCGAAAAGAAGAAATCTTCACGACCCGTTACCTCGAACAGCTCGCGCCGACACCCGGTGTCCGGGATTTATTGCTGCGTCTGCGGGACGAAGATATTCGGCGGGTGTTGGCAACCTCCTCGGGCGAGTCCTTGGTTAATCGGCTGCTGCAACAGGCTGGCGTAGAGGATCTGATCGAGCAGGTCACTTCCTTGAGTAATGTTCAGGCCTCGAAGCCCGAACCGGACATCGTCGAGACTGCGATGGAGAAGGTGGGAGTTCCCGCCGATCAGGTGGTGATGCTCGGCGATACTCCCGATGACGTGGACGCCGCGACACGTGCGGGAATTCATCTGATCGCTCTGCGCAGCGGGGGGTGGAAAGATCTGGAGTTGCAGGGGGCAGCCGCCATCTATGACGATCCCGCTGATTTGCTGGAGCACTACGCAACCTCGCTTCCCGTGTGAGTGTCCCGCGTGTGAGTGTCCCGAAGTCGCTAGACGGGCAAGCCAGGACCTCACGAGAAAAAAACGGTTTCCACAAGAAGCCATGGCTAATCCGGATCTCCAGAGTGTGGCGCCCGGCATCCATAAGTTCGGGGTTGCCGCGCAGCAGGTAAGGCCAGCGCCGACAGCGTCCCGCTGCCGGTGCTACCAGTGCACGCTGAGGCTCAGTGATCCGTACTGGGCGTCCTCCGGTTGCTTCTTGAACTCTCGCGTGCGGTAGGCGTGGGTATAGGCTAGTCGGGCCCGTTGGTTGGCGACCGCGAGTCCGACGAAGACCTCGCCCACCCAAGGCTCACGGGGCACGCTGCGGCTGCTTCGGTAGGTGTTGCCGTCCAGGAAAACGTCCCTGGCCCGGCCCTGTCCGTCGATGCCGGTGAAGACGTACCAGCCCCAGCGCTCCGCGGGCAAAAAGTGCATAGAGCCGGGGAAGGCAGGCTGGATACGGGGCGGGGAGAAGTCATTGGGCATGTAGCGGCCGAGGCGCAGGGTCAGCCCGGTGCCGGCCAGCGTGAAAGGGGTGCCCAGGGTGAGCCCGAGGTGGCCGCTGAAGTCGGCGCCCCAGCCATCGCTGCGTCGCGTCTCCCAGATGCGCTCGATCCGTTCGACGCCCACCATCAGGGTGGGTTCGTTGCGCAACTGGGTGTCCCAGCCCAGGGGCATGTCGGCGCCGACGAACCGGTGCACCTCCTTCTGCGTGCGATCCGCCAGCGAGGCCGGGCCGACTACGCCCACCGTCACCGACAGCCGGGTCAGGCTGGCACTGCGCAATTGGCCCAAGCCCGCGCTGAGGTGAAGCCAGCCGGCGTAGGGCCGGTCGTCCTCCGGCGGGTCCGGGTCGGTGATGTCCTTGGGGGTGTACATGTTCTGCCCCACGGAGAATCCGTAGCTGACGGGCTTTCCGGGATTGACCAGGCGACTACGGTCGCCCAACCGGGCAACGAGGTCGTTATGGAGCCCAGGTCGGGTCGTGCGCATCCAAGTCGCGCGCACACCGTTGGTGTACCAGCGGTCATCGCCAGCGAACAGATCGTTTTCGTACTCGAGGACCAGCGTGGTGTCCTTTGCGCTCACCTGGCCGGGAAGAGTGAGGCTTGCTGCGAGCAGTAAGCTATTGAGCAGGGGGTGTAGCGGGCGCATGAGGTTATCTGTCCCTGCCAATGCCTCAGTCCGGTTTCCGGGAGGACCTTGCCGTGGGTTTCGCAAGGTCCACCGTAATGGCGTGTCGAATCATGAAAGCGGGAACCAATAAAGAAGGATCCTGAGACTGCAGAATATCATCTGTACCCAGCGCGAGACCCCTTTGCGGACCGGATGCAGCTGGGACTGTAGTAGCTGCCGGTATAGGGCGAAGGGACAAACGAGTAGAAGGGCCGAAGACCGTGTTGCTCGGGCGTGACGTGCATCGGGACCCTCGTCAGCGGGGCGTATTTATTCGCATTGGTAGTCCTACGCCTTTTTGTTCACGACACGTTCCTCTAGGGTTTGAAGGAGCCGTCGGCTTCCGGCGCGTGCGGCAGGGATAGCGTCCAACCGCTCGCGGCGTCCCGCTTGCATGAAGGTGCCTTTTGAATGAACCAGTCCGAGGCAACGCCACCGTGAACCGATCCATTCGCGTGAGGTAGCCCGCGCCTCACAAAACCGACAGGAGTCCGCTATGTATGTACGCGAAGTGATGACATCCAATCCCATCATGCTGCATCGCGATGCCTCGACGCTGGAAGCGGCACAGCACATGCGCGACGCCGGGGTGGGTGACGTGCTGGTCCAGGAAGATGGAAAACTTCTCGGTATTGTGACGGACCGGGACATCGTGACCCGGGTCGTGGCTGCTGGGAAGTCGCCGGAACGAACGACCCTCGGAGACTGCTGCAGCGATGACCTGCACACCCTTGAGCCCGACATGGACGCCGGGGAGGCTGTCGATACCATGCGTGAATTCGCTATACGGCGTATTCCGGTTGTCGAGCGTGGGCAGGTTGTCGGCATCGTCTCCATGGGCGATCTCGCGATGAAACGCGACGAGCACTCGGCACTGGCTGAGATCAGTGCGAAATCGCCCAATAATTAGCGTGAAAGTCACTGACAGGAGGTGTCTCAATGGCAGACAAACCGAGAATGCAAGGCGAAGGCGATCGAGAGTCCGCAAAGCGTTATAACAAGGATACGAAAGAGTTCGTCAGATCCGGCCGGGTCGAAGAGGCCGCCAGGAAGGCGGGCGAAGGCGACGAGAAGGAAATGGAGCGCGCCGAGAAATCCGGCGAGGATCGCGCGAAGGAATTGGATCCGGCGGTCGCACGGGATTATTCGAAGCCGACCAAATGAGGGTCTTGCCGCCCTGAGCGCCCTTTCTTTGCCATGTGTTTCTATGCATCAGCCGCGATGGGCGGCTCCTGCTAGAGGTCGATACCGCGATGACGGGCGAGATCACCCTGTCCGGCCTGGTGCTCGCGGTCGGCGGCGTCAAGGAAAAGGCTGTGGCGGCACGGCGCGTGGGCCTCAATCGTATGATCCTGCCCCGCCAGAATGGGACCGCTCTGGGTGACCTGCTCGGCACGGTCCGTGAGGAGATGGAGTTCGTTCTGGCGGACCGGATCGACGATGTGCTGCGCACCGCGATTCCGGAACTGCTTCCCGAAGTCGAGTCTGCCAAGCAGGCCGAATCCACGAGACGTGAGTCGTGAAGGAGCAGCCACCACTGAATCGCTTTTCCCGAGAAAACACGGAGAAGAGGGAATGCAGAGCCCCTGGAACTCAATTAACACGACGTTGACCGTTCCGAATGGAGCGAGAATATGATTCGCGAGCGTCGCGAAACAAGGACCGGAAATCGTGGCTGACAATGCCAGCGGACCCGAAAACGACCCTACGCCACCGCGCGTCCAGTGCAAGGAGTGCCTGAAGGAAATTCCGCCGTCCGAGGCTGTACAGGCCGAAGGCGAAGAGTACGCGCTTTATTTCTGCGGCCTCGAGTGCTTCCAGAAGTGGCATGAACGCGCCGAGACTTAGATTGTCCGGCAAACGCGAACCCATGACCCATGCATACATCGGGACGTCCGGCTGGAACTACCGGGCGTGGAAGGACGACTTCTACCGCGGCGTGCCGCAGCGCGAGTGGCTGGGCCATTGTGCGCGGCATTTCAGCGGGTTGGAGATCAACGGGACGTTCTATCGCCTGCCGGAGGCGGACACCGTGCAGCGGTGGGCCGAACATACGCCTGAGGGCTTTGGGTTTGCGATCAAGGGCAGCCGGTATGTCACGCACGTCCGGCGGCTGCAGGATGCGGCGGATTCGGTCGCTTTGCTGCGCAGCCGCATGCAGCCGATGGGCAATCGGCTGCGCGCGGTGGTGTGGCAGCTTCCCGCGAACTTCCGTTTGGACCAGGAGCGGCTCGAGGCGTTCGCCGGCGCACTGAAGGCCTGGTCGGAGGTTCGGCACGCCATCGAATTTCGCCATTCGAGCTGGTTCACCGATGCGGTGGCGGCCTATCTGGATTCGGTAGGAGTTGGGATCTGCCAGTCTGATGCACCGGACTGGCCATGCTGGGAGGCACTGGCAGGGCCGCTCGCCTACTGTCGTCTGCACGGTCATACCCGGCTCTACGCATCGGCCTACAGTGGCCGCTCGCTGGATCTGTGGGCTGAGCGCGTGCAGCAGTGGCTGGCCGAAGGGCGGGAGGCGCACGTCTACTTCGACAACGATTCCGAAGGGGCCGCACCCCGGGATGCCCGGCGCCTGATCGAGCGGCTGGGGTGAGGTGGACTTCGTCACCTGAGGAGGCCACCGAGTGCCTACCTGCAAGACCCGCGTGGCCTCAGGTCTTGAGCGGGTGCATATCGTCCAGCGCCTCGTTGTCGCGATCGTCGAGCGGTTGCACCGCCGAAGTCTCGTCGAACCAGATGTACTCGTCGAACTGCTTCGGGAGCACCGTTTCGAAATAGTGGCTGACGCGCTCGGTTTCGGGCCGGTAGATGACCCCGATGGCACGTTCCAGTCGCTGCGCGGCGAGATCGTGTCTCACCGTCTCGGAAGCGGCATGGCGCAGCGGGAGGGCAAATCGCTCGTGCGATACCTGGTGAAAGACCTGCTCGTAGCTGTCGGGATGCGAAGGCCTCACTTGCATCACCTGCATGGGTTCGTCCCAGTTCGATGCCGCAGCCACGGTCCCGTGGTCGGTGCCGAAGCCGATCAGGTAGGCCTCGTCGCCCCAGGTCTCGCGTGCGAGCTGGCCGATGTTGATTTCGCCGCGCATACCCATTTCGGTGGCCGCCGCATTGCCGACATGGCTGTTGTGGGCCCAGACCACCGCGCGTGCGTCGTCGCCGCGGTGGCGTAGCACTGATTCCAACGTGCTGAACATGTGGCGGTCGCGCAGATTCCACGATTCGCGCGAACCGTAATACATCACCCGATAATAACGCTCGGCGTCCCGGACCACGCGTGCGTTCTGCTCGGTATCGAAGAATGCCTCGCCATCGGCCGTACGGTATTCCATCTGTCGCTCCAGCAGGTCGAGCAACGTGGCGACCACCTCGTCCTCGCAGCCTTCGCGCTCGCCAGCGACGGTGGCACGACCATAGGTGGCCGGATCCTTTTCCCACGGCGAGAAACAGGCGTAGCGCTGACGCGCGCGATCGGCAGCGGAGGGATCAACGCGATCGAGGTATTCGAGCACGTTGTAAATCGAGTTGTAGAGGCTGTAGAGGTCCAGACCGTGGATGCTGACCTCTTGCCGCCGATCACTCTGGCGCCGGTTGTGCTCGGCCAGCCAGTCGACGAATGCTAGCATTTCGCGATTGCGCCACATCCAGACCGGAAAACGCGAAAACGGCGGACTGGCTAACTGCTGTCCATCCCAGTTACGCACGTAGCGGTCCAGCATGCTGGTATCGGGCCAGTCGGCCTCGATGCCCACGGCCGTGAAGCCTGCCTGCTCGATCAGCGCCTGGGTGATGCGCGCGCGCATCCGGTAGAACTCGGAAGTTCCGTGACTCGCTTCGCCGATCAGCACGACCTTGGCGTTGCCGATGCGCTGGATCAGGGGCTCGATATCCGCCGTCTCAATCGTTTCGAACGGCTCGCACACGTCACCAATACGATGCGCCAGAAGGTGGCGCTTGAGCGAGATTTTCGGCGTCCAGCGCGCCGTCCGCTGCGTGGACTCGCCGGCCTGCCAGCCTTCGCCGCCGACCAGCGGCACGAACTGGACGCGGCCCAGCGAATCCTGGTTGTACTCGTGCGGATCGACCTTGCGCACCCGCAGCAATTCCTGACTGTGGGTTCGATCTCCCACCGGTATCACCATGCGCCCGCCGATGGCGAGCTGATCGAGCAGTGTCGGCGGCACGTCAGGCCCGCCGGCCGAGACCAGGATGGCATCGAACGGCGCGTGCGCCGGCCAGCCACGGGTGCCGTCGCCATGCATGATCTCCACGTTGTCGTAGCCCAACACGCCGATTCGCTCACGCGCAAGTCTGGCCAACTGCTCGTGGTACTCGATGGCATAGACCTCCGCGGCGATACGGCTCAGTACCGCGGCGGCATAACCGGAGCCGGCCCCGACCTCGAGGATACGGTCGCCCGGCTCGAGCTCCAGCGCCTCGGCCATCAATGCCACGATGTACGGTTGCGAGATGGTCTGGCCGTCCTCGATGGGCAGCGGCCCGTCGCGATAGCTCAGCTCGCGATGGTTTTCGGGCACGAACTGCTCACGCGGTACCTCGCGCATCGCATCGAGCACACGCTCATCGGCGATTCCGCGATCGATGAGTTGAGCTCGAACCATTGCATCGCGCTGGCGTTTGAAACGGGTCATGGCGGAGCCTCCGTGTACGCGTCGCTGCCGGGTGCCGGGCCGAGGTAGCCATCGGGAGCCAGGCTGGTGGCAAGCATCACGTCGTTGATGTCCCGGTGATCGATCCAGACCGGCACGCGTCGGTGTTCCGGCTGCAGCCAGACCCGCTCGATCCGATCGGCCAGTGGCAGCGAGCGCACGACCCGGTCCAGCGAAGCAAGCAGAGGATCCGGCTGCCGGGTTCGCGCTGCTTCGAAAAGCCGCTGCGCCGCGCGCACGCCAATGCCGAGACCGACTTCACGAAACGCCAGCCGGTGCGAGGGCGGCGCGTCGAGTTCGCCCCGGCCTGTCAAGTGATCCAGCCCGACGGCGGCGGCATCGATCAGAGCGGCAACCTCTCCGTGTTTGGAATCCGGCATTTCGGGCGCAATGCGGAAAAGCCTCCAGGCATCGACCAGCAGGCCGCCGATGCCGAGTGCGTCGGCGGTGGCCAGGTCACGGAAGGCAAACATGTTTCGGTACACGGAAACCTGCGCGCGCAACTCCCGCTGCTCGTGGCCGTCGGCGTGCGTGGACGCGGCCAGGGCTTGGGCGGTAATCCAGCCATCCAGCGGGTCGTGGTGGCCCATCGAAGCTACCAGGGGGCGATCCAGATCGACGCTCATTTTCCAGACCATGCGCGCGGAGCCCGTGGCGGCCGGATGCTTTACGAAGCCGTTGAAGGCCCCCAATGCCAGCTCTGCCGCCCAGCGATGATAATGCGCCTCGCCAGTGGTCTCGGCGACGCGTTCCAGCGCGTGCATCCAGCGGGTCAGGTAATGGAAGTACTGGCCGTCACGGTCCCATTCGCGCTGCTCGTCGAGCGGCTCTGCGGGACTGCGCTCGGGCAGTGACTTACCGATGCGCAGACCGGCCCTTGTCGGCGTCCGGCGGTGCTGCCCGTCGTCCATGCCGCCGAGCCAGCCGCGGCGCGAATCGTTGGCGGCGTACGCACCCAGCACGTCGTGCACCTGGGTGACCAGGCGAGTCGCGCGGTCAAGGAATCGATCGTTTCCCAGCGCGCGGTGAAGCTCCAGGTAATTGCAGACCGCAAATGCGTCGGTCCAGAGGTAGCGCCTCGGCCGGCGCTGGCCCACAAGCCCCGTGCGCTCGGCAAAGGCCTCCATCAACTGCTCGACCTGTTCGTAGCGATCCATCTTGGCTGCCAGTCAGTTGGTCGCGCGAGGTTCCAGACGTGCTACTGGAAGACGCGCATTCGATTTTTTCAAAAATGCGCCCGCCTGGCCAGTTTGTTTCCGGGGTTTCCGGGGGCAGTCCACCCGTGCGACTTCGTGTCGCACAGGTTTACTGTCCCCTGAAACAAGGCCCGGACATCGGAGTCGTACAGATATGGAGCTCAGTGTCACCCTTTTCCTGATCGCTGCGACCGTGGCCATATCGCTACTGGCTTGGCAGCGGGAAAGACTGTTCGAAGCGCTGATCTATTGGCCACCAGCGGTATCGCGGGGTGAATGGTGGCGGCTGTTGACGCACGGATTCATCCACGCCGACGGCACGCATCTGGCGTTCAACATGATCACGCTGTTCTTCTTCGGTAGCGTGATGGAACGGATCCTGAGCCCGGCTGTGGGTGTTCCGGGCTTCGTGCTCTTCTACCTTGCCGGCATCATCGTGGCGATCCTGCCAACCCATTTCCGTCATCGGCGGGACGCGTCCTACCGCAGTCTCGGGGCATCAGGCGCGGTCTCGGCTGTCCTCTTCGCCTACATCCTCCTGCAGCCCTGGTCGCTCCTTTTCGTGTTTTTCATTCCAGTGCCCGCGATCGTTTTCGCCGCCGTTTACGTCGCATACTCTTTTTACGCGCAGCGCCAGGCCCGCGACAACGTCAACCACAGCGCCCACCTCTGGGGCGGCGCCTGGGGTATCGCCTTCATGGTCTGGCTGGAACCGCAGGTGCTCCAACGGTTCTTTTCGGAACTCCTCGCACCTCTCGGGTAAAGCGACCCCGGTAGCGTTTCCCGCAGGTGAGTACAGAGGTTTTCAAAGCCCGGGGTTGCCGTTACGCCACCGGTGGCCGCTCAGGATGTAATCCTCTCTCTTGGGCGCTCCGGCAGGATCAACGAATCGGGTTCCTCGGCGCATTCGGAATCGCCTGGTCCGTCAGTTGGACGTCGCAGGACAGCCGGCACGGATGTCACTCCAGTCCCGCCCTGCGCAGCCGGGCATGCAGCCCATCCATCTCCTCCAGCAGATCCGCGACCAGGGCAGCCAGTTCCGGCTCGGCGTCGAACACCCGCTCGATCTCCCGCATGCGCCGCGCGCGACGCAGGTGGAGGGAGGTGATCCGCCAGGTCCCGGCCACGCACTCGGTGTGGGGAAAGAGTCCTTCCTCGATATGCCGTTCCAGCCACCGCGGCTCAACGGTGCAGGCTGCGGCGATCTGTTCGAGGGTGAGCCAGCTTTCGTCGAGCAGGCTGCCGGTCAGGATGTCGTCGTCGCGCATGTTCATGCCCTCTGGTTACGGCGCGGATCGAAGGGGATTTCGCGCGCCATCTGCTCATAGAGGCTTCGCGCCTTCGGGTTGTCGGGGGAAGGCAGCACCACCTGGATCTCCAGCAGCAGGTCGCCGGACGGGCTTCCCGGGATGCCCTTGCCGCGTACGCGCAACTGGCGCCCGCTCTGGGCGTTTTCCGGGATGCGGACCTTGACACTGCCACTGGGAAGGTCCACCGGGATCACTGCGCCCAAGGCCGCTTCCCAGGGGGTGACGGGCAGGGTCAGGTGCAGATCCCGACCATCGGGGCGGAAACGGGGATGCGGGCGGAAATGGACCTCGAGCAGCAGATCGCCTGCGGGTCCACCCCCGATCCCGGGCGAGCCCTGGCCGGCGAGGCGAATGATCTGTCCTTCGTGGACCCCCTTCGGGATGCGTACATTCAGGGTGCGGGTATCGACGACGACGCGGCCCTCCGGATCCAGCCGGGGTACGCGCAGCGAGATCTGCCGGGTCGCGCCTTCGAAGGCGTCCTCGAGTTCCAGCAACACCTTGGCGTGGTGATCCTCGCCTCGTGCACGGAACTCGGCGCCCCGGGTGTGGTAGCGACCCCGGGCGCCACCCATGTGTCCGAACAGTTCGGAGAAAAAGTCGCTGAAAGCGGCCTCCTCGGAGGGAGAGAAGCCGCGGCCCGAAAACTCGTAGCCGGCATCCCAGTCCGGTGGCGGCCGGAATTCCTCGCCGGGTTGGTGGCCGCGCCCGAGCTGGTCATAGGCGGCACGCTTCTCGGGGTCGGAGAGCACCGCGTAGGCCTCGTTCAGCTCCTGCATCCGGGTCTCGGCATCGGGCTCCTTGGACACGTCCGGGTGGTACTTGCGGGCGAGCTTGCGGAAGGCCTTCTTGATGTCCTGCACCGTGGCGTCCCGCGCCACGCCCAG
>SKJG01000103.1 GCA_007116035.1 Thioalkalivibrio sp.
ATCCCACGGCCGTCGTCCTGTACCTGAATCTCCACCCGCTCGCCGCGCGCCATCACGCGAACGTCGATGCGTCCACCCGGCTCGGTAAACTTGACCGCATTGTTCAAGAGGTTCGCGATGCTTTGCACCAGCCGCACCCGATCGCCCTCCACCATGAGCGGCTTCGAAGGCACGCTGACGGTGAACTGGCGATCGCCCTGGCTCAGCCCGCTGCCGTTCATATCCAGCGCGTCATCGATGATCTCCACCAGGTCGAGCCGCTCCTTGCGCAGCTGGATCTTCCCGCGGCTGATGCGGGAGACGTCCAGCAGGTCGTCGACCAGACGCACCAGGTGGCCGAGCTGGCGATTCATGATTTGTATGGGCTCGTCGCAGGCCGCAGCATCACCGCGCAACGCGTCGATCAGGTCGAGGCCGGTGCGGATGGGGGCGAGCGGGTTGCGCAGCTCGTGGGCCAGAGTGGCGAGGAAAGCATCCTTGCGGCGACCGGCCTCCTGAAGGGCCGCCTCCGCGGCCTTGAGCTTGGTGATATCGGTTCCCACGCAGAGGATCTCGACCAAATGCCCCTCTGCGTCGACCACCGGCTTGTTGGTCCAGATCATCCACAGGCGCCGGCCGTCCCGGCACAGGTTCTCGTTGACATTTTGCTCGTGGCGCTCAGGGTGGGCAACGATATCGGTGATGAGGCCGGAGAGATCGTGCCCCGTGGACTCCTGGTCGGGGAGCAAGACGCCGGCATGCCGGCCGACAACCTCCGCGGCGGAATAGCCAAAGAGACGTTCAGCGTACTCATTGAAATAGGTGATGGTGCCATCTCGGGACCAACGGAGGATGGCGCTGTTGGCGTTATCCAGCAACTCCCGATAACGGGCCTCGTTGCGGCGCAGCGCTTCCTCGGCCCGCTTGCGCGCGGTGACGTCCGCACTGGTGCCGACGACGCCGAGGAATGCACCCGAGCGACCGAACCTTGGCTGGCCCCAGGACTCGAGCCAGTGCCACTGCCCATCGGCGGACCGTACCCGGACCTCCGCATGGAAGGAGGCCTGCGCCCGCATGCAGACCAGGAACTCGTTAGTATAGCGCCCGGCGTCCTCGGGGTGCATCAACATCTGCCAGCCGTCTCCCGCGACCTTCTCGGCGCTCACACCGAAGAACTCGCAGAAGGTGCGGTTGACGAACTCCTGGCGGCCTTCGGCATCGTGGACCCAGACCATCAGCGGGAGCCCGTCGGCCATGGTGCGGAAGCGGGCCTCGCTCTCGCGCAGGTTTTCCTCGTAGCGGTGCCGCTCCGACAGGTCATAGAAGTGGCACACGACGCCGGGACGCCCGTCAGCGAGCGTCACACGCTCGATCTTCCAGTCGTAGGACTCGGTCTCGACGCTGTCCTGGCGGCGTTCGATGGTCGTCAGCGCATGGTAGGGCTCGCCAGTGTCGAGAGTGTGTTGAAACCGGGCGATCGCGTCGCTGGCAAAGGGCTCCGGCCAGATGAGCCGCATGACCTCGCCGAAGTCCCGCTTGATCAGCGGCCGCACGTTCCGAAACACCTTCTGTGCTCCGGCGCTGACCCGCACCAGGCGGAAATCCGAATCGACTACGAAGACGCCGAACGGCGACTGATCGACCAGGTGCCGGAACGCGTCGTAGGCCGCCCGCAACCGCTCCTCCGACCGCTTGCGCTCCGTGATGTCCTGCGACAGCCCGATCAGCCGCTGGGGGTTCCCCTGATCGTCGCACTCCAGATAGCCGTAATCGGCCACCCAGACGATCTGCCCGTCCGGCTCGCACAATCGGAATTCGGCGCTGTAGCCCCGCTCCGGGTGGGCGAGGGCGGCGTGGAGACCCGCCAGGAAGCGCTCACGATCGTCGGGATGAACCGCCGCGCAGAACTCCTCCAGGCTGCTCGGACGTGCCTCCTGCGTTTGGGGAGCCGCGCCGATGCGGGAATAATGGCGTCGCACCTCATTGCGCGGGATGTCCCATTCGAACTCAAGCGTAAAGGCCACATCAAGTGCCAGGCGCAGCCGCCGCTCATCTGCCTGCCGGGCCTCCTCGCTCCGCTTCCACGCCGTCATGTCCCGCAGGATCTTGGAGAAGCCGGTCAGCCGCCCTTCGGCATCGTGCAAGGCACTGACGATGCCCAGCGCCCAGAACCGTCCGCCGCCCTTGCGCAGGTGCCAACGCTCGTCATCGGCGCGACCACTTTCCCGGGCCGCACGTAGCTCGGCTTCGGGCACCCCCTGCTCACGGTCCTCCGGCGTAAAGATGAACGCAAAGTGCCGCCCGAACGCCTCCGCCTCGGCGTAGCCCAGGATGTGCTCGGCCGCGACGTTCCAACTGGTGACTCGCCCTTGTGGATCGAGCGTGAAGATCGAGTGGTCCTGGATGTTCTTCACCAAGGCGGTGAAACGGGTCTCGATCTCGTGACGTTCCCGCTCGGCCCGCCGCCGCTCGGTCACGTCCTCGAGGGCCAGCAGGATCCGGTCGTCGCCCTCCTGCCGGAGCCTGCGGGCGTTGAGCAGCATCACCTTGTGCCCGATGTCCGGGAAATCGTGCGTCAGCTCGAAATCGTCGACCACCGTATCGTGTGGGAGGATCTCCTCGAGCAGGGTGCGCAGGCGCGGAATGTCCCACTGCCGGTTGCCCAGGTCGTAGAGAAGCCGGCCCTCGGTGTCCTGCGGCAAAACCTGAAATGTGCGGTAGAAGGAGCGGTTGGCACTCTGCACCCGCAGATGCCTGTCCAGGACCAGCAGCGGTTCGCGCACGGTGTCGACGATGCTGCGGACATCCAGGGTGTCGGTGCGCGCCCCCGATCTCGCCGATGTCCCGTTCCCCGTCCCGTCGTTCATCGCAATCGGACGCCTTCTTCACGCACAGGTTCGCCCGAAGTATATCCTCTGGGGCGAAGCCCTGGCGCGGTGGTGAGCCTCCGAAACATATTGCAACGCAGACCATCGCTTCAACAGCGGTCTCGGGCGCGGATTGGCAGCGGCGTTACTCTCAGCCGGCGACGTTGCCGGAGATCCGTCCGCCTCCCTCAGGCACTCCAAGCGCCGACGTTAGCAAATCTGAGGCACTGGTCGGGGAACGAAATTCCTGATTGACGTTCTCGGGCGTCCGCAGTAAGGCGGTCAAGGGTCGGTTGAGAGCGAAGGTTGGGCGGCGGCTCAGGGTCGTGCCCCGCACCCCGAAAGCACCCGTCTGGTCTAAACCTCTCACGGGTTCGTTCAACCCGAGCCGTCAGCCTGTACTGAACAGCCGCCGGTCCCACCAGACCGGCTGAGGAAGCTCGGTCTCTATTTGACCGAACTCGGGGTGCCCTGGGTTGATCAGCACGTTGCGCTCGACACGCGCGACAAAGGAAGGGACGAACAGGACCGCAGAACGTTGGTCCGCAGCCCATCGGACGCCGTACTCCCGGGCAGCCTCGCAGTCCGGAGCCGCCCAGTCGGGCAATAGGTCTCCGTTCACCATCTCGTAACTGAGCCCGCGGGGCAGCGTGATCCGAATGAAGTGCTGGTCCGGGGGCATCAGGCCGCCGGCATGGACAAGTTTTTCCAGCATCGCCGTTGAGTAATGCTCACCGGCGTAGATCACGGGCGTATTCGCGTCATTCCAACGGCCGGGGTAAAGGGTCGAACCGGTGGCATCAAAGATTGGGTACTCCCCCGTCGGATCCCCGATCCGCCAGACCGACAGCGTCCGGTCGAGACGCTGTGCTGTCATGCAGCGGAGCCGTACTTCAGCCGACCAAGGATCTCCATCACCGCTTCCGCGCCGTACTCATTCTCGGCGGCCACTTCCAGCGGTACCCGGCCCTCCAGGAGCTGGTGTGGCCGCATCAAGAAGGTTCGCGTCAGCTCCTCGTCCTTGTAAACACCCTTTGCCATGGACCACACCCGTGCGATCCGCGCCAGCCGCTCGCTCTCCGTTTGGCTCAACGGCTCGCCCTTCTTTCGGCGCCGAACGAGAGTCTGCTTGGTGATTACCAGGGTCGAGAACCCCCTGTAGCGCGGTGCGACGATCTTGTGCACATGCTCGACCGAGCGCAGCGGGAGCCCGCGGGCGATCTTCTGGCTGAACCGGAGTACCGTGTAACCGCTCCGGTCCTCCTCAAGACCGAGCACATCGGCCATTTTGTGGATCTCGTTGCCCTGGCTCATCGTTTCACCCTCGCGAACACTTCCATCTGGTCCTCATTCTAGCACCATATAGTACATCCCGACTGAAGCTGACCTAGCCCCCCAATCCGTCGACTCCACGGCCCGCCAGACCTGTTGTTACCCGCGCTGCCGCCACCCTGGGTGTCTGCAGCAGATCGGTAACGGGTCGTTCGTGAAGAACCAGTGGGCGACGGCTTCGGGTCGGCTGGAGTCTCTGACGCGGAAGATGGGCAAGCCAGGGGCTCGGACCCCATCGATCAGCGATAGCCGCGCAGGGTTTTGTAGCGCTCAAGCTGTTCCGGGCTAAGCACGTCCATCATCTCAAGATGGTAGAGAAGATGGGTGGCGCGCAGTCGGCCCCGCAGTTGAGCAGCCTTCATCGAGGCCTTCAGCACCGAGTCCGGCGTCGCCTCCCCTTCCCGGAACAGGCGATCCAGCGCCTCCTCGGCGTCCACGAGCTCCTCGCCGAGCCGTCCCGCTTCCTGCTGCATCTCGGCAAAAAGCTGCCGGGTCCGTTGCTCCTGCTCGGAAGTCAGCTCCAGTTCGCGCGCCAGCTCGAGCGTATGTAACGGCCCCGTATACCCGTTCAATTCCGCGGCCAGTGCCATGGCCATGCCGCGTCCGGCGCGCAGATCCTCGATCTCCTGCTTCGGAGAGGGCCTTGATGCTTCGCTCCTCCCGGCCGGCGTAAGGCATGTGTTCGCCTCCTGCTGAAAGGCGGCCGGGATGACATCCGCACCGAGGCATGGCTGACCGCCTACCCGATCCACTACGCCTCCCGCGAACTGACCCTGCACTGAAGCTCGCCTCACCGCGCGCGGTGGCGCCGCGGGGCATTGATTGCCGAGCTGGATGATGGGTTCGAGCGTCAGCACGCTAGCTGGCGCGCCCGGGCGCTGAACCGGCGGGCGCAGCGGCCACGGCCTCAGCCCGCAGCGGCAGTCGAACCACGAACGCGCTGCCAGCCGCTTCTCCGCTCTGGACGTCGATCCGACCACCGTGAGCCTCGACGATCTTGCGGGACACCGAGAGGCCCAGACCAACGCCCGGGATGGTCTGTTCCGTCGCCTTGCTCCGGCGGAACGGCTCGAAGATCCGCTCCCGCTCCTCGGCGGAGATGCCGATGCCTTCATCCGCCACCGTGATCGTCAGATGATCCCCGCACGTCGCCAATGCCACATCGACCGCGCCGCCGTGGGGAGAGTACTTGATCGCGTTGCTGAGAAGGTTGTTGAGCACCTGGCTGATCCGCTCGGGATCACATTCGCACGTCACGACCGGCTCACTCAATCTCAAGTTGATCCTGTGCCGCATTGAAACGTTCTGGAACAGCGATGTGGCATCGCTCAGCAGAGCGCACATGTTGACTCGCCTGCTGATGATGTCCAGGTGCCCGGCCTCGATCCGGCTGGAGTCGAGCAGGTCGCTCACCAGCCGGTTGAGGTGCATCGACTGGCGTAACACGATGTCGACGAGGTCCCGCTCGTTCGCGTTCTCAGCGATCCGAGCTTTCAGCACCTCGGTTGATATCTGGATGGCGCTCAGCGGGTTGCGGAGGTCATGGGCGACTGCCGCGAGAAAGCGCAGCCGCGTCCTGGCCTGCTCGGAGAGGCGAGCGGCGAGTTCGTTGAACTCCAGGCTGATCTGCTTGATCTCGAGCATCGCGTCGTCGGGCACGTCGACTCGCATCGCCGAACCATGGAGCCCGCGGAGCTGTTCCGTCAGGGTGATCAGAGGCAGGTAAAGCCGCCGGCGGAAGGCCAGCCATAGAAACGGGAAGGTGACCACTCCCACAAGCACGGCAGCCAGGCCCGCCAGTGCGGTGATGCGGCCTACCGTCTGCGCCCTTTGCCCCACGCGCTCGGCCTGGGCGACGTTCAGATCGGTCAAGCGCTCGGCCCGTTCACGGGCGATCTCCATGGGCTCAACCGCAATCTCGTATGCCTCCACAGGCGCAGTGCCGGCCTCCAGTAGTTCCCTGCGGACCCGCAGGTAGTGTTGCACCGCGACGTCCACCTCCTCCAGAAGCCGCCTCTCATCGGCATCCTCCACGTACTCGGCCGCCCGCGCCAGCCAGTAATGCAGACGCTCCGCTTCGCGTTCGAAGTTGACAGCATGAATCGCATCGCCCTTCAGGCCGTAAAGGAAACTCTCCTTGTTGTGACTCAGAAGGCTGATCTGGATCTCCTCGGAAGCACGCACGCTCTCCATCGCAGAAACCACCTTTGACGATGCCAACGTCAGCCGGTCGGCGATGGCAGTCAGCGCGATCGCCATCGCAGCCATGACCAGCAGGACCGTTACAGAGAGCCGGTTGGCAAATTGCTTCAGGTTCATGGTGCCCTCGGCCCGCGGTTCAGGCGGCGGTGGAGTTGGGCCTGGTGGGTGTCGGCCGGGTCGAGGATGGCCGGGTCGATCGGCTCCACGTGCCAGCCGGCGTCGTTGTCAGCGCTCTCAAGGCCCTGCAGACCGACGAAGTTGATCGGCGCTGGGCCCCACCCCATCGGCGGCAGCGACAGCGGGCGATCGCCGCGGCTGCGCGAGATGACGTTGCCGGCCACGCCGGAGACGGTGCCGTCGTGAATAAAGCGGGTCTGCAGGTCGATTCCGGTAACCAGGTTGTCATCGTTCTGCAGGCCGATGCCGTGGTGGCCGGTGTGATTGCCGGAGTCGGTTTCGCGACCGGCAGCGAGGGGGACGTTCTGGATCGTGCAGAACCGGCCGTTGATGAACATGCCGCTGTCGGCGTTGTGGATGTGCACAGTGGATGTGCACATCGCGCACCCAGCAGTGCTCGACGTTGACGAAATGGATCGCGTTGTAACCATCCTCCTCGAAGTGCCCGCGGTACGGCAGCCGGGGAAGGTGATGCGCGGCGAATGCCCATTGCCATCGCTGGAGCCGGGATCACCGGCGTAGAGGTGGCTGGCCAGCATGCGTTCATCATCGTCGCGCTGGTGGATCAGAGTATAGGAAGGATAAACGCCCTTTTCAGGAAGGGGCAACTGATTATCCACCGATGGAGGTGGGAACGAGCGACCCTTCACGCCCGTACTCCCCGCTCCATTCGGTCATCGCCCGTCGCCCTAGCCTCCCCACCATCGTCATATCAGCGCCCTTTCAGGCGAGCGTCCAGCCGGTTCCCTGCCTTGTGCCTCCAGGGAACAGCCTCCGGGGTTGAATGAGGACGATGCCGTCAGCCGAACAGCGCTCCAGGCGGCGCCCGGCGTTCGGGCAACGGGAAGGGTTCCCAGGTTTCGTCTCTTGTCTTCAGGTAATCGAGGATCGTCTGAATGACGACCGGATCCTCGATCCAGGCGATGCTTCGCACCGCCCCGCCGCAGGCCGCGCAGTTCTCGATGTCGATCCCACCACCGGTTCCGAACGGCAGATCCAAGTCCGACTCGAGCCACTCATGCGCCGTCCCCGACTGGCCGTTCAGGATCGCCAACCGTCCCTCCAGATCGGATCATGCTGATGTCTCCTCAACCACAAACGAGGAGACAGACCATGAATGACAGTGCAATGACCGTTGCTTACCATCCAACCCCCTGGAACAAGGGCAAGCTCATCGGCCAGAAACCCCCGCTCAAGCTCAGAGAGATCTGGGCCCTGTGCACCCGGTTGGAGATGGCCGGGAAAACCAAGGAACTCGCGCTGTTCAACTTGGCGATCGACAGCAAGCTCCGCGGCTGGGATCTGGTCCAGTTGCGGGTGAACGATGTGGCCCGGGGCGGTGAAGTCCTGCCGGCTAAGGGACACTCGGCTTCACTGCGTCGGAGACCGCTCGGGCCCTGATCGGGCACTCGGTCTCGATGGATGAGGGTCTCCAGTCGTGCCTCAAGCGGACAGCCGTCACGCGACTTTTTCGTGACTGGATCAGGCAGGAGCAGCGTCTGTCGCGCACGCGGGACGGCAGCGTACCCTGGACAGGCAGAAGTGCCCGTCGTGTTCAATGGCGGTCACCTTCGCCGGAAGGCGCAATGGGTTGAATCGCAACGGTAGCGGCACCTCGTCGAGCCGTTCAAGCGCTCCCGGCGCCGGGTCGGTGTTGCGTATGACCAGTGCGCCCAGGTGCAGCCGCAGGGCAGGAAAAGGTCCGGACATTGCCGGCCCTAGGTGGTAGCGGGCGAGTCGTGCGGTCAGTCGGCTGCACTTTCCCTGAAGATGGAGGCAATCTCACGCCAGTCCACCTCAGACACGGCGGCTAGAACGATCTCCTTACGCCACCCGTCGGGCACTTCGACCGCTTCCTCGGTGTGGGCGTCCTTCAACGCATCGGCTAGGTCGTGACGGTCCATCGCCTCGGCCCGCTCCTTCCAGTGACTGTAGCGGCCCTGGTCGTAGGTCAGCGACTGGTGGACAAGCCAAGTCGCGCGGTTCGCCCAGCCGTTGAATGATTCGCTCATGCTGCTTCCTCGGGGTGCAGAGTCGGGTTCGAGTCAGGCGCCATCATCTCGGCCACCATGTGTGTATTCCGGAGCGATCTGGCCACCGATTCCACGGGGAGCCCGCCACCCATTCCAGGCCAATGCGGCCACTGATTCTACGCGAAGCCGGCCACCTATTCCGCTCATTCCGGGCAGCCGAGTATCAGAACGACCCGAAAAGTTACCAGCAGGTGCCTGGGCGTTCTAGCTCCTACCCCTCGACCTCCTCGATCAGCGACCGATCGTCGTTCGCGGGGCCATTGACCCTGGTCGAAACCGGATAGGCAATCAGCCGATCCAGATCGAGTCGCTAGGCGACCTTGCGGATCTTCTCCCGATCCGACAATTCCGGATCCAGCCACTGACACCGGCAATCGGGATCGAGCACCACCGGCTGGCGGTCGTGGATGAACGCGAAGGGTGGAGAGACTGGCTCGGTGAGGATGGCGCAGCAGGTGGCGACCACCTCGCCGTTCGGCTCCCAGAGCCCCGCAAAGAACACCACCGCATCCTGGTCGGAATCCTTCAACGTCATGTAGTACGACTGCTTGCCTGATTCCGTCTTCCGCCACTCGTACAGCAGTTGATGCGCCTCGCGGACAAACGCACTTACGATCATCAGTTGCCTGTGGGGGTATCGGGGATGCTCGCACAACTTTACGGGGCGCTGGGAAATCGCGGGGTGACCGGCACCAAAGCGATCGCGGGTTCTCCCAGTGCGCTCACGAACCACGCGTCCGCCGCTTCCGGTAACACGACGCACTCGTGCTGGATGCCAGCCACGCAGCCTCGAAGCCGGAAATGGCTGAGACGCCAACGCGGTCAGCCTGTCTCAGCACATCGCGCTTTTCGCCGGTGAGCCCTTTGGAGTGCCCTTCGTCGGCACCCTACATATCGACCAGGAGGTGGCCGTCTCGGCGATGCTAGAACACGATGCCGGCGTGCTCTGCGCGCCGACAGCATTCGGCCACCCTCCTCTCGACACCCTGGTTCTGGCGATGCCGGTTTCCTGGAAGGGAACACTGCAGCAATACGCCGGCCGCTTGCACCGGGAACACGCGACCAAGACCGGCGTACGGATCATCGATTTCGTCGACAACGGCCACCCGGCCTTGCTCCGAATGTGGGACGAGCGCCAGCGTGGGAACCGGGCGATGGGGTACCCGATTGCGGACCGGTCGGTTTGACACCACGTGAGCCGACTCACTGTCGAGATCGATGGCGCCGACGGCGTGACCTGATTGGCGGCACCACTGCGCTGGAACGGCGATTCGACGCATAGGGAGCGCCGGGTCGACGCTGTAATCTGGTCGAGTCCGAAAAAAATTTCGCCGATTTATGAGGGGGGCATCGATGGGGGCACTTTCGGCATTTATCGCTATATGCACTTGATTATACAAGAACTGCAATTGCCGCCGTCTCCACTAGACTAGTAATTAAAACAGGTGCATACGGGTGCTTTTTTAATTGGATTATTACACATTTTCGCGCGTTAGAAACCCGTGAAAGTATTGGCCCCCTGCATCCGTGCGCGCGCGGAAACCTGTCCCGCCCCGCCGGCGTTACGAATCGCGTTTCGGTTATGAAACCGCTCGCTTTCCCTCGTGAGGACGACGCGCTCGGCAAAGCCCGGTAACGCGCCGTGTGGAAACGGACGGAGGCAATCACGATTCGGCTCAAGGGTCGCCTGCGCGAGCCTTAGGAAAACCTCGCTTTTTGACGGCCCAGCCAACCACCAATCCCTGGGACCTGAACGATTCACGGCCATCTGGGCATCTTCGAACCAACGAGGCATCACCCCCGCGGCCGCAGGAACCAGCACTGGTGAATGCGCTGATTGCGCTGGAAGTCCTTGGGAATAGACCACGCCGTGCGATCCTCGACGTCGAACGCATCGGCCAGAGACGGGTCCAGGCGGAACCTGCGCAGGTTGGTGGAAAAGATCAGCGTCCCGCCGGACGCAAGCAGGCGCATGCTGTCGCGGATCAGTTCGCTGTGGTCACGCTGGATGTCGAGGGTGCCTTCCATGCGGCTGGAGTTGGAAAAGCTGGGCGGGTCGAGGAAGACCAGGTCGTAATGTTGGCGGCAGTCTTTCAGCCACTGGCGGCAGTCCGCGCGCACAAGCTGGTTAAGCGGGCTGTTGAGCTGGTTCAGGTGCAGGTTTCGGCGCGTCCAGTCGAGGTAGGTCGCGGAGAGGTCCACGCTGGTGGTGGACCGCGCCCCGCCCAGCGCGGCGTGTACGCTGGCCGCACCCGTGTAGCAGAACAGGTTCAGAAAGCGCCTGTTCTGGGTGTTTTCCCCGATCCAGATCCTCACCGTTCGGTGGTCCAGGAACAGTCCGGTGTCGAGGTAGTCGGTCAGGTTGACGAGAAGGCGGCAGGGACCCTCGCACACCTCCAGGAACTGCTCGCGCTCCGATCGCCGCTGGTACTGGCTGTCGCCGCGCTGGCGATCGCGGACCTTGAACCCCAGCTTGCGTGGATCCGTGTCCAGGGCTTCCGGCAGAACGCTTAAGGCCGCGCGCAGCCGTGCCTGGGCGGGGCCGGGGTCGATACTGGGCGGTGGCGCATATTCCTGCACATGCAGCCAGCGGCCGTCACTGGTGTCGTAGACGTCGACGGCCAGGGCGTATTCCGGAATGTCGGCGTCATAGACACGGAAGCACTGAACCTGCTCGCGTTTCAGCCATTTGGACAGCTGGCGCCGGTTCTTGGCGATGCGGTTGACCAGGTCGGGCGCCGCCTCGCTCGCCGCCCCCGGGGCGTGTGCGCCGATCTCGAAACGCTCGAGGCGACATTCGATCGGCCCGTTGTACATCTGCCAGCTGCGCTCGGGTTTCAGGCCAATCTGGCAACCGGCCCCATTGAGAATGATCGCCCGCCAGCCGGGGAAGTGGCGTCTCAGAGTCTCACCGAGGCGCAGGTACAGGGGTAACAGTTCGTGCGCCTCGCCGAGCCGCTCCCCGTAGGGTGGGTTGGTCGCCACGAGGCCATGCCTGGCGCCTCCGGGAGGGCGCGCCTGGCCGAGCTCTCGCCGCTCCACCTGGACCTTCCCGGTCAGGTCCGCTCGGCGCAGGTGGTCCTGCGTGGCCTCCACCGCGCCCGCGTCCTCGTCGAAACCGAGGATGGGCGGCAGGGTTTCAATCCCGCGCTCCTGGCGCTCCAGCGCCTCGTCGATCAGCGATTTCCAAACCGCATCGTCATGGCCGCGCCAGCCCAGGAACCCGTAGTAGCTGCGCAACAGGCCGGGCGCGCAGTCGCCCGCCATCCACGCGGCCTCGATCAGCAGCGTGCCCGAGCCGCACATGGGGTCGACGAAGGCGCCGCCCTCGCTGGCGAGCTTCGGCCAGTCGGCTCTGAGCAACATCGCCGCCGCCAGATTTTCCTTCAGAGGTGCAGCCCGCCCCTCGCGCCGGTAGCCTCGGCGGTGCAGGCTGCCGCCCGCCAGATCGACGGCCACGGTGACGGCGTCGCTGACCATGTGCACGTTGATGCGAAGGTCGGGCTGTTCGGTGTCAACCGAGGGGCGACTGCCCGCGCGCACTCGGATCTGGTCGACCACTGCGTCCTTGACCCGCTGTTCGGCGTAGCGACTGTGGCCGAGCGCAGCACGGATGCCGGTGAAGCTCACCGCCATGGTGTTTTCCGGCCCCAGGTGTGCAGACCAATCGATTCGTTGCACACCGTCGTACAGCGCTTGTTCATCGCCCGCGGTGAACAGCTCCAGCGGCAGCAGCACACGGTTGGCCAGGCGCGACCACAGACAGACACGGTAAGCCGTGGCCAGATCCCCGCCGAACTCGACCCCGCCCCGCCGCACCCGGACTCCGTCCAGCCCCAGCGACCTCAGCTCCGCGGCCAGCAATTCCTCCAGCCCCTGCGGCGCCGTTGCGAAAAACGTGTTCATGATCATGGTTTCATCGGATCAGTCTTTGTGTTCGGGCGATCGGCCAAAATCTGGAAAGCGGGCCATGGATGATTGCTGCCCAAGCCCAAGAAACGGTGGCGTCCACGACGGTATGGCGTCGAGATACGCAAAGGCGCCCATCGCCGCTTCGCCGCCCCAAGACTTCGTGCCCGGCTGAACGTCAAATCTCAATCGAACAGTTCGGCGTCCCGAAAACGCGCTCCCGCCCGGTCCTTCTCCGAGAGCACGGGATCTCCGGGGTAACGCCAGTCGATGGCGAGTTCCGGGTCGTTCCAGGCGATACAGCGCTCGTGTTCCGGGGCGTAGTAGTCGGTGGTCTTGTACAGAAACTCGGCGGATTCGGACAGCACCACGAACCCGTGGGCAAAGCCCTCGGGGATCCAGATCTGGCGTTTGTTTTCGGCCGAAAGGTGCGCTCCCTGCCATTGCCCGAAGCTGGGAGAACCGCGACGGATGTCCACGGCGACGTCCCAGACCTCGCCGGCCACCACCCGCACCAGCTTTCCCTGGGGCTGTCGGATCTGGTAGTGCAGGCCGCGCAGCACGCCCCGTGCAGAGCGGCTGTGGTTGTCCTGCACGAAGGCCGTCTCCACCCCGGTCAGCTCCGCAAAGCGCCGGGCGTTGAAGCTCTCGAAGAAGAACCCGCGGTCGTCGCCGAAGACCCGGGGCTCCAGGATCAACAGGTCCGGGATTGCGGTCGGCGTCACCTTCACGAGAACACCTTCTCGTTCAAGACCCGCAGCAGATACTGCCCGTAGCCGCTCTTGCTCAGCGGCTGCGCAATGGTCGCCACCTGATCACGATCGATCCAGCCCTGACGCCAGGCGATCTCTTCGAGGCAGGCGATCTTCAGACCCTGCCGGTGCTCCAGCGTCGAGATGTACTGACCGGCGTCGAGCAGGCTGTCGTGGGTGCCGGTGTCCAGCCACGCGTACCCTCGTTTCAATACCTGCACCGTGAGGTTGCCCTGCTCCAGGTAGGTCTGGTTCACCGTGGTGATCTCGAGTTCCCCTCTGGCGCTCGGCCGGATCGAGCGGGCGATGTCCACCACCTGAGGATCGTAGAAGTACAGCCCGGTCACCGCGTAGTTCGATCGCGGTTGTGCCGGCTTTTCCTCGATGCTGAGCGCACGCCCCTCCGCATCGAATTCCACCACCCCGTAACGCTCGGGATCCTGCACGTGATAGGCGAAGACCGTCGCCCCCGAAGGCTGGCGATCCGCCTCGCGCAGGATGCCCCGGAAATCGTGCCCATAGAACAGGTTGTCGCCGAGGATCAGTGCACTGGGGCCACCATCCAGGAAATCCGCGCCAATGATGAACGCCTGCGCAAGACCCTCGGGGCGTGGCTGCACCGCGTAGCGCAGCTGCATCCCCCATTGGCTACCGTCACCCAGCAGTTGCTCGAAGCGCGGCGTGTCCTGGGGTGTGCTGATGATCAGGATTTCG
>SKJG01000086.1 GCA_007116035.1 Thioalkalivibrio sp.
CGCATGCCCACCGTGCGCATGGCCGTATCCATGTTCGCGGAGCAGACGTATCGGGAGGTGCTCCAGCAGGCTTGACGCAGCACGCGCGCGCCATCATCCCCTTCGGACAAGGCTGGGGCGTTGGGCAGTGCGCGTCAGGAAAACCCCCGACCGGTGCTTTCACCCCGGCCTGTTCGGTAGAATCGAACTCCCTCAATGAACATCCCGGATTCCGAAGATCCGGGATATGCGAGAAAATCCATGGCAAACCGCAAACTGGTCGTCATCGGCGGCGATGCCGCTGGAATGAGCGCGGCATCCAAGGTCCGGCGCGAACATCCGGACCGCGAGATCGTGGTGTTTGAACGCGGACGGCATACCTCCTATGCGGCCTGTGGCATGCCCTATTTGATCGCCGGCGAGGTGGAATCCTCCGACCGCCTGATCACCCGCCGGCCCGAAGTGTTCCGCGAAAAACAGAACATCGATGTGCGCACGCTGCACGAGGTCCTGGAGATCGATACGGAGCAGAGACGGGTCAAGGTCAGAGATCTGCAGCAGGACACGACTTTCTGGGAGGGCTGGGACGACTTGCTGATCGCCACCGGCGCCTCCCCCATCGTTCCCGACCTGTCCAACATCGACGCCGAGGGCATCTTCAGCCTCTCCACCCTGCAGAGCGGAATCGATGTCTTCGAGTACGTGGAGGCCCACCAACCTGCGAAAGCCGTGATCGTTGGCGGCGGCTACATCGGCATCGAGATGGCGGAGGCGCTGTTCGAAAGGGGCATGGAGGTCGCATTGATCGACATGGCGCCGGAGGTGATGGTCAGCATGGATGCCGATGTCGCCGAGTCGATCAGCGAGGCCATGCGGGATGCCGGGGTCAGCGTCTTTCTGCGCGAGAAACTCGAGCGCTTCGAGACGGACTCGGACGGACGACTGCGCGCCGTGGTCACTGACCGGCAGACCCTGGAGGCCGACCTGGTCATCCTCGGCATCGGGGTGCGACCCAATGGCGAACTGGCGGAGGCCGCCGGGATCAGACTGGGTGCCAACGGTGCAGTCCAGGTGAACAAGCGCCTGGAAACCTCGGTGCCCCATGTCTGGGCGGCGGGCGACTGCGCCGAGTCGTTTCATCTGGTGAAGGAGAGGCAGGTCTTCATCGCACTCGGGACGGTGGCCAACAAGCACGGACTGGTGGCGGGCATCAACATCAGCGGCGGAAGGATGGAGTTTCCCGGCGTGCTTGGTACCGCCATCACCCGGTTCCGCGACCTTGAGATTTCCCGCACGGGCCTGTCCGAGAAAGAAGCGGAAGAATCCGGGATTCCATTCAGGGTGAAGACCATCGACGCTTTGACCCGCTCCCACTACTTCCCGGGCAGCGCCAAGCTGAAGGTGAAACTCCTGGCGGAGGAAGGGACCGGTCGCCTGCTCGGCGGCCAGATCGTGGGTGGAAACGGCGCCGCCAAGCGGATCGACACCATCGCCGTGGCGATCACGGCCAAGCTCACGGCGGAGCAACTAGTCTACATGGACCTCTCCTATGCACCACCCTTCTCGCCGGTCTGGGATCCGGTACAGACGGCGGCCAGAACGCTGGTGTGAACGCCTGCCGGACTGCCCGAAACCGCGCCGATCAATCGCTGCGGCCGAAGCTTCGCAGGACGACGAGCAGGCCCCGATGCGTCAGCCACCAAACTGACACACAAACGAAGACGACGATCGCAAACCAGGCGTAGGGCGAGGTCCAGTCCTGCGCCTCGCCCCCCGGACCCCACACCCAGTTGATGTTCCGCTCCGGGGTGGAAAGCACGAAGGTCACCAGGAGGATCGCACAACCTGTCGGCACCCAGAAACGCCACGCCATGCTGTCGTAACCGAGTCTCCACACCATCCAGAACAGTACAAAGGGCAACAGCAGGTGGTAGAGCGAAAGCAGGCGCACGTGTAACGCGATATCCGGGTTGTACATGTAGTCGACGATGCCCAGCGGCGTCGGCCCACGCAGCGCCAGGCTGAGCAGAAAATCGAAAACCCAGGCCATTTCCAGGAGCGCAACCGCCACCGCCATCATGCTCGCGACGCGCCGGCTCTCCAGCCATGCGGCCAGCAGCCCCCCGATCAGCGCCACGTTGGAGAACCAGAGAAAGTTCACCAGGCCGTGCTCCAGCGTATACGCTGGAATCAGCGCGGCCACGAAGACCAGATAGGACAACTTGAACCACAGCGGGATCAATCGATTCACTCCCCGTTCCCTTTGGCAAAACCCTCGCGTTCCCGCACCATCTCCAGAGCCATCTCAGCGTGCAAGGATCTCGTCCAGCGCGTGCGACCCCGCGGGCAGATACCGCGACTTGGCCACCCGTTCCGCCAGCAGCCGCCAGTTGCTGGAGGAGTCGAACAGCTCCCGAAACAGGGGCTCCGCCTCTTTACGGAATCCGGCGACCGCCATCGCCACGGCCTGCCAGAAGATCAGCTCCTCGTGGGCAGGCGCCATCGAAACCGCCATGGAGAACTCCCGTAACGCGGCATCGACATCGCCGTTCCGCAGATGATGATCGCCGCGGCTGTTGTGATGAAAGGCCATCTTCAAAGTGACCAGTCGATTCAGCTCCTGCAGCGGTTGATCGTGGTCCTCGACCCGGAGATTGAACAAGACGTCCACCGCCGGATCTCCAGAGGACTCGGCATTGACGACGATGACGGCGGCAGACCGGCGGCCGCGCAGGTCGCCACCGGCCGCCTGTGCGGCCTCCAAGGAGACGATCAACCGATCAACGAGTTCGCCCTTCTCACTCTCGAAGGCTGCTCCCATCCGCTTCCAGATTCCCGGTTCGAGTAGCATGTTACCCAGGCAGGCATACCCGTCGCCGGCGTGATGGCCCGCCTCAGGGATGCATCGTTCGCCCGTGTAGACCGCAACGCGGCCCTGGGTGTCCACCATCGCCGATTGGCGATATTCTGCATGCTCGTCCCTACCCCGCAATGTCGCCAGCGCCTCATGCGCCGACGCACCCTCCCGGATCAGGCGCAGGCCTTCCGTCCCATAGCTGGGCTTGGCGAAGGATTGGATGGTCACGGCAGCCACACCGGCATCCGCATGGGGGCTTACACTGCCGACCGAGAAGTAATGCGATTGCACGGCCACGCCGAGCTGGCCCGTTTCCGCAGCACGTGCAACGATCGAATACGTGGCGACCGGCAAGCCTCCTGGCCCGGCGCCGGGTTTGCTCGACGCCGGGCCAGGGCCGCTTCGACGGCGTGCTAACATGCTCGGCACCCGGCGCCGGCAACGATGCCTCCATCGTCAATGATCTTGGGCTGTCTCAAGATTGCAACTCTTCGTACAACCGCTCGACGTCCTCCGCACGGCACATCTCGGTGCCCTCGCTCAGCAATGCGGCGGCCCCGGCAGCCACGGCGTAGCGAGCTGCATCTTCCAACGGCTTCCCGTCGGCCAGACGAAGCACCAGGGCCGCCACGAAGCTGTCACCTGCGCCCACTGCGCTTCTCGCCTCCACCTCTGGCGCCCCAATGTCAAAGACACCATCGGCCGACGCGAACAGCGCCCCGTCACCGCCCAGGCTCAGCGCGACGACCTCGGAGCCACCGTCTTCAACGATCTTCCGTAGCACCGCTTCCTGTTCCTCCCTCGTGTCGAGGTCGGAGCCGGTCAGATCGCTCAACTCGCGGCGGTTGGGCTTGATCAGGAAGACGCTCTCCTCCAGGGACGCTTCGAGGGCCGCTCCGGACGCATCGACCACGCATCGGGCCTCGGCCTGCTTCGCCAGACGGGCCACCCGTCCCGGGAAATCGTCCGGCACCCCCTGGGGCAGGCTGCCGCTGACCACAACATAGGCGCCTGCCGAGAGCCTTTCCTCGATCAGATCCAACGCGCCTCGCCACTCCTTCTCCCGCCACTCGGGACCCTCCAGCACGAAGCGGTATTCCTCGCCGGTCGAGTTCTCGGATACGTTCAGACTCTGGCGGGTGTTGCCCTCGATCGCAATCCGGGTTGCGCCGTCCAGTTCCGCTTCGAGCAGCCCTTGATACACCTCGCCGAGCGGGCCTCCCACGGCATACAGCGCCGTGGCCTTACCCCCCAGGCGCTGGATCACACGAGCGACGTTCACGCCACCTCCACCGGGGTCGAAGCGAATCCCGGAGCAACGGAGCTTGTGTTTGCTGACCACCTTGTCCACTGACGTACTGACGTCGAGTGCCGGATTCATCGTGAGCGTGAGAATCGATGCCATTGCCTGCCCTCCTGAATTTCGTGGCGGGGACTGAAACCACTCGCTTGTATTCAAAGCGCCTGGCTAACTTAACCTATCCGGGGTATCGGATGCCCATGGGGGATTTCCGGACTGTAAAGGCCCCGAACCGGTGTGCTACCGTAAAAACCGCAGGAAGAGGGACTCGGCCGGCAAGCCGCCGCGCTCCGTTGGACTGCGGGGAGGCGCATCCCTACTGGCTGGAGTGCAGGGCTGAATATCGCGTGGCAACCTCAATGCACGGGCGACACACTGCCCATTGCTGGACTGGCCCGTTTCACACGTACGCAAAACTGCGCAGCATCACGCTAACGGTTGATAAAAGGAGATGTTCATGAGTTCGATTCTGAAGCTATGGATTCCCATCGGTCTCGCCTCTCTGATCCTGCTCGTTGGGTGCTCGGATCCCGGTCCGGCGGAAGAGATCGGCGAAGAGGTCGATGAGACCGTACAGGAAGCACAGGATGCGATCGATCCGCCGGGACCCGCCGAACGTGCCGGCCGGGCGGTCGATGACGCCATCGAGGATGCAGGCGAAGCGATCGACGACGCCACCAACAACGACGACGATTGAGCGCTAGCCCGCCCTCGGCTTGGTCACATTTGCCGGGGGCGGGATCGCGGCGTCATCGTCTTCCTGCCCGCAACCCGCGGTTGTTATTGCTTCGGCTCCACCGATAGCACCGTGTAGGCCCCATCGATCTGGTCGAATGTGGCCAGAATCTCGTCTCCGACAGCAAGCCCTTCCAGCAGGCTTGGATCCGATACATGGAACACCATCGTCATCGGTGGCATGTCGAGGTTGGGAATCTCGTCGTGTCGAAGTGAGACGGTATTTGCACGCATGTTGATGCGGCGAACCTCCGATTCCACCTTCGGCAGTCCTCCTTGAACCGGCCCGGAGCCCGATCCGTGCATGCCCTGGGCTTGGTCGTGATGCTGCATGCCATCGTTAGCGCCAGTACCATGATGATGACGCTCCTGTGCGTGGCCACTGTTCAGCGCGACAACGCCAAAGACGGCGAGTAGTGTGAGGTACGGTAACGTTCTCTTCATGAGCAGGTCTCTCCGCTTGTCCTGGTGAAACTTTGCGTTATCGCCTCCGCGCCCGTTCCCTTTGATGGGTCGAATCGGCGCATCGGCGAGTAAGTCATGCGACTCCCACCCCTCCCTGTTCACCCGTCAGTGATTGTGCGCACCCGAAACCGGCTTGCGCACCCGCATCTCCAAAGCGGGACGGTTCAGATCGGGAACCTCGCCTTGATGCAGGCGCTCCGACGCAAAACGCTGTGGCTCCGGCAGGGACCCAGTCCATTCATAGGCCTGCGTTCCGGACGGCTGCTCGTACCAGCCGGGGTCGGAATAATCGCCGGGCTTCTGGTCGTGGCGCACCTTGAGCATGGTGAACATGCCGCCCATGCCGATCGCCCCGTGCGGCCCGAAGCCCGACATCATGGCAAGGGTCTCCTCCGGCAGCATCATCTGCATGTCTTTCATGTCGGCCATACCCCGCTCACCCATGACCATGTATTCCGGAACGAGATTCTGGATTCGCCCCACAAGACCCCGATGATCGACACCGATCATCGTCGGCACGTCGTGGCCCATGGGGTTCATCACGTGATGGCTCTTATGACAATGGAAGGCCCAGTCACCCTCGGAATCGGCGATGAATTCGATCTGGCGCATCTGGCCCACCGCGATGTCGGAGGTGACTTCCGGCCACCGGGAGCCGGGGGGAGTCGGCCCGCCATCGGTCCCGGTGACCTCGAACTCGTGGCCGTGCAGATGGATCGGGTGGTTGGTCATCGTGAGATTGCCAACCCGGATGCGCACCCGGTCGCCCAGGCGGACATTGAAGGAATCGATACCCGGAAACGCCCGACTGTTGAAAGTCCACAGGTTAAAATCGAGCATGGTGTTGATCTTCGGCACCACGCTGCCCGGGTCGATATCGTACGCATTCAACAGGAAGCAGAAATCACGTTCTGCCTCGTTGATCCACTCGTGTTTCTGGCGTGGGTGGGTCACCCAGAAGCCCATCATCCCCATTGCCATCTGGACCATTTCATCGGCGTGCGGGTGATACATGAAGGTACCCGGACGACGCGCCACGAATTCGTAGACAAAGGTCTTGCCCACCGGGATGGCTTTCTGATTCAGTCCAGCGACTCCATCCATGCCGTTTGGCAGACGCTGGCCGTGCCAGTGAATCGTGGTCGGTTCGGGCAGGCGGTTGGTCACGAACAAGCGCACCCGATCGCCTTCGACCACCTCGATGGTCGGACCCGGACTCTGGCCGTTATAACCCCAAAGTCTGGCGATCATTCCGGGAGCGATCTCGCGTTCTACCGGTTCCGCAACCAGATGGAATTCCTTCACGCCATTGTTCATGCGCCAGGGTGCGGTCCAGCCATTCAGCGTGACCACCGGGTGGTACGGGCGACCCTTGTCGGGCATGCGTGGTGGCGCGGTCTCCGGCGAGGTCACGATGGCGGGCTCGGGCAAGGCGGCCAGTGCCACCTTGCTGACCCCGGCCGCGGCCACGGCACCCAGTGCTGCTCCGCTAATGAAATCCCGTCGATTCATGATCTTAATGCCCTCCTGCGGCAGATTTTCGGCCCGTGGCGACCGCGCCGGCATCGGCTCCGGGATACTTTGCACCGGCGAGCACGGCCTGCAGATTCGCGTGCGCCAGCCAGAAGTCACGCCTCGCCTGCACGGCGGCATCGGCCCGTTCCACCCGATCGCGTGCGCTGGCAAGCAGGTCCCAGGTACTTTTCAGCATGCCGTTGTAGCGCAGCAGCATGTCGTCCTGGAGCTCCACACTCAGGCGGTGGTTCTCTTCAGCCCGTTGCGCAATCTCGTATGCGACGCGGTACTGGTGGTAGGCCTCACGCACCTGGGAACGGATCCGGACCGCGAGTGCAGCCGCCTCGGCCTGAGCCTTGGCGGCCCGGGCCGCCTCGTGACCAGGGGGCAGACGGCGCTGTTCCAGCACAGGGGCCGATGTGATGAGTGGATCCATGGATCCGTCCTCGACAGGCGCGGAATCAAGCGCGTCAGAAAGCGCCCTCTCAGCGGCATCGTTCCACATGTCCCCGGTCCTGGACGGCAGTCCCCGCAGGGCGCGTTCGGCCTCGATCGCCAGAAGAGAGAGCGTGGGATGGTTCTTCAGCGCTGCAGCCTCCAGCCCGTCCCCGTTTTGGGGCGTAGCGGGCAAACTTGGCAACTCGTTCGGCAGAAGCAACGCGCTGATATCACCCCACAGACCAAGCTTGCGAATCAGCGCTTCGCGTGCACTCGCTGCAGCCTGACGCGCCTGCGCAAGATCCATCCCCGCATCGGAGAGGCCCAGTTGTTGGCGCAGGAGGCGGTCCTGCCCCCAATTCCCGACCCGCGTCATGCGCAGGGCGAGTTCCGTCGCAATCTCGGAGGCCTCGAATGCCTCCTGTACACGACGCAGCCCCTCCTCGGCCGCAACCGCCTGGATCCATGTCCTGTGAACCTCACGGACAAACTCCAAAGCCGCGATATCGGCCCGCGCGCGCTCCAGCCTGCCCATGTTTTCGGTGGCAAAGAGATCCGGCCGGTTCGACAGCGCGATCCTTACGGCATCGGTCAGTGACAGCGGTTCGCCTTCCGGCGAGACCTGGGCGGCTGGAACGGGTGGGTTCTCGGCCTCCCATCGGATGATGTCGATGTGCCCCCGTGTGAAGGCGCCGACCGTGTCATTGGCGGACCGCCAATCGTCCTCCCCCATTGAGGCCTCCGGCAACAGGGGCGCTGGCAGTGGCGCGAAGGCCGGTTCGGGGACGGCAACGGCAGGGTCATAGGGCTGGGTTCCGGCCGCCGACGACGGAACCAGGCCTGAGGCGAGAAGCAGAAGGATGGCAATTCGATGCATCTAGGCGGTTCTCCTTTCCGTTCGATCTCACCCGTTGGGCGAAGTCGTGGTTGTCATCAGCGCGGTTACAAAGAGAATCAGTAACACCAGAAGACCTTCGATCAGAATACTTCCGCGCAAGCGCCCCGCAGCACTCGGATCTCCACGTTCGAAGGCGGGAACCAGTCGCCACTTGTTCAACGCGGCGATGGCCAGGAGGAAGAGGACCAGAGTGATCTTGATCAGCAGGGTCTGCCCGTAAACGCTCTCAAAAAGCGGTGCAACCCCTCCGACCAACAACCACGACAGTCCAACTGCAGCCGCCACCAGGAGGCCGACCGTCACCGATGCGGTCTTGCCAAAGCGCGCGAGAGCCCGCGCAGCGACCGCAGCCGGGATGGCCGCTCCGGCCAATCGGTACAATGGAATCAATGCGCCGACCCAGAAAGCCACGGCGGCAAGATGAACGAAGAGCAGCATCGCCAGGAGCCAGCGGGGCTCGTCCTTCGTATGTCCGACCTGTGTAAAGGCCAGGAGCACCAGGATCACCCCGACCGCACTCAGCCCGAGCCCCAGATACCGCCAGCGTCCCAAGCCGATCAGAATCCCATGCAACAGGAGGAGCCCGCTCGCCGCGAGGATCATTCGGGTCCCCTGGGCGCTCTCGAAGACGATACCGAGAAGCATCGGGTCGAGAGCAGCGGCAAGGGTAGCCCCGCCCAGAAATCCTGCCTGTAACGGCCATTGCAGCAATAGCAGCCCGACGGCAAGCAATGCCGAAGCGACCACGAGTGGCCCAAGTCCGATCCGATCCCAATCCTGCTCCTCGGGAGATGTCAGCCTGAAGAGGACCCCACCCACCGCGACCAGAGAACTCGCGTAGAAGCCCGCGGCCGCAAACACGATGAGCAGCATCCACGGATCCAGACCACTAAGGGCTGCCGGCCAGAACATCCGTTAGCGCACCGTGAAGTAGAACTCGTCAAACATCGCGTGCCCGTCCTCGGCCAGACCACGCCATCGGACGGTATACTCGCCGGGCGCCAAGGCATTGCTTGGGGCGGTCTCGAAACGGGAGACAGGGGTTCTACCCGGGCGTTCACGCAGATCGACCGGACCGTCGGGACCCGATACCTCGAAGAACGTCAATCGCATTTCGTGGTCGAACCAGACGGCAATCTGTTCCGGACTGCCGCCTATTGTGGACTCGTGTGCTGGGTCTGAACCCTCCTGCTGCGCGTGAGCCAGAAGGCCATGCGGCACCATCAACATCAGAGCCGCCATCACAGCCGGCACCGTCCCTATCAAACGGGTCATCGCGAATCCTCGATTGGTATTTGAAACGAAGCAGCCCGCATGGCCCACTCGTTGCTCGGCTGAAACTCGGCGCAATCATGCAGCAAACCACAGAACGCCAAGCTGACCGGTAGGTTACATCTTTGTCATCTTTCCGCCCGAGCCTCGACCCAGTGGCAGAATGCAGGGAGTTTCGAGGAGAGGTGAAGATAGCCGCATGAAGATCCTGATCGTCGAGGACGAACCGAAAACTGGCGAGTACCTGCGCCAGGGCCTGAGCGAGGCCGGCTTCGTCGTCGATCTCGCTCGCGACGGACTCGATGGTCTGCACCTCGCGACCACCGGCGATTATGATCTGCTGGTGCTGGATGTGATGCTGCCGCGCATGGACGGCTGGGCGCTTCTGCAAGCCCTCAGACTCTCCGGGCACGAGGTCCCGGTTTTGTTTCTGACCGCGAGGGATCAGGTCGAGGATCGGGTTCGCGGGCTCGAACTCGGGGCCGATGACTACCTCGTGAAGCCTTTTGCCTTCGCCGAACTGCTTGCGCGGGTGCGCGGCCTGCTGCGTCGCGGCCGCAACAAGGAACCGGAAGTGTTGACCGCCGCCGACCTGGAAATCGACCTGCTGCGCCGCAGGGTGAAACGCGGCGGCGTCCGCATCGATCTCACTGCTAAGGAATTCGCTTTGTTGGAACTTCTGGTCCGTCGCCAGGGAGAGGTCCTGCCCAGATCCCTGATCGCCTCGCAGGTCTGGGACATGAACTTCGACAGTGACACCAACGTGATCGAAGTCGCCGTCCGTCGCCTGCGCGCCAAAGTCGACGAGCCATTCGAGCCGAAGCTCATCCGTACAATGCGTGGAATGGGATATGTGTTGGAAATCCCAGAGCTACCATGAGCGCCGCCCCGCCGCCCGCGCTGGCAAAGAAGGGCCATTCGCACCGCAGGCCTCTCTCGCTGACGACCCGGCTCGCCATCCTCTTCGCGCTGATGGCCGCGACTCTGCTGCTCGGGGTGGGTATCCTGCTGGAGCGGGCGGTCGATTCCCATTTCGACGAGCTCGATGCATACGATCTCGACGCCAAGATGGCGGTGATCGGTCATCTCATCGAGACCACAGACGATGAGGAGGCGCTTGAGCTCCTGCCACGGCGACTCAAGGACGCCTTCGCAGGCCACGAGAATCTCGCAGTATTGCTGCGCGACGCCGATCGCGTCGTGGTCTTCGGGACACGACTGTCCAGCTTCGAGCCCGAGCAGTTGACCGGGCCCGTCGTGGGCGGAACCGAGCGAGTCTGGGTGCGGGATGGGCGACACTTTGTCAGCCGCCTACGGGAGTTTCAGCTGCCGTTGCCCGAAGCCCCGACGCTGCACGCGGCGCTGGCTCTGGACATTACCCACCACGTCCACTTCCTGGATGAGTTGCGCATACGCCTCTGGTTCGGGGTCTCGGTGGCAGCGGCCTTTGCGGCGCTGCTGGGGTGGCTCGCGGCGCGCCAGGGTCTTGCGCCGCTCACGCGGGTCACCGCCACCGCGCGCCGACTCTCCGCCGAGCAGCTGGGACAGCGCATTTCTCTGCACGATGCCCCGGCCGAGGTTCGCGAACTGGCCGAGGCTTTCAACGAGATGCTGGACAGACTGGAGGCGTCCTTTCGTCGGCTCAGCGATTTCTCCGCGGACATTGCCCACGAACTGCGCACCCCGGTTTCGAACCTGATGACCGAAACCCAGGTGGCCCTGACGCGCGCGCGCAGCGCCGAGGATTACCGCGAGACCCTCCACTCGAACCTTGAAGAGTTCGACCGGCTCGCGCGCATGATCAGCGACATGCTCTTCCTGGCCAAAGCTGACAACGGGCTGCTTCCAAGGCCGGCCGAGGTCGTTACACTGAGGGCAGAGGCCCAGGCCCTGCTCGAATTCTACGAGGCCCTGGCGGAAGAGCAGGGCGTGCGATTGCGGCTGAGGGGAGAGGCAAGCGTCGTTGGCGATCGGCTGATGTTGCGCCAGGCCATCTCGAATCTGCTGTCGAACGCGCTCCGGCATACGGCCGCAGGGAACACGGTGGAGATCGAGATCAGCCGGGGGAAAAATCAGGCCATCCTCAAGGTATGCAACCCGGGGGCAGTGATTCCGGCAGACCGGCTTCCCCTCCTCTTCGACCGCTTTCACCGTGCGGACGATTCACGGTCAGGACGCGGTGAAGGCGCAGGTCTCGGCCTCGCCATCACCCGGTCTATCGTGGAGACACACGGAGGACACGTCGAAGTGCAGTCCGCGGACGGGTTCACCACCTTCTCGCTGCACCTTCCGCTCGGTCCTTCCCTACCTTTCCACGGCCGACAAGGAGCCGGATGATGATGAAACGAACAACCCTACCGATCGGAATGATTTGCCTTGCGCTGCTCAGCGGCTGCAGCGAGTCCACGAATGACGCAACCGGAGTGCAGGAGCGCGGTGCGTCGGACGCCACCCCTGCCTCTGCCGTACCGGAACGGACGGAAGCACCCCGAGCCGAGTTTCGCATCCCTCCAGAGGATTTCGAGGCGGTTCCCGCGCGAGGTGCCGATCTCTTCGCTACACATTGCGCCAGTTGCCACGGAACGGGCGCCCTCGGCTCGGACCAGGGTCCGCCGCTGGTCCACCGGATCTACGAACCGTCGCATCACTCCGATCTGGCCTTCTATCGCGCCGTGGCCCTTGGCGTCCATCAGCATCACTGGGAGTTCGGCCCGATGCCGCCGGTTGCGGGCGTGTCCGGAGAGGAAGCCGCGCACATCATTGCCTGGATCCGTCAGGAGCAGCGCGCCGCAGGCATCGAATGACCGGGAGCACTCGCGGTTACCGTGAAAGTCACGGCCCAGTTCCGTAGGTCGGGTTAGCGTAGCGTAACCCGACATCCTGGGGTGCCGGGGTGCCGGGGTGCCGGGGAGGATGCCGCTGTGCGGCCACGGGTGGGTGCGAGACCCGTCGGGTTACGCCCTTTGGACTAACCCGACCTACAGTTTGCCCCCAACGGTCCCCATGCCGACCATGCGGCACGACCGCACGGGCGCGGTCGTGGGTAGGTTTCGCCGGAATCCCACCTAGCAGCCGAAGTCCGACAGGCTGCTAGCAACCGCCATCACCGGAAGCGGTCAGCCGCGTCCCTGAATGCCTTGGCCATGTCGTCCCACGCCAGTTCCATCCCTTCCCGCAGCCGTTTCCAGGATTCGTCGCTGGCTTTCTGCAACTCGCGCAGACGCTCCTCGACCTGGTTGCGCTGCTCCCGCAACTCCTTGATCTGCTCGTCATACCGCAACCGCCACTCGGCCTCCGCCTCCCGGGACTGCGCTTCCAGCTTGTTCAGGTCGGCATTCCACTCATCCAGCTTGGCCTTCATCTTCTCGGCATATTTTTCACGGTCGTTCATGGTTTACCCCTCTCCTCGTGGCAATTCCCCGTAACAGACGGCCAAGGATATCCGTGCCGGTCAAGACGCGGGGCCGGTCATCCCACAACAGGACGACGTCATCTTCCACGATATCGTCGCCCTCAGGTCCGGAATATAGACGGAAATGCTGAATCAGCTCGCCCAGCTTGGTGTCACCGCGCCGCACCAGGATTGGGCGATGGCAATGTCGCAAGGGATTGAACCGGCCGGGATCGAACATCGCCTCACGCATGAAATCGTCGGTACTCAACACGAGTCGCGGCCGCTCTTCCTGGTCGAGAATAACCGCCCAGGTCTTGCCAGAGCGGTTGAGCGCCTGGAGGAACGGATCCTCCGGGCTGGGCGAGATCACGGGAAATACCGGGTGTGGCCCATCGAATTCGAGCCGCATCAGACTCTCCCTGTCGACCAGCTCTCCCTCCTCGTCCAGGGGCACATCGTCGAGCTCAAGAAAATTGAGCGCGCCCTGCCCCTCCACACGCGCAATTTCCGACTCGGCAGACTCCATGTGCAACTGGATCAGTTGCCGCAGGTCCCGCTCGGGAAAATAACGGATGCTCTCGCCACCGAGCCACGCATCGAGCACCCAGGCCGTCGGCCGCGCCACCGGGTACAGAAGCACCTGGTAAAACCGCAGCACGGGGGTCAGCATGGACGCCATGCGCAGGGCATTGCGGGTGAAATAGGACTGCGGAATGATCTCCGCAAAGATCGTGATCACCACGGTCGAAAACAGGAACGCGGCCACGCCGGTCAGCACCGAGCCCGAAAGCAGTGCCAACAGGACATTCACGGCAACGTTCCCCCACAGGATCGTCACCAGCGCGAAGTTGGCGTCGTCGCGCAGCTTCAGCACCCGCGCGGCGCGCGCATCGCCCTTGCGTGCCGCGAGCTCGAGTTCGAGCTTCCCCAGCGAGAACAGGCCGAGATTCAGCCCTGAAAGCATCGCCGATTGCGACAGGCAGAGCAGAATCCCGATCCAGGTCAGCAGGGTCATCCGGTCACCTCGGAATGCGCCCACAACTGGCGCGACAGAAAGGCCATCACGATACTGGCGGCGAGCCCCCCATCCTTCGGACGGCGCGCAGCCCATCCACACATCCGCAATTCACCGAAGGTCGTAACCGCGTTTAGGGCCCGCCAGGTAGGTGTCGCGCCTCCTCGTGGGATCCGTCACCCTGCCGAGCGACGGGCAACCCCCCAGTGAAACGCCCCGAGATTGGGCGAAGATCACTAACTGTTGTTATAGAAATACATTTGCATTCTTGGTGGTCGTTTTCACATTAACTGTCATGGCCGGCGACCACCCCTGGCGATGAAAAGGCCCGCCACGGAAAACACGGAAGACGCGGAAAGGAGTTTGCATGCCCTTCATTTTCCGTGCTGTCCGTGCCATTGCGTGGCTGCATTTTCACGCTAAACACCGTTTTTTCGCGCGCGAATGCTGCCCCAAGAAAACCGGCACCCCGGCGTGCACCGCCATTCCCGACTTCGTGACGCACGCCGCGCCTGGAAGCCCGTTTTTGGCTCCAAAAACACCCCGATAAGGCCAAAAAAAGCCGCCGAAAAAAACACTTTTTCATTTTATTTCAATCGCTTGGCTTGGTCCGACCCCGCCCCGTAGATGGGGTCAGGTGGGTGTCATCCATGACCAGTCGAGTCGTTCGGGATGCTCGATGTACTGGTCGCTGTCCTCGACCACGTTTCTCAGGAAGGAACGTCGCAGCGTAAATCGGCTTTCCGGGTCGTACTCGCCCTCTTCCACGGGCCCGAATTGGCCGTCAACGAAGCGGGTGGTGTACCAGCCAATCGTCTGCTGCGAGTCGTCGACCAGCTTCAGGGTGATGACCTGGTTCGACGTCGCCTTGACCACCAGCGACTCGACCAGGGTGATGACCGGGTTCGCATTCGGCGTCGCCAGGGCCGTATTGCAGACGTTGAAGTACCACTTCACAAGATCGAGATCACTCAGTTCATCAGTCATCGTTCGCTCCTGATAACGGCCGTTGAGCAGCCTGTCGGACTCGTGGGCCATGCGGGGAGTTCGGTGCCTATGGAGCACAGCCAGAGGCGCCGGAGCAAGGCGGGCAAGTGCAGGATTAGCCACCCTATTGCAAACTTGCCCAACGCAGCACCGGCGTCTCTGGCGAAGCGATCGGGTACCGAACTTTCCGCATGGCCCACTTGGGCTACTCCTACTGCGCCGGCTGCCAAAATAGTCTGCAAGACCGTGGACCGACCCATTTACGTCACGAGCATGCCCGGAAGATGCATACGCGCGCAAGCAGCCCACACGAGCAACAAAGCCAAAAACCAGCCCGTGAATCGCGGACTTCCGTCTGGACGCCGCGGTGTCGCATCGGCACCCTGTAGATCCGGATAGTCTCAAGGCTTTGGTGGACACAGGCATGACCGCAAGGGTTTGGTTCCGCAAGAGACCGCACCGCGTGTTCCTGGTGGGGCTGCTCATGGCGTACGCGCTGACAGGCGTCTACCACGTCTACAAGCCGCTGCCTGACGGGCTCGATGTCGCGACTCCCTACCGAGCGGCCGAGGCCGTGGAATTCCTGGTCGACAGCACGTGGCTGGATACCCGCGGCGAACAGCACACCCACCATGAGATCTTCGACGCTGCACTGGAGATGATTGCGCGGGCACAATCGCTGGTGGTCGCGGATTTCTTTCTTGTGAATCAGTTTGCCGGCACTGTCGATGACGGGCACCGCCCACTCTCCAGCGAGCTCGTGGATGGCTTGACGGAGCGTCGCATGCAAGGACCCGAGAAGCTGGACGTGCTCCTGATCACTGACCCGTTCAATACCCTCTACGGCGGCGTGACGCAGCCAATGTTTTCGCGGCTGGAGGCGCATGGAATCCGCGTGATCGAGACCGACCTGCGGGTCTTGCGTGATTCCAACCCGCTGTGGTCCGCCGCCTGGCGCATCTGCTGTCAGTGGTTCGGTAACGATTCGAACGGGGGCTGGCTGCCAAACCCGGTAGGCGAGACGCCCGTCACCATCCGCACCTATCTCGCGCTTCTGAACTTCAAGGCGAACCACCGCAAGACACTGGTTACGGTCGGGCCGGACGGCTGGACCGGCTTGGTGACCTCGGGCAATCCGCACGACGCCAGCAGCCGGCACGACAATATCGCTGTGCGCTTCCGAGGCGACGCGGCAATCGACCTGTTGCATACCGAACACGCGGTCGTCGCGTTCTCCGACGGTACCCGAATCGCGTTTCCGGATCCCGTCCCGGACAACCGCGCTGTCGATGCAAAAACCCGGATCCGCATCCTGACGGAATCACAGATTCGGGATGCCGCTCTCGAGATGATTGCAGCCGCCGGGGACGGCGATCGGCTGGATCTGTGGATGTTCTATCTCTCGCACCGGGCCATCGTCCGGGCCTTGGTCGCCGCGCAGCAGCGCGGGGTCGAACTGCGGCTGCTCCTCGATCCGAACCGCGACGCGTTCGGTCGCGAAAAGCGGGGCATCCCCAACCGGCCGGTCGCCAGGGAGTTGCACGGAGCCGGCGTGCCGGTGCGCTGGTGCAACACCGAAGGCGAACAGTGCCACGCCAAGATGCTCTTGCACCGCACCGGCGATGGAGACGCCACGCTGCTCGCGGGCTCCGCCAACTTCACCCGGCGTAACCTCGACAACTTCAACCTGGAAACCAGCGTGCAGGTCCGGGCCGACGCGAGGACAGCGGTGATCGCCGATGCCGCAGACGTTTTCGATGCCCGCTGGAACAACGAGCCGAACCGCATCCACAGCCTTCCCTACCGCGAGCATGCCGATGACTCCCGCCTGCGCTACTGGCGCTATCGGCTGATGGAGGCGACGGGCCTCTCGTCATTCTGAACCGTTCCACGAGCGCAGTGACTCCAGCATCGCAGGCAGAAGCAGGCCAGGGTCGACCCTGGCAACCCAAGTCCGACAGGCTGCTCGGTCAGGCCGCTTTTTCCTCACTCAGGCCCGGCTCGCGATCCGAGTCCAGGGCCCCGACGGTCTCTTCAAGGGATTCCGTGTTTCAGGACCACTCGCGGACGTCATCCTTCGATCGCGTGTCGCTTGACGTCATCTTGCACCGCCTGTGCATCAGGGAATTGGGTCGAGCCTAGCGAAGCCTCCTTGTAAACCCGAACGCGCGTGATTCGCAGTCCGCCGTCATGATCGGTCATCCAGCCTGCCTCTTCGCAAGAGACGGATCGTATAGACGCCGACCAGGATCGAAGCCAGGCCCGAGACGACGAAGATGTGGCCCGGGGTGGCACCCAGCGGTCCGGTCAGGATCCAGAACAGCACGGGCGCCATGAGCATCGCGGAAAATGCCAAAAAATTGCTCGCAGCGATGAACCGGGCGCGCCGCTTGGCCGGACTTTCATTCTGGAGGTAGGCGGAAATCGGCACGATGAAAAAACCCGCGCCGACACCCAGCAGAAACGACAGGACGAGGGTCGCGACATAACTGCCGCCCGCGAAGAAAAGGAGAACGCTGAACACGCCCGCAGCAAGCATTCCGGCGGGTACGTGCCTCATCTCGATCCGGCCGCCGGCCAAGTGACCCGCGGCGATGCTGCCGACGCCGATCCCCACTGCCAGCAGGGTGAGGATGATGCCGGTACGCATCTCGCCCACCTGTAGCTGGAACTCGGCGAACATCGGCACGTTCAGCTGATACAGGGTCCCCAGCGCCCAGAACCAGGCGATGCCCATCACGACCAGAAACAGCACGCGGAAGCGGTGAATCTCCCCAATCGCAGCCCCCACATCGGCGAACGCGTTCAGGCGGAAGGGTGCCGGATCCCCTTCGGCCTCGGTGCGGGTCACGAAAAAGCTCGAAATCAGGCCCAGGAGGGAAAAGGTCACGATCACCGTCGCAGGCATCCACAACGCGTCACCCGCCCATTCCATGATGAATCCAGCCAGCGCCGTGCCAAGGATGATCGCAAGAAAGGTCCACAGCTGCATGTGGCCATTCGCTCGCGACAGCTCCTCCTCACGAACGACCTCCGGCAGGATCCCGAACTTCACCGGGCTGAAGAACGCGCTTTGCACCCCCATCAGAAACAGGGCGATGAACAGACCCGGCATATTCTGCAGCACCAGCATCACCGCGGCCGTCATCAAAACCACGGCCTCGGCCGCCCGGGTGCTGACGATCACCGCCTTCTTGCTGTAACGATCACCGACATATCCCGCATAGGGGGAAAACAGCACGAATGGAAGAAGGAAGATGAAGCCGATCAGGCTGTAGTAGAAGGTTCCTTCCCCGTCGGTTACATACACGCGTAGCGCGAGGAAGATGAAAACGAGCCGGAAGAAATTGTCGTTCAGGGCATTGATGAACACCGTGATCATCAATGCCACGAAGCCCTTTGTTCCGATGCCTGAGGAACCGCTCATTCCAGTCGCTCCTCACCCTTTTCAGGGTTTCCGGGGGCCAGCGGTCACACGCCGACCGTTTCCCTCTCGGGAGGCGGGTGGCTCGCGAGGACACCGCAGTTGGGCATGACCGAGCTGCGGGAAATCGCCTTCTGGCCGCTTGAGGATGCCCGGAAGCCGCGGCCGGGTGCAACTGGGCGAGCGACTCAGGAATCCGCGCAGCGTCATTGGATAACCCAACCCCAGTCTGTTATGGTTTTGGTCCGGATTGGCGCAAGGGACATGCTGCCTCCGACCTTTCGCGAGCGTTGCCCAGTTGCTGCCGAGTTGCCGCTCGATACTTCGTTGCGTCCAGCGCAAACTCCGGCTCCAGCGGAAAGGGTCGAACACGGCCGAAGTGGCTCAGGGGCTCCCCCGACACCACCCACCGGGGCCCGCTGCACAACCCACCAGAACCCATCCATGCACGAGCAAAACCCAAGGAGAATCCCAGCATGACTGCAAGAATTTCACTCGCCGCCGTGGGCGGCTTCATCCTGGGCATCATCGTCATGTCGCTCATCACCTTCACCGGCGCTCCCGAACTGATGGTCATCGAGGACGAGAGCCGTCACAGCTTCGATGAGACGATCGAGTTGGTCGAGAACAAAGCAGAAGAGAAGGGCTGGGAAGTGCCCAATGTGCACATGCTGCACGAGCCTGTGAGAGCGGAGGGTTACGACGTGCAGCGAGTCGCTGTGATCGAACTCTGCCAGCCGCATCACGCAGCCGAAATCCTGGCCGATGACCGTGCCAAGGTCGTCACTTCGATGATGCCCTGCCGGATATCCGTCTATGAGACCGAGGACGATCGCGTGATCGTTTCACGCATGAATACCCGCATGATGGCAGAGATGTTCGGCGGCACGGTTGCTGAAGTCATGTCCGCAGCAACGGAGGAAGTGGAGGCGGTCCTGGCCGCCGTGCTGGGCGATTAGACGTTCCGCTCCACGGGCACCGGTCTCGCGCCGCAGGGTGCGTGAAGTTATCCTCATCTGCGATCGATGGCGCCTTCGGGCGCACTTGCAGCACGGCCGCACACGCCTGCGATGCCGGTATTCCTGGGTGAGTTTGCACGGGAGGGAAGCACCATGCCGCAGCTGATCCTTCTCCGCCATGGGGAGAGTTCATGGAACCGCTCCAATCGGTTCACCGGCTGGACTGACGTCGATCTGACCGACACCGGCCGACAACAGGCTGCTGACGCCGCCGCTGCGCTGGCGTCGGAGGCTCTGACGCCGGACCTTTGCTTCACCTCCGTGCAGATCCGAGCCATTCGAACACTGTGGATCGTTCTGGACGAGATGCATCATGCCTGGCTACCGGTGGTTCGCGATTGGCGACTGAATGAACGCCACTACGGCGCGCTGCAAGGGTTCGACAAACAGGAGATGGCGGATCTCGCAGGCGAGGAGCAGGTCCACGCCTGGCGTCGCTCCTGGGACGTCCGGCCACCGCTGCTCGATCCCGAAGACCCACGTTTTCCCGGCAAGGATCCACGGTATGAGGAAGTACCCCGGAAGCAACTACCGCGCGGAGAGAGCCTCCAGGACACCGTGTCACGGATGAAACCCGCCTGGGAAGGCCCCGTGATGCAGGCCCTGAAAAAGGGCCGCACCCCGCTGGTTTCGGCACACGGCAATTCGATTCGCGGCATGGTCAAGCTGCTGGATGACATCCCGGACGAGGTCATCCCTCACGTCGAAATCCCCGTGGGCGTTCCGCTCGTCTACGATCTCGACGGAGACTTGCGGCCGCGGTCGAGCCGCTACCTGGGCAAAGTTCCGGACGGTGTGGAACTTCCGCGCGACATCGCCGAAAGAATGCGAGGCTGATCGATCCGTTTGCCAGTGCGGTCAGGACTCAGTCCGTGCCTCAGGATGTGATTTCCTCCACCTCCGGTGCCTTCAGCGATTCGTCGGGAACGGGGCCGAACTCGAAGTGCAGCGCCTGCAGGATACGGTTGTATTGTTCCAGCAGCGCCTTTTGGTCCCGGGCGCCCGTATGGACGTGTGCAATGTCGTAGCTGTAGCTGTCCTGCTCGAGCATCTCGGACAGACGTGTACCCTGTTTGACCTTGAGCTCGATCAGCGTCTCCGGAAACGCTTGCTGGATCCGCTCGATATCGGCGGAGTCGGGAACATGGGTGACGACGCCATCCTCGAACACTCGGACGTGAAACTTCGCGGCACACCCGAAGCGCCCGCGCCGCAACGGAAAGTCGGGTTCTCTTCCCAGTGCGAGTTCGAGCATGATCTGAAAATTGGAGGCCCCATCCACCTTTTCGAACATGTCGCTGTGCGATTGCGAAAGGCGTGGATTGATCTCCAGCAACATGAGCTTCTCGGTCTTCGGCTGGAAAAAATACTCCACGTTGTACGTTGCGTTGTCGTACCCGAGATGAGGCAGGAGCGCGTCGGTCGCTTCGCGAATCCTCTCCTTCACCCGTTTCGGAAGAAACGACGGATACTGGTAGCGAAGAAAGGACGAGCGCTTGGGATAGTTGATCGAATCGATGATCCCGTGATGTTTCGGTTCGCCGTCGAAGACATACCCCTCGATCGTGCACTGGCGGCCGCCTACCGATTCCTCGATGATGCAATGGTGCCCGCCGATACCGGCAATCTCTTCGGGAAGCTCGGCATGGGAAAGGATCTGGTCAAAAGGTCTTCCGATCCGGTCGATCCGTTCCCGGATCTTGCCGATGCTGTGCACCAGTTCGCGCCGGTTCCGCACCTTGAAGGCAAGCAGCGAGTCCGTCCCCTTTACCGGTTTGATCCAGAAGGGGAAAGGAATGTCGATGCCGTCGACCGATGCATCATCGAACGGATCCACCGCACCGAATCGCGGGGTCATGTCAGGGATGACCTTGCGCTGCTCGATACGGCTCCAGTATTTGTGCTCGCAACGCAGGACGCTCTCGAGTGAAGGGGACGGAAGCCCGTGTTCCCGGCAGAGAATCGGGATCATCGCGGTGACCGGAAAGTCCCAATACCCGAGGATGGCATCGATCGATCCATCGAAGGCCTGAAGACGTTCCCGCGCCTTCTGAAGACATTGCTCCACCGGGTAGAAGCCTTTTCCCTTTACTTCATCAAAGCTGAGCAGCTCATGGAGTTGATAGTCGGCATCGATCTCAACATTTCTCATCTTCTGCATGTTGAAGGGATCGGCACCAACGATAAAGACGTTTTGTGACACATCGACTCCCGCGTCAGTTATGTTGGATCGTAACCGGGATTGGCAGTCTGCAGCGTGCCATGCGCCTGCGGCAGTACGCATTGGGCAGGCATGCGCAGAACGGTTTCCATCAAGTATAGTAGGTTCGCACAGCGTCGTGAAACGACCCAACACTGCAGGCCTGAAAGCCGAATTTTTCTTTTTGTAAATAGGTAAGACTACACCCCGCCGTGGAATGTTGAAGACCGGATGCATCCGGAAACGCGGGTGCGATGCGCTTGCGGAAAACCGACCACCCGGGAATGCATCGCGGCGCCACGAACAGGATCTGCGCAGGGATACCCGAGGCTGGGCGGCTGGGCGGGATATCCGGGAGTCAGGCCTGCGCTCCGATCAGAGCGGCAGCCTCCCGATCCAGGTGCCACTCGACCTCGCCGTCCTTCGGCGTTACGAGTGAAGAGGGGAAGTCGCGCCGGGGACCGTCGGCAAGCACGCGGGCCAGGGTCGCCGCCTTCCCCGCGCCGGTCACCAGGAAGAGTACGTTGCGCGCGGCGTTCAGTACCGGCGGGGTTAGGCTCAGCCGCCAGCTGTCCAGGCGGGGAACGTACACCTCCGCGACGAGGCGTTCCTCGTCGAGAATTGGGGTATCGGGAAACAGCGAGGCTGTGTGGCCGTCGTCCCCCATGCCCAGCAGCACCACATCGAAGCGAGGCACCGGATCTCTGTCGCCCGGGATCTCGCGAACCAGGCGGTCGGCATAGAGCCTGGCGGCCTCGGCCGGATCCGGATGCCCGCCGGGCATGGGATGGAACGCCGGAGCCTCCGGCAGATCGACCAGCAGCGATTCCCTGACCATGCGCTCGTTGCTGTCCGGATGGTCGGACGGCACGCAGCGTTCGTCGCCCAGGAACAGCTTGACGCGGCTCCAGGGAATGTCCAGATCAAGGGGCGGTGCGGACAGCAGCCGGTAGAGCTGTTTCGGGGTCGAGCCACCGGCAAGCGCCATGGTGGCGAAACCACGCTGTGCGACCGCCGCGCTCAGCAGCGTCGCGATGCGCAGGCCCGCGCCGCGCATGGCCTCGCCGACATCGCTACCGACGATCACCGAAGGGCCACCGCGAATCGCGTTCATCATCGGACCGCGTCCACGACCGGTGACCGGCGCCCGCGCCGGGGTTTCAGTGGGCGTGGCCTTCGGGACCGTGTACGTGGCCGTGCGCCTGTTCCTCTTCAGAGGCATCGCGCACGTCGACCACGGTGACGTCGAAGGTCAACGTCTCGCCGGCCAGGGGATGGTTCGCGTCGATGGTCACGTGTTCCGAATCGACGCCGGTGACGGTGACGATCTGCGTGCCGCCCTGCTCGGACATCGTCTGGAACTGCATCCCCACGGTGACATTGTCCGCATCCTCGAACATCTTCCGGGGCACGGCCTGGCGCAGTGCGTCATCGCGTTCGCCGTAGGCTTCCGCCGGAGTCACTGTCACCTTCAGGCTGTCCCCGACGACCTTACCCTCGAGGGCCGATTCCAGACCGGGGATGATGTTCTGATACCCCTGCAGATAGGCCATGGGTCCACGGCCGGAGGAGCTGTCGATCACCTCACCCTTTGCATTGGTCAACGTGTAGTCGATCGATACAACCTTGTTTGGAGCAATTTGCATCATAAATCCCGGGATTTCGTTCAACGGCCGCGCAGTTTACGTGGATTGGATAAGCAAACCAAGAAACGGTCATCGTCGCGCAGGATGCCCTGCACCGGACCTCATCCGATTGAACGCCGCGTGCCACACCCCCGTTCACGCGCGAAGCGCGATCCTGCGGGCTTTGGCCCTTGTCGGAACTTGCGTTGCAGTTGAAGGGTAGCCGAAGGTATCGAATCAATGAGATAGCGGATGATTCGTGCAAATCAGATCAGCAGATGCGCGGAAGCTGCTCGCCCGAGAGCCAGTCGACGTTGCGGCGGCCGCCGAAACTGGTTTCCATCTGCACGAAGCCGTGGCTGTCCTCGATCACCTCGCCGATGATCGCGGCGTCCAGGCCCAGCGGGTGGAGATGCATGGCCGCGAGCAGCGCATCGGCCGACGCCGCCGGACAGATCGCGACCACCTTGCCCTCGTTGGCTACGTACAGCGGGTCGAGCCCGAGCAGTTCGCAGGCGGCATCGACCTCCTCGCGAATCGGGATATCCTCCTCGCGGATGGCCATGCCGACGCCGGACTGGCGGGCGATCTCGTTCAGCGTGGAAGCCAATCCGCCGCGGGTGGGGTCGCGCAGGCAATGGATGTCGGGTGCGGCCTGGAGCATCGCGGCAATCAGGTCGTGCAGCGCGGCGGAATCGGAGACGATATTGGTGCTGAAACTCAGGTTCTCGCGCAGCGACATGATCGCAACGCCGTGGTCCCCGAGGTAGCCACTGACCAGGATCCGGTCTCCGGGACGGGCGCGGTCCCCGGAGATCTCGATGCCATCCGGCACCACGCCGACCCCGGTGGTGTTGATGAACACCCCATCACCCTTGCCCCGTTCCACCACCTTGGTGTCCCCGGTGACGATCGGTACCCTCGCCTTCTCCGCCGCTGTCGCCATCGAATCGACAATGCGCTTCAGGTCGGCGAGCGGGAAGCCCTCCTCGAGGATGAAACCCGCGGAAAGCCACAGCGGGCGTGCACCGCTGGTTGCGACGTCGTTGATCGTACCGTGTACCGACAGGCTGCCAATGTCGCCACCGGGGAAGAACAGCGGCGACACCACGTGGCTGTCGGTCGCCATCACGATGCGACCCTCGGGCCGGGTGAGCAGGGCCTGGTCGTTGGCTTGGCGCAGCCAGGGATTGTCGAAGGCCTGCTGGAACAGTTCGTCGATCAGCTGTGCCATCGCGCGGCCCCCGCCGCCGTGGGACATCTCGACCTTGCCGTGCTTGAGATCCAGCGGACGAATGTAGCCGTGTTTGAGAGGCTTCGGGTTGGCGCTCACGAGGCCTCCGCAACCTCTGCGGAACCCTTGAACTGACCGTAGGTGTAATACGCGGCGCAGGCCCCCTCGGCGGAGACCATACAGGAGCCGAGCGGGTTGTCCGGCGTGCAGACCGTGCCGAAGACCTTGCAGTCCTGCGGCTGTTTGAGCCCGCGCAGGATCGTTCCGCACTCGCAGGCCTTGTGGTCGGGAACCGAGCGGTACGGCAGGTCGAAGCGCACTTCGGCGTCGAGGTCGCGGTAGGCCTCGCGGATGCGCAGCGCGCTGTAGGGCACCTCGCCCAACCCGCGCCACTCGAAGCGATCGCGCAGCTCGAAGACCTCGGCAACCAGGGCCTGCGCCTTGAGGTTGCCCTCGCGGGTCACCGCGCGGCTGAACTGGTTCTCGACCTCGGCCCTGCCCTCGTTCAGCTGGCGCACCAGCATCAACACCGACTGCAGCACGTCGAGCGGCTCAAAACCGGCGATCACCACCGGCTTCTGGAATTCCTCGGCAAAGAACTCGTAGGGCCGGCTGCCGATGATCGTGGACACGTGCGAGGGGCCGATGAAACCGTCCAGCGGGATGGTGCCGAGCTCGCGCACCTCGGGAGACTCAAGAATGTTCTGGATCGCCGACGGGGTCAGTACGTGGTTCGCAAACACGCTGAAATTCTTCAGTCCCTCGGTACGCGCCTGACGCAACGCAACTGCGGTCGGAGGTGTGGTGGTCTCGAAGCCGATGGCGAAGAAGACGACCTCGCGCTCCGGGTTGTCGCGCGCAATCTTCAGCGCGTCGGCGCTGGAATATACCATGCGGATATCCGCGCCTTCGGCCTTCGCACGCAGCAGGCTCATGCGTTCGGACGCCGGCACGCGCAGGGTGTCGCCGTAGCTGCACAGGATCACGCCATGGTCGCGCGCCAGCTCGATCGCGCTGTCGATGCGTCCGATGGGCAGTACGCAGACGGGGCAGCCGGGGCCATGGATGAAGCGGATCTCCGGCGGCAGCAGGTCGCGCAACCCGTAGCGCGAGATCGCGTGGGTGTGGCCACCGCAGAACTCCATCAGGTGATAACGCCGTTCGGGCCGCACCTCGGCGGCGATCGTCTGCGCGAGACTCCTGGCGACCTTGCCGTCGCGGAACTCGTCGACGTACTTCACGCTGCCGCCTCGGGCTGTACGCCCATCTCGCGCAGCATCGCCAGCGTCTTCTGCGCCTCGGTTTCGTCCAGCCGGTTGATCGCGAAGCCCACGTGCAGGATCACGTAGTCACCCGCCTGCACGCCGTCCACGAGGCTCACGTCGACCTCCTTGCGCACGCCGCCAACATCGACCAGGGCCTGTTCGGCCTCCAGCAGCTCAATGACCTTCACGGGAATCGCCAGACACATGGGGCGATTGTCTTTTCTCCCCACCTGCAGTGCAAGAAACCGCGATCCCTCAGAGGGACAACCAACGCCCCATATGGAGCGGGAACGCCCCACGATGGGGGCCACGATGGGGGTCGGACCAGTGCAAGCTTCTGTTTTTACTCCTCTGGAGGGATCATTTCTACCTCATTTCATGCCTTAGAAGGGCAATTTTGGGGCCAAAAATGCCCTTCCAGGCAGAAACTCTGCGACCGCTGATACCGGGCAACCAAGGACAACCATCCTAGACCCTCGATTTTGGCCCCCAACTGGGGCCGACAAGGCCGAAAAAACCCCGGAATCAGGCCCTGTTTCGTTTTCGCTTCAGGGACTTGCCCTGGTCCGACCCCGCGAGTCACCTTGTTTATTCTTCCGATATGCGGCAATGACAACAGCCGTTGAAGCTGGTAGAACACGGTCGCATCGCAGTTCCGGGTCGACATCTTCGGCGCGGCGCCGCCTCACGGACCAGCGGTCCATCCCAGGAGCTCAGCAGTGATCCGACTTCCGCACAACGGCGCCCGTCTTGCGCTTGCCGCGCTCATGCTCATCGTCGTCGGAGGCTGCGCCGGCCTCGACACGGCCCGAATTCCGCCCATCGATGCCGCCGATACGCAGCCCATGCCGGGCAAGGTCGTCTGGCACGACCTGCTGACCGAGGATCCCACGGCCGCGCGGCGCTTCTATGCGGGGCTGTTCGGCTGGACCTTCCGCGAAGTGGGTCTCGGCCGCGGGCAGAGCTATACAGTCATCAAGCACGACGGCCGTATCATCGGCGGACTTGTCGACGCCCGCCGCATCGGTGGCGATGTCAACGTGTCACGCTGGATTCCCGTGCTGTCCGTTTCGGACATGGCCGCGGCCGTGGCCGCGGTACGCGCTGCCGGCGGCACCGTCTACCAGGCCCCGTTGGATATCCCACAACGGGGCAGTGTGGCCGTGGTCGCGGATCCGCAGGGCGCCGTGCTGACGTTGCTCGAGCCCCGTGGCGGTGATCCGGGGGATCGCCCCGCCGAGCCTGGCGACTGGCTGTGGAATGAGATCTGGAGCTCGGATCCGGACGCAACGCTGGCCTTCTACCAGTCTCTCGTGCCGGCTTACGAGGTTGAACCCCTGGGTGACGCCGAAAGCAACTACCACTACCTCAGTGCAGGCGGTACACCGCGGGTCGGCGTCATACCGAAGCCGGTGGATCGCATCGCGAACACCTGGATGGCTTACGTGAAGGTCTCGGATCCGGCAGCCACGGCCGCCGCCGCCGAGCACCTCGGCGGCGAGGTCCTGCTGCCACCCCGGAAGAACCCGCTCGGCGGCGAGGTTGCCATCCTGAACGATCCCACCGGTGCAGGTTTCCTGGTGCAGCGCTGGGAACCCGATCCCGAGCACAAGACTGCCCGCTGAAACCATGAAACCATGGAGAAAAAGCACATGCGACCCGTCACGGTTCTGACCAACCTTTCCCGCATCAAGTCCAGCGCTTGGCGGCGCACCCTCCTCGCCGCCGGCTCCCTGTCGATCTGTCTTCTGCTCACCGGCTGCTCCGGCGGTGGCATCTACGCCAATATCGGCATCTCCGGGCCGAGCGTCGATCTCGGCCCCGTGTCGGTGCGCACAGGTGTGAGCCTCGGGCGCTGGCTCTGAACCTCCGGCCGGCCGCGCACGTATCGGCCACGGATCAGGGACAATCGCATCGAAAACGCCCCCTATTGCGGATAGGCCGATTGGGGCCGGACCCTCGCAAGCGTTTGTTTTTAAATACTAATAGCGATCATTTTACCCGGATTCCACACCTTGGACGGACCCTTTTTGGGCCCTAAAAGCCCGCCCAGTCACAAAACCCGCGACGGCTGAAACCGGGCCACCGTGTACGATTGTCTTAGGCCGTCGTTTTTGGCCCCAAAATGGGGCCTCTAAGGCCAAAAAACCCCCGAAATAAGGTCTTTTTTACTTCTTTATTCAGTCACTTGCCTTGGTCCGACCCCGGGAGTGCGGGTTCAACCTTTCCGCTGACTGTCGAGTCGGGTCTTGCTGGGCGATTCGCCAAAAAGCCTGGCGTAGTCGATCGCAAATTGACCGGAGTGCCAGAACCCGAGGTCGAACCCGATTTCCTGCACGCAGCGTTCGTTTCTCCTGGCGAGAATGCGGCGCCGCGCAGCGTGCAGCCGGAGCACCTTCGCGTGTGCGTACGGCGACCGCCCCAGCAGTTCCTTGAACGCGTAAAAGAGCAGGCGCCGGCTTGCGTGCGTTGCTTCGCAGAGTTCGATCACGCTCGGCGGGTTGTCGAGTCGACTCCGTATCAACGCCTCGGCCCGACCGACGATGCGCCGGCGCTGGGCCAGGCTGGAGGGGGCATGTCGGACCTGTCGAGCTTTCTGGACCAGTGCGATGATCTTCCCCGCCAGATCGACGCTGGCTCTCGTTCTGGCATGGCCCGCGCTTGACTCGGACAGGAGCATCTGGGCAATCCGGGCCACGTGGGTCGTGATGCGCGGATCCGATTTGACGCACCAGCGCTTCCACATGTCTTCCGCGGAGCTCAGGTGCTCGGCTTCCAAGATCCGTTCGGCGAGCGCCACGGGAATTGAGACGGCGTTCTGGCGATGACCCGCGGCCACCTGCTGGTACACGTCCCCACCCGGATTCAGCAGAAGAAGCTCTCCCTCATCCAGCTGCTGACCGCGATACCGGCTTCCGGTCCCGCTGCGGGTGATGGGCGAAATCGTCCAGAAATCGTCGGAGCGCTGCCCCGAACACAACAGGGTCCGGTTGGCGCTGCCACCGTAGACGAGACAGTCGCCGACACGGGTGGCCGACACTACGATTTCGGTCGGGCCGGGATCGGACTGGGTGACCTCCACGTTCCAGATGTGCCCGAGCGCTTCCCGGAACTGCTCCACCGACTGGTAGTGGATGCGGTTGACTCCATCCAACACAGACTCTCCCATCGGAATATTCCGTTCGCGTGATCAGCAGGTTACATAGACGATAGCAGAGCTCCCAAGCATTCGCGCCGGATTCAGGGAATGACCGCCGCCCGGCGCGCCTCCCCCAATGCACTTTTCAGACTGTTTTGCCTGAGACGCCTTTCTATACTCGGGTGTCTATACTCGGGTGGTTGTCGGCGAAGGAATCCTGTCCGGGTCGGGGCCACGCCGGTCGACGCCTGATCGCCAGGAGCACCCCCTGCCGGCCCCCTCGTCGTGCCCGGTGAACCCGTTTCACGCCAGGCGTCGTGCCACCACGGCGGCACTCGATCCAGCGGTGCCGAAAGGCGGCAGGGTCGGATCCTGCGGTTCTGCCCTTTTTCGGCCATTCTATGGAGTAAACGGACCTTATGTATCGCTGGCTGAGTGTACTGGTGCTGACCACCATGACGGGGGTGATATTCGCGCAGGAGCCCGCAGGAAATGGCAGCGGGACGACACCGCGGCTGGTCGAGCTCGAGGAGCGGATTGCACATCTCAGCGAGCTGCGGTCGATTGCGGGCGACCTGCAGCCATGGGATCGCGACGGATTCCATTTCCGCCTGGATCAATTGATGCTGGAGGCGCTCGCGAGGGTGGAGCCGGCGTGGCTCGAAATGCCGGCGCTGGAGACGATCCCGACGGTCCGAGGGCGTCTCGGAGACGCCACAGACTGGCTGCTCGAAGCGTCCCTGTCCCGTCTGGAGGGGATCTACGCCAGAACGAGCGAGGAGCGTGAGAAACACGACGAGTTTGAAAGCGGTTTACAGGCGAGCGTGTCCCGGGCCTTCATCCAGGATCTGGAGACCCTCGGCTTGGAATACATGAGCGGACTAGGCTCCTTGCTCCGGGTGCGCGAGCGGCTGGGCCTGAGTGTCGAAAACGACTGGAGTGCGTTCGAGGAATTCGTCACGCGGAACGTCGAGCGCCTCCACGGCCAGATCCGGCTGGATGTCCAGACGCTGACGGAACTGCGGCGGTGGCTCAGCACAGATCCCTCGAATGCAGACCTCGAGTCGGCACTGCGCGCAGTCAACCAGAAGCAGACACGGAACCTGACGAACATGGCTGCCTGGCTCGATGTCCTTCAGGGCCTCGACATCGACACGGCCGGCCACCGTGCACTGCTGATCCAGCAGCAGGGTCGGATCGGAACCGAAATCCTGCAACGGGAAGTCTTCGCGAACATCTGGCGCGAACAGACCCAAAGGCTCTGGCGCAATGCGGCCCGCAACGGTCCGAATCTCCTGCTTCGAGTTTTCACGTTCCTGGCTGTCCTGCTGTTGGCCTGGTTTGTCGCACATGCGATCCGCCGCCTGCTCAAGGCGATCATGGACACCCGGTTTGTGCGACTCAGCCAGTTGATGGAGGAGAGGCTACTGACTCTGTCATTTGCATTCACGTTTCTTGCCGGGGTGATCGTGGCCCTGACGACCATAGGGTGGTCCGTGATGCCCATGCTTGCGGGGCTTGGGGTCGCCGGAATCGTGATCGGATTTGCGTTGCAGGACTCTTTGAAAAGTTTCGTCGCGGGCTGGATGATCCTTCTCTACCACGCCTACGACGTGGGCGATTACGTTCAGGTGTCGGGCGCTGAAGGCAGGGTTCGGCAGATGACACTTAACAGCACCAGGATCGCCACCCCGAACAACACGATCAAGCTGGTGCCCAACCGGAAGATCTGGGATGACACGATCGTGAACCTGACGGCGAGCAGGGCCCGCCGGGTGGAACTCGAGATCGCCTGTGATCCGGATAACGACATGGACCGGGTGGAGAGCAGCCTCGACGCGCTTCTTGCCGAGCACCCGCACGTCCTTAAGAAACCGAAGCCAGAGGTGCACCTTGCCCGTATCGGCCCCTCGGAGATGGTCTTCGCGGTGCAGCCCTGGGTGCGAACGGAAAATTACTGGACGATGCAAAGATCCCTGCTGAGGGAAATCAGGCAGCGATTCGCGCGCGACGGAATAACCTGAACCTGGGACAGGGGCCGCGCGATCCGGCCCGTCAAGGCGAGAGAGGGATCGCGCCGGAACCGAACCCTATCCCATCCGACGCGCCTGGTCGCAGAAATCGGTGCCTGGCGGGACCATCGCATGACAACAAGGGGAGGCGGAGCCGTGAAGGGTTTCCAGGATGTCTTTGCGGTAACCGTACCATCCGACTCACCCGTACGCGCAGCTCGGCCGTGAGCAGCGATGCGCAAAGGGCGGGGATCAACCGTTCGCAACCGCTCCGCACCGGGGCTCCGGCCAAGTTTAGAGAATCCACTCGATGGGCAGCCAGCTCAGGAAGCGAACCATCGCGCGCTCCAGAGCGCTGGTGTTCGGTTCCGTGGTGTGGGTCGCGGTCTCGCCGGACGACTGAGTTTCAATCCACGCGAGCAACCCGTCCCCGGTCTGCACCACCTCGTAAACCGCCTCGCGCCCATCGAGCGTGCGGGCCAGTGCCTTTGCGATACCCGGGCTGTCGATAAGGAAACCCATCTCCGTGTTGAGCGAGGCCGACCGGGGGTCGAAGTTGAACGAACCGATGAAGACCCGTTCCCCGTCGACCGTGAAGGTCTTGGCGTGGAGGCTGGAAACCGAGCCCATCAGGATGTTCGTCAACGTGTCCGAGGCCGACGGTTCGGGACGGGCACGAAGTTCGAGGACCGTGACACCGGCCGCGATCAACTCATCGCGGTAGCGCATCCATGCGCTGTGCACCGGCGGGACATCGGTGGCCTCGAGGGAATTCGTCACCACCCGGACGGCGAGTCCATCACGAGCGTAGCCCTGGAGGAGATCGGTGCCGACCCTGCCGGGGATCAGGTAGGCCGAGACGAGATCGACGCTGCGTTCGGGTGACTCCAGGAGGCCCGGCATCTGGCCGACGAGAAGGTCGGTCTTTTCAGCCTGGCCAAGACCCTTCGCGGGATCGTCGCTGACGAGCGTCACCGTCGTCCATTCGAGGGCTGCTTCGCCCGCGAGCGCGCGCCGCAACAGCGGTGATTCACCGATGGCGGCGAGGTAATCTGACCCGCGCACGCTGCCGCGGGCGCACGTGGCGGCGGCGGCCAGTTCGGCGAGCCCGGTGTGCGAGGGCGGCAGGACCACCTGCGCCGGGTAGGCCGAGGCACTGGCCCAGTAGCGGTCGAAATCGACCGACACGTCTTCGGCCGCGGTCCCCACGGCCAGCACGTCGAGATCAAAGTATGCGGTACCGTCGCCGTAGGCAAAGTAGATGTCGCCGATGTTGCGCCCACCGATCACCGTGGCAATACCGTCCACGGTCATCGACTTGTTGTGCATCCGGCGGTTGAGGCGTGGAAAGTCGAATGCGTAGGACAGAAGCTTCGGCCTGCGCATCGTGAAGGGATTGAAGATGCGGACCTCGACGGTCGCCAGCGCGTCCATTGCCGCGAGCACGCTGTCGAGGCCGGGGATGCCGTTGTCGTCTAGAAGGAGCCGCACGCGCACACCCCGCTCGGCCGCGGCCCGCAGTTCCTCCAGCAGCAGCCAGCCCGTGGTGTCGGTCTGCCAGATGTAATACTGCACGTCGATGGTCTCTTCCGCTGCGCGGGACATCAGGACGCGGGCAGCGAGCGCGTCGCGCCCGTCGGGAAGGGGGACGATGCCGCTGAGCCCCGGGTTCTCCGCCGCCCGCGGCAGGAGGGCGCGGCCAAGTGCGGTGTCGGGACTGGCCGGGATCGCGACGCTGGGCGGTTCCGTCGGCAGGGGTGGCAGGGGGTGTGCAAGCCGCAGACCCAAGATCGCGACGCTCCCCAAAACAAGAAGAGCCAGGACCACCTTGAGAAATCGCACGTCACCCCTCCTTCCCCTTCCGTCCGGAAGGGCTTCGACTGAACCCGCGGAAGTATACGGGGGACGCGCGGGAATTTCGTGCCGACGCAGTGGATCCTTGCATTGCCTGTGGCCGCACGACCCTATCGCCATCAAAAGGTAAACGCCGGAACCGCTGCGCTCCGGTACCCCTTTGCACTGATCGCGCTGGCGCCGCAACTGGCGACAGTGTGATGAAACGGTTGCAAAATGCACGTTTCCCTCACATTCTCTATCGCGCACAATGTGTGCTCGAAAGGGAAATGCGCAAATGAACTACAAGATCGAAGAAATCGAAGGCATCGGCAAGGCAAGGGCTGACAAGCTGGCGAAGGCCGGGATCAAGACGACGGGCGATCTGCTCGCCCAGGCGGCTTCGGCCAGGGGAAGAAGAGTGGTGGCCGAACAATGCGGCGTCAGCCCCGTGCGCCTGCTCAAGTGGGTGAACATGGCGGACCTTATGCGCATCTCGGGCGTCGGGGAGGAGTACTCAGAGTTGCTGGAGGCCGCCAACTGCAACACCATCAAGCAGCTCCGGCGGCGCAACCCCACAAACCTGACCCAGCGCATGCTGGAAATCAACGCGGAGAAGAAGCTGGTTCGCTCGCCCCCGTCGGAAGCCCAGGTCACAAAGTGGGTGCAACAGGCCGGCAAACTCGAACCGATGCTGACCTACTGAAAACGGCGTCAGGGCGTGGCGACTTCTTCGGGACGGCCACGCGCTGACGCGAATCCACACGGCTGAGACTGACGCGAAATATCCGCTTCCGCCTGACCAGCCCGCAACCAAGGAAGCGCTGAATAAAGCCCTCCTGGCTTTCTCGGCGCAAGATGCACTTTTTCGACTTGTTTCCCGTTTCCAGTATCGTACCCTGAGCGTATAACGTCCCTGTCATGAGCGGGTCAGTCCCTTTGGAATTCTTCCAAAGCAATCTGCATCTCAGAGCGAAACACGACCGCCCAGAAATGGTCCAAAATGATGCTTCACGGACGAATGATGCTTCAGAAAAGAAAGCAACCTCCCGGCGGCCGTTATTCAAAATGCTGGGCTCGGAAACCGCATCATTGCCCTTGCTGCGATTGGTGATGACCAGCGCGGACGCGATACCGGCGACCAAGGCTCTGAATGCAGCGGTCGACCTTGCCGCCTGACCCGGACGGGTCGTAGCCTTTCTTCGGTGGAAAAGGCTTCTTCGGGCTTGAAAACGGGCCGACGAGACCATCGCATTGCGCAAACGCAGGGGGCGCCGTGAGAGTCTTGCAGGATGTCTTTGCGAGCTATCGCGCCTCGCTGCAGTTTCTCGCACCGTTCACCCTGATTCATCTGTCGGTCCGCCTGCTGGCGGCGGCGGTGATCGTGCCGGTGTCGGGTGTCGTGCTGGCCGCGGTCCTCGCGGCATCCGGCCAGAACGTGATCACCGACCAGGAGATCGCGCGATTCCTGCTGACACCGGCCGGGTTCGCCGGAGCGCTGGCGCTGATCAGCCTGTCGATCGTGGCCAGCGTCCTCGATGTCGCCGTGATGACCGACACCCTGCGCCGACAAGAGCACAGGGTGTCGCAGGCGTTGCTTTCGGGGTTCGCGCTCTTTCTCGGGCGGTTCGCCGGGCTGTTCGCCTTCGCGGTGCAGCTCGTGCTGCGCGTTCTGCTGATCGCTGCGCCATTCCTTCTGGTCGGCGCAGCGATCGCGTGGCTGGCGCTCGGCCGCTACGACATCAACTATTACCTGACCTACCGGCCGCCGGCCTTCCTTGCTGCCGCGGGGATCGGCGCTGCGCTGCTGGCGGGGCTCGCCGTCGTCCTCGTGGCGCGGTTGTCGAGCTGGGCCATCGCCCTGCACCTGTTCCTGGTCGGAAACGTGCCGCCGCGACGGAGCTTCGCCGAAAGCGCGCGCCGGCTGCAGGGACAACGGATGCAGGTCGTTGGGCGGATCGTGATGTGGGCCCTTCTGCGCAGCCTGCTGTTCGTGCTGGTCGCCAGTATCGCCGCGCTGCTGGTCAGCGGAGCACAACAGCTCTTCGGGGCGAACCTTCGCGTGCTGGCGTTTTCGATCGTCGCACTGCTGCTTCTCTGGGGGCTTGCGAACGCCGTGGTATCCGCCTTTGCCAACGGCGCGCTCGCATCGCTGCTCGAACGGCTCTACCGTGAGGCGACGGGGGATATGCCGGAGCGCCCTCCGATCTTCGCCGGACGTCCCCTGGTGGTCGGGGCGCTTCCGGTTTCGCTTCTGCTCGGCGGCGTTGCGGTCGCACTGGGCGGGGGCCTCTACCTGGGTGGCAGCCTGGCCGAACGCGTCAGCGCCGAACGCGAGGTCGAGATCATCGCCCATCGTGGCGCATCCGTGGCATGGCCCGAGAACACCATGGCCGCCTTCGAGCAGGCCCTGGTGGAAGGCGCAGACTGGATCGAGCTCGACGTGCAGGAGACCGCCGATGGCGAGATCGTGGTCGCCCACGACAGCGATTTCATGAAGATGGCCGGGGTCGATCTGAAAATGTGGGACGCCACGATGGCCGATCTGGCCGAGATCGACATCGGCAGTTGGTTCGACCCCGCCTATGCCGGCGAGCGCACGCCAACCCTGCGCGAAGTCCTGCTCGCCGCCAAAGGCCGCGGCAAGGTCCTGATCGAGCTGAAATACTACGGTCGCGACGTCGCGCTCGAACCCCGTGTCGTGGAAATCGTCGAGGAAACGGGGATGTCGGCGGATGTCGCCGTCATGTCGCTCAAGATCGAGGGCGTGCGGAAGATCCAGGCGCTGCGGCCCGACTGGACCCACGGGATCCTGGCGGCCACCGCGGTCGGCGATCTTGCCGCCCTCGATGCCGACTTCCTGGCGGTCAACACCGGGCAGGTCTCTCTGGACCTGATCCGGCGGACCCACGCGCAGGGCAGGAAGCTGTACGTCTGGACGGTCAACGACCCGGTCACGATGGTGCGCCTGATCTCGATGGGTGTCGACGGACTGATCACCGATGAGCCGGCACTGGCTCGCCAGGTGATGGAGGCGCGCAACCAGTTGTCCGCGCCGGAACGCCTGCTCCTCTGGGCAAGCGACCGGTTCCGGCTGAAGAGCTTCGATCTCGTGGCGGAGGAAGCTGATGCCTGAGCACCGGGAAAAGGCCTTCGCTCTGTTGCTGGGGCTTTGCATCGCCGCCATCGCCCCGGCAAGCGCGCCCGCAGAGCCGGAACCCGGGGAATCCTTCGCAATGCGCCTTTCCATCGAGATGGCGGCACATCGCCGTCTTGTCGAGGTCATGGACAGGACCGGGCATGCCCCCGCCGCCTTCGTCACTGATGGCTGCAGCGGCGGGCTGTCGATGGCCTGGGACCTGGTCGCGGATCTCCTGCCGGCCTTCGCCGAAACCCACGAGAAGCACCCGCCCTGGGAAGCCTGCTGCGTAACCCATGACCGGGCGTATCACGCCGCGGGCGGTGCACGCGCCGCCGAAGAGAGCTACCGCACGCGGTTCACGGCCGACCAGGCTCTGCGGGAGTGCGTACTCGACACCGGCGCACGCCGAACACAATACCTGTCCGAAAGCTATGGCCTGACCGAACGGCAGATCGCGGGCGCCTACCGATTGATCGCCGATGCCATGTTCGATGCGGTGCGGCTGGGCGGCGGACCCTGCAACGGCATGCCATGGCGCTGGGGTTACGGCTATCCGGGTTGCCTGCTCGGCAGATGAGCGATCCCTCGGGGCCTCCGCCTCCGGGTCGCCTACAGCCCCTACGGCGCAGTAGGCGCCACCGAAGCCCAACAGCCTCCTAGGACACCAGCCTCTCGATCTGGGCCGTCACGACGAGCGCAGCGCCACGGGAGGTGGCAATGCATCCAGCGGGGGGGGTGATGGATGCGCCACCGCAAGGGTCGCAGCGCCAACCGGTGCGACCCTTGCCCTGCTCCGTGCACTTTTCAGACTGTTCTGCCTGGAATGCGTCTCTATACTGCGGCCCTGGCACGACCTACGGTGCTGACGGGCCCGAGCGCGACCTGCAGTGCGAACGGAACAGGGTCGCCGGCACAGATCATGGCACGGCACCGCTGCGGAGATGCAGGGAGCTTTTTTTGCCCATCGCGATCGCGGCCTAGAACCACGCCTGCAGTGTCCGCTCCCGGCCGGACCCATCAGAGACACACATCTTGCCCGACGCATATCTCGGACCCGACGGGATGGGACTCGAAAAACAAGAGGAGCATAGGAATGATTCGAAACACCCCACTGGCTACAGTGCCCTTTGTGTTCCGAGGACTTGTCCACACCGTAAGGGCTGATATGCCACCGCGATTTGCAGGCCCCGGCGTGGAGACGCAGACCGGGCAGGCGGTCTATCAGCTGCCGCGCGACCATGCCTCGCACGGTGGCGCGAGAGCCCAAGCCGAAACCGGAACCCGAAAAATCTGAATATGTTAGTGCACGGCCACTGCGCGCCGGCGCACTGACGCTGGGCGGGCCAATCCACTTGATGGGCCCGCTCGATTTCATTGCAAGGGCAGATATCGTCCCTGCACTCTCAAAAAATGCAATTGGAGTAAAGAGAAATGGATCGCAGAGTTCTGCTTAAACTGCTCGCCTCGGGAACTGCGCTTACGGCCGCACCGGCCACCCTTTTGGCACAGATGAAGAGCGAAAAGCCGTCATGGGCCGCTGTGCCTGCTGGACAAGCTTCCGCCACAGATATGCCGCCGCTGCAAGGTCCCGGGATTGAGACGGAGTCCGCCCAGGCCGTCTACAGTCTGCCGCGCGACCACGCCTGGCATGGTGGCAAGTTCTACCAGACCAATGACTTCAACGAGTGGCACTACATCACGGTTCTCGGTCGTGACCTCGACACCGGCGAGCGCATCTCGGTGTTCTGGGTGCCGCTCAGCCAGGGCTGGATTGCCAGGGAGGGTCGGCCGCTGCATAACGTACTGTTTGCCTTTCACAATCTCGATACGGGCGAGTTTCACACGGCGCTTCTTTACATCACCGGGCCGATGACCACCGAAGGCTCGGCGCCGGACGCGGAGGACTTCCACTTCCGCTACGAGATCGACGACGGCAAGAGCGCCTTCACAACCGCCTACGACCACGCCACCGAGACGTGGGAATTCGGTGGGTATACCACCGAGAAGGACGACTGGAACGAACCGTTCCGGCTGTCGATGACGTCGCAGGCCCAGGCACCGGGCTATGTGCCCATGGC
>SKJG01000009.1 GCA_007116035.1 Thioalkalivibrio sp.
AGGACGAGCACCACGATGAGCGCCACCCCGCGTCGTATCGAAACCTGCCGTCGAGTTCCTTGCATTCCCTGCACCTCGCTTTCCGTCGTCAGAGGGACTGGTACTGCGTGAGCACCGCATTGCGCAGACTCACGACGAACTCGACCGCATGGGTCAGGATCTGCGTCCCGGCGCGGCTCTCCAGCACCAGCTCGATGCGCAGCGCCACCGGCCGCTCCCAATCCGGCTGCCCCGAGGCATTCATGGCGACCGCGGTCATGGAACGCACGTCGCTCACCAGGGGCTGGTTCTGCATGGGCGTGTCATCGTTGCCGCAGCGCAGCTGGTTGTCCTGCACGCTATACACGCTGGCGACCCAGGGCCCGGTCTCGCCCAGGCAGTTCATGCCGGCCTTGCGCACGGTGAAGCGATGCTGCTCCAGGGCTCCGAGGTCGCCGGGCTCCAGCCCGTCCGGCAGCCGCAGTTCGCCATTCTCCAGAAGACCCGCACTGCGAATGTCCCGGGACATGAAATCCGCTGCGAAACGCAGATTCTCCTTCATCAGTGCGACGCGCTCCTGCTCCAGGTGGAGTTGGCGCACGCTGAGGAACAGGCTGACCGCCGCTCCCGTCAGCAACAGCCCGAGGGTCATCGCCACCATCAACTCCACCAGGGAAAAGCCCCGCCGGGGCCGTTGCCGGTGGGCCGGGGCGATCCGCACACGCGCTCGCCTCATGGCAGGCGCTCGGGCAGCAGTTCGATGACATACTCCAACTGGGAGCGGCCGTCGGCTGCATCGTCGAAGCGCGCTTCCGCCCAGGAGACCGTGATCAGCCGGCTGCCTCCCGACCCTTCGACGGTCACCTCCAGTTCCGGCAGGCAGACGTGGCCTTCACCCGTTTCGCAGTTGCGCCGTTGCCGCCAATCCGCGAGCCAGGCGGTGTCGATGCGTCCGTCCGCCAGTCCCTGCCACAGCCGCTCGCCGGCATCGGCGGCGATCAGGCTGGCAAGGCTGCGCTGGTAGGCCGAATGGGTCGCCTGCAGCGCGTTGAGCTGCAATGCCACACAACCGAGGGTGCCGACGGAGAGCACCAGCAAGGCGACCAGAACCTCCAGCAGGGTGAAGCCGGTGGCGCCCGGAGGAAGCACGGCAGCGCGCGTCGGTCCGCTCGCCAATGACCCGGGACCATAGGGGCCAGTGAGGACTCGGACGCGCGAAGCTATCGCGGGGTGACGCAGACTCATGCCTCGCAACCTCCCTGTTGCACTCGGACGCGTCCGGTTCGGCTGATCACGACCTGGCGTCCGGCATCGCCCGCGCAGACGGTGATGGTGCCCATCTGCAGGCTGCCGTTGGCACGCCGCGTGGAACCCAACCCGACGTAGGAGACGTAGCGCTGCACCGGGGTGTTGCCCGAGATGACCATGCCTTCCGTGGTTGCGCCGCCGACCGCCAGCAGGGGGTCGTCCTCGGCCCGCTGACCGGTCCCCCCGGTGTCCACGAAGACGATCCAGCCCTGCTCCCAACCGCCCCCGGTGGCGCAGAAGAGACCGTCCGCGCTGTTGCAAAGGGTTACGCGGCCATTGCGCCGGACGGCCTCGGAACGGGTGAGGTGGAGCGCGGCGACCAGGCGGTTGGTCGCCGTGGTAAGCCGGCTGTCCTGGGTCAGGCTGCCGAATGCCGGCACCCCGATACCCAGCAGCACGCCGAGCACGGCAATCGCGACGAGGAGTTCAACCAGGGTGAGCCCCGCTTCCCTGCGCATGGCTGGCCTCCTTCCTTGAGGCTTGCTGTGGTCGAGTCAAAGAATAACGCGCGATCCCGCCCGATTGAACCCGAGCGGTCGATCTATATCACCTGCCAGCAGGATCTATGGATACGACCCGCCGCTTAGCCACCGGCGCAGCTCCCGTTCGCGTGCAAGCGCCCTTCTCCGAGGCCCTCCAACCGGGCTTCCCTGAAGCGAGCGCACCTTCGCGCGAAGCGTCGGACCCCGGCGCCGCGTGGTGCGCTGGTTCGCGTGCGGGCACGCTCCTGCGGGAGCTTGGCGCGCCGGACGGGGAGCTGCACGCGGCGTCAGGCGCTCGCGCGCGCGGCCTTCTTGCGCTCGTGCTCGAGCAGGAACTTCTTGCGGATGCGGATGTTCTTCGGCGTGACCTCGACGAGTTCGTCCTCGTCGATGAACTCGATCGCCTGCTCCAGCGTCATCCGGATCGGCGGGGTTAGGATGATGTTCTCGTCCGACCCGGAGGCGCGGACGTTGGTCAGCTGCTTGGCCTTGAGCGGGTTCACGACCAGGTCGTTGTCGCGCGAGTGGATGCCGATGACCATGCCCTCGTAGACCTCTTCGCCCGGGCCGATGAACAGCTTGCCGCGCTCCTGCAGGTTGAACAGGGCATACCCCAGCGCCTTGCCCATACCGTTGGCGATCAGCACGCCGTTGGGGCGCGCGCCGATCGCACCGGTCTTGAACGGGGCGTAGTGCTCGAAGACGTGGTGGATGATGCCGGTGCCCGAAGTCGAGGTCAGGAACTCGGTCTGAAAGCCGATCAGGCCGCGCGAGGGCATGATGTAGTCCAGCCGCACCCGACCCTTGCCATCGGGGACCATGTCCTGCAGTTCGCCGCGGCGCATGCCGAGGGCTTCCATCACCGTGCCCTGGTGCGCTTCCTCGATGTCCACCGCCACGCGTTCGAAGGGTTCGCAGGCCTGCCCCTCGAGTTCACGCAGCACCACCTCCGGGCGCGAGACCCCGAGTTCGTAACCCTCGCGACGCATGTTCTCGATCAGGATGCCCAGGTGCAGCTCGCCGCGCCCGGAGACCTTGAACTTGTCGGCGTCGGCGGTCTCCTCCACGCGCAGCGCGACGTTGTGCTTGAGTTCCTCGAACAGACGTTCACGCAGGACGCGGGACGTCACGTACTTGCCCTCCCGGCCCGCGAACGGCGAGGTGTTGACCTGGAAGGTCATGCTGACCGTCGGCTCGTCGACGTTCAGCGGCGGCAACGCCTCGACCTTCGCCGGATCGCAAAGCGTGTCGGAAATATACAGTTCGTCCATGCCGGTGAAGGTGATGATGTCGCCGGCGGAGGCCTCGGGAACCTCGATCCGATGCAGGCCATGGAAGCCCATGATCTGCAGCACGCGGCCGTTGCGCACGTGACCCACGCGGTCGACCACCTTGACCGGGCTGTTGCTCCGGATTTTCCCGCGCGAGATGCGGCCGATGCCGATCAGGCCCTGGAAGCTGTTGTAGTCCAGCGACGACACCTGCATCTGGAACGGGCCGTTCTCGTCCACCTCGGGCGCCGACACGCGATCGAGGATGGTCTGGAACAGGCAGGTCATGTCGCCCTCGCGCACGTCGGGCTCCAGGCCCGCGTAGCCCTGCAGCGCCGAGGCGTAGACGATCGGGAAATCGAGCTGCTCGTCGGTCGCGCCGAGGCGGTCGAACAGGTCGAAAACCTGGTCGACGACCCAGTTCGGGCGGGCGCCGGGCCGGTCGATCTTGTTGATCACGACGATCGGCTTGAAGCCCATCGCGAAAGCCTTGGAGGTCACGAAGCGGGTCTGCGGCATCGGGCCGTCGACCGCGTCGACCAGCAGCAGCACCGAGTCCACCATCGACAGCACGCGTTCCACCTCGCCGCCGAAGTCGGCGTGTCCCGGCGTGTCCACGATGTTGATGCGGTAGTCGTGCCAGCGGATGGCCGTGTTCTTGGCCAGGATCGTGATGCCGCGTTCCTTCTCGATGGCGTTGGAATCCATCAGGCGCTCGCCCTGCTCGGTGCGGGCGTCCAGCGTGCCGGACTGGCGCAGGAGCTGGTCGACAAGGGTGGTTTTGCCATGATCGACGTGGGCGATGATGGCGATGTTGCG
>SKJG01000165.1 GCA_007116035.1 Thioalkalivibrio sp.
CCGGCATTCCGGCCCGGGAGCACTTCGACAGCCCCAACCTGGTGGCGCGGCTGAACCTGCCGAACATGGCCTACGCGCCGGAAGACAAGCTCGAGATCTACGCGCACGCGATGCGCGGCCTGACCACGCTGGAACCCGATCCGGAGCGGCGGCTCAAGTACCTGGATTTCATCGACATCTACGCGGCGCTGGACGAGAATGAACGCATCGTCTATCGCCAGGAAACCACGGGACAGCCACTTAGCTGGAACCGCAGCCGCCACGGCGCTAACCTCCACAGCAACACGACTCCATGGAAGGAGGTCCCGCATGACCCAGCCCCGCTCCGTCCTCGTCTCCCTCGACGCCACCCTGGCATCGCTTGCGCCTATCTGTTTGGCAGCGTGGCGCGGGGCGAAGCCAGCTCAACCAGCGATATCGACCTCGCGGTACTCTTCGAACAGCCCACAGCAGACACGCTGCGCGGCCCGCTTGCCCGCCTGCGACTCGACTTGGAGGACGCGCTGGGGCGATCTGTCGACCTCGTGGCAATGGAAACCGCCCCACCCGACCTTATCCACCGCGTGCTACGCGACGGCGCCCTGCTCCTGGACCGAAACCCGAACCAGCGCATCGCCTTTGAGGTGCGAGCCCGAAACGAATATTTCGATCTCCTGCCCTACTTGACCGAGTATCGCCGGGCCGGTTTCGGCTGATGGACACTGCCCTGATCGAGAAAAAGCTCGCTTTCATCCAGACCTGCGTGCGGGAGATCCAGGAACTGGCCGACCCAGAGCGTCTCGACACCGACGTCCGGGAACGTCGCTTCGTGGAGCACGCCCTGCAGCTCGCGATCCAGGCTGCTCTGGATGCTGCGTCCCACTGGGTTTCGGCCCGACGCCTGGGCGAACCTGAAACCAACTGTGCATTGTTTAGACTGCTGACGGACGACCGCGTCATCGACCGTGAACTGAGTGAAACACTCGCCGCCATGGCAGGATGACCACCAACTCACCGGGACACCCACTTCGCCTCCTTCGCCTCATCCCGAACTTGGAGGATTATCCAGAGGGGTTGGTACAACCCATTGCCCGAGACTGATTATTGTGCGTACAATAATTGCATGGAGATCGAGTTCGATGCGGGCAAGGATGCCGCGAACCTGGCCAGGCACGGGGTTTCGCTTGCGGCGGCTGCCTGGCTGGAGTGGGACACGCTGTTTGCCATGGAAGATCGTCGAAAGGGTTACGGCGAGCCTCGAATGCTCGGATACGCCCGGATGGGCGACCGCTTGTACTGCATCGTCTTCACGGACCGAACGAACGCGCGCCGAATCATCAGCCTGCGCAAGGCCAATAACCGGGAGATCGCTCGGTATGTCGAGATTTTTAACGCTACGTAACGGTCGGCGGATCGTGCTGAATGACGCCGATGAGGAAGCGGCGATTGAAGCCGGGATCAAGGCCGATCCGGAGACGTACGAACCTGGCGAGGACGACGCGCGTTCGCTGCGGCGTCCGGGGCGCCCCCCATTGGAAGTGATCAAAGAGCGAGTCACCATCCGCTTGTCGCCAGAGGTCGTAAATGCATTCCGGGCAACCGGAAAGGGCTGGCAGACCCGCATCGACGCCGCACTGAAGGAATGGCTCCGAGAGCATCATCGGAACCCAGGCAGCTGATGGGCGCGGCAGCGGGTAAATGGTGACGAACGTATTCACACAAACCCCGGGACACTCACATGTTTTGCGCGGGTGGCGCTCAGACCGGGCGTAAGCGGCGTATCGACTAGAGATCCGCGTAGATGGCCTCCACGGCCACCTCGGTGCCGAGGCATCCCAACCGCACCGGGCCGTCGGTGTGGATGCTGGGCGCCCAGTCATCGGTCCGGCGGTAGACCTCGACACGCCGGACATCCTGGGCCACGAGCACGTACTCCTGCAGGGACGCAATCGTCGGGTACGCGAGCATCTTCTCGCGACGATCCAGGCGCTCGGTCGATTCCGACAGCACTTCCACGATGAGACAGGGGCGTGCGCGATAGTAGGTCGCCCGGTCATTCGGGTCGCAGGAGACCAGGAGGTCGGGATAATAGAGGACGTCCTGTTTGCCAATCTCCAGACGGACCTTCATGTCGGACGTAAACAGCTGGCAGCGGGCTTTGCGGGCCGCGGGGGTCAACGCGAATGCAAGCGCATTCACCAGCAGCCCATGCCGATCGCTTGCGCCCACCATCGCGTAGACCTGCCCCCCAACGTACTCATGGCGCACATCGCTCTCGAGTTCGCCTCTAAGGTAGTCGTCCACGCCGATGGCTGGGTGCGGTGCAGGTGTCGTGCCCATCGCGACCTCCTGTGATTCAGACGTTCCAATGGTAGCCCGTGCGCCCGGCCTGGCGCACCTGTCCATGAACGACCTTGGGCGTTCTTCAGCCCAGCATCTGCATCAACACATCGTGCCAGAGTTCGACGTCGATCTCGCCCATTCGGCTTGCGAGGTGTTTCTTGTCGATGCATCGAATCTCATCCAGCAGGATTCGCGCCGGTTTGCCCTGGAAGGTGAGTTCGGGCCTGCAGCCCAGCGGTTGGCCCTTGCTGGTGATGGGTGCGACGATCACCCTGGGCAGGGCGGCGTTCATGTCGTCCGGGGACACCACGAGCGCGGGACGAGTCTTGCGAATCTCGGTACCGATCGTCGGATCGAGATTGACCCAGTAGACCTCGCCCCGTAGGACCGGGGGGCGGGCCTCTACCATTGCCATTCGTCGTGGTCGGTATCCAGCTCCTTTTCCGGCCAGACGTTCTCGTCCTCTTCCGGGTGGTAGCCATCGAACCAGCCCTCCCGGGCACCTCCTTCCAGATTCCTAATATCTCCTGGCCACCCACTTTCTTGGCCGCTCTCACCGTTGCGCTCGATCAGATCCTTGTTGCGATTCAACCCACGGCAACAGCAGAGGTTGAGATCAGTGCTGCGCAGGCTCACGGATCAGGCTTTCGCCAGGCATTCCCCAGCCAGTGTGCAGTCGCCAGATCATGGCCAGGGTCAGCGGACGCTTGCGGTTGAGCACTTCGTACACGCGGTTGCGCTTCCCAATCTTGGGTTCGAGATCCTTGGGCTTGAGGCCATGCATGCACCATGCGAAACAGGATGGCTTCAACGGGATCCAGCAGGTCCATCGGGAAAGTGCGCGCTTCGTAGGCTTCAACGAGTGTTGAAGGTACATCAAGACGGTCGCCTTCCGGCGTGCCCAGCGCAGGATCGGTTTCCATGAGTACAGCAATCTCGCGCACCGCTTCGCGGTAGGCTTACTCGTCGACTTCCTCGTGGAGAGGAATTCATCATTTCCCTGTTTCGTCGGGAGACGCCAGCAGGAAGTCCACCACGAACGCGTAACCACCGAACTCGACTACTTGCAGAACCCGGCGCATGTCCAGGTTCATGTAGTCGTGGACGATGCGGTTGCGCAGCCCGATGATTGCATTCCACTGTTCGAGTTCCTGCGATGAAAGCCCCCGGATGCGGGCGAGGGTGCGGAAGCTGTCGTAGGCGGAAATCGGGACCGGCTCGCCCGCCGCCTTGATCAGGTGTTTGGCCTTGCCGATGGCGTTTTCGCCCAGCACCTGCAGCGCATGCAGCACGCCGTTCTGCTCCAGCCGGCTCAGCGAGCCGCCCGCCAACACGCGTTCGCGCGCTTCGGCAAGCATCGCTGCCTGCTCGCGCGCGATGACCGCCGTCTCCGCCTGGTAGAGATCAAGCCGCATGGGTGGACTCCCGGGTCCAGTCCTCCAGCTCGCGCCAGGTGCGGAGCAGGAAATGGCTCCATGCCAGCGAACCGTCACCCTTGAGCAGGCAGCCCTCTTCCGCGACAACGGCCCGAATGGCAAGCCTGGCCGATCGGAGGTCGATCAGGTCGATGCGATCGACCCCGGTGAACAGCGTCTCGGCGAGTTGGGCGCGCAATCGTTCCGTCGCTGCGAGGACTTCCTCGAAGCTCATTTCCGGCGACCACAGGATCGCGAAGTCCCAATCGCTGTCCTCCGTTGCCGTTCCGCGGCACCGGCTGCCGACCAGGACGGCAAGTTCCACCCGAGGTTCTCGGTCGAAGACGGCTTGAACGTACGCTGTGTTCATGGGGCAACGCTAACGCTGGCGCCCGTCAGTGGCAACCGGGAAGCGTAAACGGGGACGATTTATTTTCTGCTCGCACTTCGCCTCCTTGATTCGAGAGGCAGGCGGCCTGATCCAACGCAGCACGCCCCGATGACACCTCGCAGCCAGACTCAGGCGCAACCACGATCGCCGACTTATCCGGGCACGCGCGCAGATCTGCTTCATGGCGCTGATCCTGCATCGGGTGATGCGTGCACGCCTGCACTCCGCCCATACCGGGCTGTCGCCGGAACGCCCGCTGGAACAGCTGACACGCATCCAGCATCACCGCATCCGCATCGCGCAGGGTAATCCCGTGACCGGGGTATTGGCGATTACCGCCGAACAGGCCGGGATGTTCAGTGCACTGGGGGTGAAGGAACTGGCTGCCTCGCAGCAACTATCGGTGTTGTAGTGGAGCGTTTTGAAAGCGCTATCAATCAAAACACATACTTACACGATCAGCTGTCGAACTCGGGAGCCCTTGGCTTCGCTACCGTTGGGGTAGCGAAATGAATCTGAGTACAAAAAGCACACGGTGTGCTGCCTTTACGCCATGAAATCGATTGCTTGGAACCCCGAGAAGAACAGGCAACTCCAGCGCGAGAGGCAGATTTCATTCGAGGACATCGTCTACCCCATGATGGCCGACGGAATCCTGGATACTCTGGAACCCCGAATCAGGAACGCTATCCGGGACAGAAGATCCATGTGGTCGATGTGGAGGGGTATGCCGATCTCGTACCGTTCGTGGAATCGGAAGAGGAAGTGTTTCTGAAGACGATCATTCCGAGTCGCAAGGCGACCAAGATCTACTTGGGAGGTGCCGAATGAGCAGACTGGACAAAGAAGAAGAGCAGGAGATTCTCGAGGCGTTCGAGGCCGGAGAGCTGAAACGCTCGCCGGATCGTGCGGATTTGCGGAAGCGACACCAGGATTACGCCGAAGCGATGTTCCGCAAGGATGCGCGAATCAACATCCGCCTGTCTTCGCGGGACCTCCGGGGATTGCAGAAGAAGGCGCTGGCCGAGGGGATCCCCTACCAGACCCTGGTAGCCAGCATCCTCCATAAATTATGTGGAGGGGCGACTGCGCGAGGAGCCGTGACCGACGTGCCGGGCAGCAAAGGGCGGACCACTACAGACACCCACTTTCCTTGAACCTAGCCGTCGCCACTGTAGCTTTTCCGTAGCCCCGATTCCACGGAAGGAGTGCCCGCATGTCGCAACCGGGCCCTTACGGGAGACAGATCTGGAAATCTGTCCCACGCCTTTCACTGCTCGGGATCGTCGGTCGGCAGTAGCACGCCCGCGTGAAATAGCTCGCGGTAGGTGGTCAGGCCCGCTTCCGCCTTGGCCAGCCCGTCGTCGACCATCAGCCGTTGGCCGCGCTTGGCGACCCCCTCGCGCAGGATGTGTTCGTGCTCGTGGCGGAGGATCGCCGCGGTGTCTCCCGCTCTCAGGCGCCAGACTTCGAATACGCCGATGCGGCCGCGGAAGCCGATCTGGTTGCAGGCATGACAGCCGCGGGCCCTCCAGGTCTTCTCGGGAGGTTTGCGCCCGTAGGCCTTGATGAGGCGGCGGTCGGCCTCGTCCGTCGGGACCTGCTGGCGGCATTGGGGGCACAGACGGCGCACCAGGCGCTGTGCGATCACCGCGCTGACGTTGGGCGCGATCTCGAAGTCGTGCAGCCCCATGTTGCGCAGCGAGGTGACCGCACCGATGGCATCACGGCTGTGCAGCGTGGCCATCAGGGCCCGGCCGCTGGAGGCGATATTGATCGCCGCGCGGGCCGAGGGCCCGTCGCGGATCTCGCCGACCAATACGCAATCCGGGTCGAGTCGCAGCAGGGCGATGCTGCCTTCGTCGAACCCCAACCCCTGTTTCTCGTCGACCTGGATCTGATTCACGCCAGCGAGCTCGTGTTCGACCGGATCCTCCAGGGTGACGATCTGGAGGTCCTGGTGCCGGATCTCGTGCAGCAGCGCATACAGCGACGTGGTCTTGCCGCTCCCGGTCGGGCCGGCCACCAGCAGCATGCCGCCAGCCGTTTCCAGCCACCTACGCAGCCACTCGACCTCTCGCTCGGGGACGCCGAGGTCGGGGATGCTGCGGATCATCTGACCCGGGGCGAGGATGCGCATCGCGAGCTTTTCGCCGGGCAGGCACCTGACCGCAGTCACCCGCAGGTCGACCGCCTGCTCCCCGATCCGCAGCGAGAAGCTGCCCGAGGCGGGTTGCAGGGACGGCATCGGGTCGAGCCCAGACTGGGCCTTGATCTGGTTGACGATCAGCGCACCGGACTCGGCGTCGATTTCCAGCGCGTCGGTGATCAGGCCGTCGATGCGCAGGCGGATGCGGTAGCCGTCCGGTTCCGGGTCCATGTGGACATCGGAGGCGCGGGCGGCCACCGCGTCTTCGATCAGCACATGGGCCTCCAGCCGCTCCGGCTTCGGCTCGTCCGCGGACAGGAATTGCCGCAAACCCTGCAGCAGGTGATCGTGCCGGCGCCGCCGGTCGCCGTGCTCGCCTTGGTGTGAGTCGTTCATTCGGGTTCCCCGCGTACGCGGCGGGATGAAACGCCGCGGCTGAGTTGCGGTTGGGTAACAGGAGGAAGTATGCGGGAGCGGGGTGGTTTTGTGCATCCGGCGCTCAGGATCGCGCGGCGGAGGGCGTTGCTCCTGAAGACGCACAGAGTGGGTGTCCCGGAGTGCGGCGTCCGGGGTCGGACCAGCGCAAGTCATTGCATTCATTCTGGATAGGCCTGGAAATGCGGTGATTTTCGAGCATAAAAGGTCGTTTTTTGGGCCAAAAATGCGCCTGCAAGGAGAGGAGGGCGCGCCAGCCCCGTAGCGTGCCTGCCAAACTTCCTCAGAGAAGCGTGACAGCCAACAACAGCACGAGCAGCACCGCGTAGGCCAGCGTGCTCTCGCGTTGCCAGAACCGGTCGGGGCGGAGGAACTCATTGGGGCGCGGGCGCGACATGATGCGCGCCGGGTCGAGCCATCCGAGCACGAACCGGAGCGCGCGAGTCGCCGGAACCCGGATACGCGCCACCGTCTCCGGACGCGGCGTGATCAGCGCGAGCAGGTCGCCCGGCGGAATCGGCCAGGGGCGTAGGGTGCGGGCGCCGATCAGCGCCAGCGCGGTTCCGACCAGCACCGGCCAGGAGAGGCTGATCCAGTCGCCGGGCGTGATCGTGTCACGGTCGACCAGTTCCCATTGTCCCGGCAGGAACACCAGCACCGGGCCCGAGGCCAGCAAAAGCAGCCAGCCCGACCAGATCGAAACGGGCGCGCGGTCGCCCTGGTTCTCCGAGCGCAGCAGCCAGAGGTAGCGGGCCATGATCAGGGTGGTGCCCACCGCCGCCAGTTCCAGCAGGCGCGGAAGATGTTCCCACCAGTCGGGCAGGGCCGCCTGGGTATCCAGCGCCGCCTTGAGGCCCAGCTTCGCGACCACGCCGCTGGTCATCACGCCGGCCAGGGACAGGGCCGGCAGCGCCAGCAACAGCCAGAGGAGCGGGCCTGCGAGCCGGCCGGGGTGCCGGGCGATGCCGACCCCGAGGAACAGGGCGCCCTTGGACAGGCCATGGTGCAGCGCGTACACGGCGATGGCCGCCACCAGCAGCGGGCGCAGGTCCGGTTCCTGCAGGGCCATACCGACGCCGACCGTGATCAGGCCCATCTGGCTGATGCTGGAGTAGGCCAGCACGGTCTTCGGGTGTTCCTGGTGCAGGGAGAGGAAGGCCGCCCCGAAGGCGGCGATCAGCCCCGCCACGATCACCAGCGCGCTCCAGCCGGGGAGGCTCACCAGCCCGATCGGCAGGGTATGCAGCCAGCCGAGCAGCCCGGCCTTGATCATCGCGCCGCTCAGCACGGCGCTGGCCGGCACGGGAGCGACCGGGTGCGCAAGCGGCAGCCAAAGGTGCAGTAAGGGCAGGCCGGCCTTCACGCCGAAGCCGAGCCAGAGCAGCGCGATCAGCAGGTCGCGCTGATCGGACGTCGCGACGGCGGCCGGGAGGGCGGTGAGCAGGGGTTGTATCCCGGAATCGGCCTGGGCGACGGCCAGGAGCAGCCCGGCCAGGATCAGGCCCTCACCGAGCAAGGCCATCGCAAGGTAGACGCGTCCGGCACGCCGGGCCTGTGGCTTGCCGGTGTGGATCACGAGGCCGTAGGCGGCGAACGTCATCAGCGCGAAGCCGGCGTAGAAGCTGACGACGTCGAGGGCCAGAATCAGCATGATGTTGCCGCCGAGCGTCAGCAGCCAGAGAAGCTCGAAGCGCGGACGGCGCGGGTCGTCGCGCAGGTAGCCCGGGGCGTAGATCCCGGCGCCCAGCCAGAGCAGCGCGGTGAACAACAGGAAGACGCGGGTGACTTCGGTCAGGCCGAAGCTGGTTCCAAGCAGGAGCCAGTCGAGGTGCACTGGGGAGCCCGGTTCTGCGAACAGCGCCAGCAGCAGCGCCGGCAGTGGCGACCAAGGCGTGAGACGCCCCACCACGGCGCGCAACTGCGGAACCGACCACAACGCCGCCAGCCCCAGTGGGAGCGCCAATGACAGGATCACTGTGGCTGCATGAAGCACGTCGCTCATGAGGATAGTGAACAAGGGTTTTGCCGGAATTGCGAGCGTTGTTGGGTGAATGACGCATTCTGTCCGTTTCGGCGTTGGGTGGCCCTCCGTGTAATGGCTCCAGCGAGCCCCTGTGATAGCATCGCGCGTTGGACGAGGCGAAGGGGAGAGTCCTGTGAAGGTTCTGGTGACCGGCACGGCCGGATTTATTGGGAATGCGCTCGCACTGCGCTTGCTGGAGCGCGGCGACGAAGTCATTGGCGTCGATAATCTGGACCCCTATTACGACGTCGAACTGAAAAAGGCCCGGCTCGCCCGCGTCGCCGATCACCCGGGCTTTACCGACCTGCGCGTCGACATCGCCGACCGCGATGCCATGGCCGCGGTCTTCGCCGAGCACCGGCCGCAACGGGTGGTGAACCTCGCGGCCCAGGCCGGCGTGCGCTACTCGCTGATCAACCCGCACGCCTACGTGGACACCAACCTGCTGGGTTTCGTGAACATCCTCGAGGGTTGCCGGCACAATGGTGTCGAGCACCTGGTCTTTGCGAGCTCGAGTTCGGTCTATGGCGCCAACACCACGCAGCCGTTCTCGGTGCATCACAACGTCGACCATCCGCTGAGCCTTTACGCGGCGAGCAAGAAGGCCAACGAACTGATGGTCCACACCTACGCGAACCTCTACGACCTGCCGGTGACCGGCCTGCGCTTCTTCACGGTGTACGGTCCCTGGGGACGGCCGGACATGGCGCTGTTTCTGTTCACCAAGGCGATCCTGGAAGGCAAGCCGATCGACGTATTCAACTACGGGCATCACCGGCGCGATTTCACCTACATCGATGACATCGTCGAGGGCGTGATCCGCACGCTCGACCACGTCGCGACGCCGAACCCGGAATGGAACGGCGACGCCCCGGACCCGGGCACCAGCCGCGCGCCCTACCGCCTGTACAATATCGGCAACCAGCAGCCGGTGGAGCTGATGCGCTATATCGAGGTGCTGGAAGAGTGCCTGGGCCGCAAGGCCGAGAAGAACCTGCTGCCGCTGCAGCCCGGCGATGTGCCCGACACCTATGCCGACGTCGAGGACTTGGTGCGCGACGTGGACTACCTCCCACGCACCACGGTGGAGGACGGCATTGCTCGCTTCGTGGCCTGGTACCGGGAGTTCTACAAGGTCTGATGGGGTTGTTTTCGTGAAGCATTGGTACGCGGTGCATTGCAAGCCGAAGCAGGACGAGCGCGCGGAGATCGAGCTGGCGAACCAGGGGTTCGAGGTCTTCCGGCCGCGCCTGCGGTCCCGGCGCCGGATCCGGCAGCGGTACCGGGTGGTGGTCGAGTCCATGTTCCCGCGTTACCTGTTCGTGCACCTGGACGACCACAATGAGGATTGGTCGCCGATCCGTTCCACCCGGGGCGTGACCGGCCTGGTGCGGATGGGCGGCTGCGCGCCGGTGGTGCCGGCCGCCGTGATCGAGGCGCTGCGCGCGCGGGCCGATGCGGAGAACTGCATTGATCTGCAGCCGGCCGACGCCTTCGCCGCCAACGACCGCGTGCTGATCACGGAGGGGCCGCTCGCCGGTTTCGAGGCCCTGTTCTCGGCGCGCAACAGCCAGGAGCGGGTGGTGGTGCTGCTGAACCTGATGAAGGTGACGCTGCCCGTGCACGCGATCACCCGGGCGTGACCCTTCGCTTACCCTTTTACCTTCAATAAACCCAGGAATCATCGAATGAACCTCACTGTCATCGGTACCGGTTATGTCGGTCTCGTCACCGGGACCTGTTTCGCCGAAATGGGCCACAGCGTGATCTGCGTGGACGTGGACAGCCGCAAGGTCGAGAACCTGAAGAAGGGCGTGCTGCCGATCTACGAGCCGGGGCTGGACGCGATGGTGGAGCGGAATGCCCGCGAAGGACGCTTGACCTTCACCACCTCTCTGCCCGACGCGATGCAGAGTTCGGACATCTTCTTCATCGCCGTGGGCACGCCGCCCGGCGAAGACGGCTCGGCCGACCTGCAGTACGTGCTGGCGGTGGCGCGGGAGATCGGGGCGCACATGGACCGCTATGCGGTGGTGATCGACAAGTCCACGGTGCCGGTGGGGACCGCCGAAAAGGTGCGCGCGGCCATCGACGGAGAGCTCGAGCGCCGCGGACGGACGATCGACTTCGACGTGGTCTCGAACCCGGAGTTTCTGAAGGAAGGCGCGGCGATCGCGGACTTCATGAAACCGGACCGGATCGTGATCGGCGCCGAGGGTGAGCGTGCGATCGAACTCATGCGTGAGCTGTACGCCGAATTCAGCCGCAGCCGCGATCGCCTGCTGATCATGGGTATCCGCGATGCGGAGATGACCAAGTACGTGGCCAACGCGATGCTCGCGACCAAGATTTCGTTCATGAACGAGATCGCCAATCTCTGCGACCGCATGGGCGTCGACGTGGAGAATGTGCGCACCGGCATCGGCGCCGACAGCCGCATCGGGTACTACTTCATCTACCCCGGCTGCGGCTACGGCGGCTCCTGCTTCCCGAAGGATGTGAAGGCGCTGATCCGTATGGCGGCGGCGCACGACTTCTATCCCCGCGTGCTGGAGGCGGTGGAGGCGCGCAACGAGGAGCAGAAGGGCTACCTGTTCGGCAAGATCTCTGCCCACTACGGCGCCAACCTCGAGGGGCGCGTGTTCGGGTTGTGGGGGCTGGCCTTCAAGCCCGGCACCGACGACATGCGCGAAGCCCCGTCGAAGGTCCTGCTGGAGCAGCTGATCCAGGCCGGCGCCAGGGTGCGCGCGTACGATCCGGTCGCGATGGACGTGGCCCGAGAGGAACTGCCCCCGGAATGGTTCAACGACGGACTGGTCACCCTGGTGGATCACCAGTACGGCGCGCTCGAAGGCGCCGATGCACTGGCGCTGGTCACCGAGTGGCGCCCCTTCCGCCACCCGGACTTCGACGCCATGCGCCGGCTGATGCGTCCCGATCCGGCGATCTTCGACGGCCGCAACCAGTACCAGCCGGAGAACATGGAGGCGGACGGGTTCGTCTATTACGGCGTGGGTCGTTGAATACCCGCAGGACGCGGGAAGCAGGAACGCCACCGCGCAGGGTGCGCCCGCGAGAGTGCTTCGTTGCCGTACCGTCGCGGACCGATCGCGACCAGAGGTCGCTGGTATGGGCGGGCATCAGGGTAGGAGCGACCTCCGGGCGCGATCGGCATGACGCGGGATCGTGGCCGGAGGCCGCTCCTACGGGACGCGGTCCATCGATGCCGACAATGGCGTCAGGACGGCGTGAACCCCAACGGGACGCAATCGATCGATGCCGACAATGGCATCATAACGGCTTGAATCCCCAATCCGCTGGAGTCTGGATGAGCGACCTCTCCTGCTTTATGGCCTACGACATCCGCGGCAAAGTCCCGGAACAACTCGACGCCTCGCTGGCACAGGCCATTGGACGCGCCTTCGTCGCCGAGATGGGTGCGCGCCGGGTGGTGGTCGGGCGGGATGTGCGCCTGGAGAGCCCGATGCTGACGGCGGCGCTGATTCAGGGCCTGACCGCCAGCGGGGCCGACGTGATCGACATCGGCCTATGCGGGACCGAGGAGGTCTATTTCGGCACGGTGCACCATGGCGCCGACGGCGGGATCATGGTCACCGCCAGCCACAACCCGAAAGGCTTCAACGGCATGAAGCTGGTGCGCGCGGGTGCTCAGCCCATCAGCGGCGACAGCGGGCTCCTGGCGATCCGGGACCGGATTGCGGCGGGAGACCTTCCGGCCATGCGCAACGGGATCGCGGCGGACGATGCAACGGTTTCCGCGCGTCCGGATGCCGGGGATCAGGCGGCGGCGCTGACCCGTTCCGGCCGGCACGGCACCGACCCTTTTGCCTCGAACCCCGCTGACCCCGCTGACCGTGCTGATCCGCCGCATTTTGCTTCCGGCCCCGTCGGCAGGGTCATGGTCGATGAGGACAAGACGGCGTATCTCCAGCACCTGCTGGGCTATGTGGACCGTGCGGCGCTGCAACCGCTGAAGATCGTCGCCGATCCCGGCAACGGCGGTGCCGGGCCGGTGATGCATCTGCTGGCGGAACGGCTGGCGCCGCTCGATTTCGTGCTGATCAACGCCGCGCCCGACGGGCGCTTTCCGAACGGCGTGCCCAATCCCCTGCTGCCGGAGCGGCGCGCAGCGACCGCGGCCGCAGTGCGCGAGCACGGGGCCGACTTCGGGATCGCCTGGGACGGCGACTTCGACCGCTGCTTCCTGTTCGACGCCGACGGGCGTTTCATCGAGGGATACTACCTGGTCGGCCTGCTCGCGGAGGTGATGCTCGGCAAGCACCCCGGGGCGAAGATCCTGCACGATCCCCGGCTGACCTGGAACACGATCGAGCAGGTGTGCGCCGCCGGCGGGGTACCGGTGCAGTCGAAGACCGGGCATGCCTTCATGAAGGAGCGCCTGCGCCGGGAAGACGCTGTCTACGGCGGCGAGATGAGTGCCCACCACTATTTTCGCGACTTCGCCTATTGCGACAGCGGCATGATCCCCTGGCTGCTGGTGGCGGAACTGATCAGCCGCAGTGGGCGGACGCTGGCAGACCTGGTCGATGCGCGCATGGCGGCCTTCCCCTGCAGCGGCGAGATCAACTACCGGGTACCCGCCGTCGCGCCGGTGATCGAGCGCGTGCTGGCCCACTTCCGGCCGCAGGATCCCGCGATCGACCGCACCGACGGCATCAGCCTGGAGTTTCCGGACTGGCGTTTCAACCTGCGCGGCTCCAACACCGAGCCGCTGCTGCGTCTGAATGTGGAGGCGCGCGGGGATGCAGCAGCAGTTTCCCGCCACGTGGCGGAGATTGCGGTTCTGATCGAAGGCGGCTGACGCGGAGGGTGACCGGATCTCGGCCGTGGTCGCTGGCGCGTGACGGGATGTGGCCGGCGGCCTGATCGCCGAGAGGGCCCGGCTGCCACAGAGCAGTGTAGGCGCGGCCTCCGGCCGCGACGGGCGATGACGCCGGGGTCCGTGCGACCGGAGGATCGCGCC
>SKJG01000106.1 GCA_007116035.1 Thioalkalivibrio sp.
AAGGAAGAGCATAAGGTATCCATGCTGGTGGGCTCGCCCCCCGGTTATGTCGGCTATGGCGAAGGCGGTGTGCTGACCGAGGCGGTGCGCCGCAGGCCCTATTCGGTGATCCTGCTCGACGAGGTGGAGAAGGCGCACCCGGACGTCTTCAACGTGCTGTTGCAGGTATTGGACGACGGTCGCCTGACCGACGGGCACGGCCGCACTGTGGACTTCCGCAACACCGTGATCGTGATGACCTCGAACCTCGGTTCGCAGTTGATCCAGGAGATGGCCGGCGAGGAGCACTACGAGCAGATGAAGGCGGCGGTGATGGAGGTCGTCGGGCAGCATTTCCGACCGGAGTTCATCAACCGGGTCGATGATGTCGTGGTCTTCCACCCGTTGGGCCGGGAGCAGATCCGGGCCATCACCGACATCCAGCTCGGGCTGCTGCGCCTGCGGTTGGCCGAGCGCGATATTGGGCTCGATATCAGTGCGGAGGCGCTGGACCGTCTCGGCGAGGCGGGTTTCGACCCGGTCTACGGTGCGCGTCCGCTCAAGCGGGCGATCCAGACGCAAGTGGAAAATCCGCTGGCGCAGGCGCTGCTGTCGGGGCAGTTCGGTCCCGGCGACACGATCCGCATCGACATCGACGCCGGTGGACTGACCTTCCGGCGCTGACGGGCACCATGGCGGCGGATGACGCTGCGCGCTTCCGACCCGCGGAGGCGCAGGCGTGGCAGGAGCCGCCAATGGCCGCGATCGAACCTGTGGTCCGCGCCTGCGGAGGCACAGGACGGAAAAGGCCACAGCCCGCCACCCGCCCGTGCAGGTAATCCGGATCCCCGCGCGTTCCCGCTACCGTCGGTCCGGTGTAGCGCCGCCAGCGATGTCCCCTTTCGCCGTCCCGGTTTTTGCCTGGCGACGGAATGCCGTAGTCTTATGGTCCCCCAATTTTAATGAAGGGACTCCACCATGAGCGACGACAGCCTGCAATTATCCGGCGATCTCATCGAGAAGCTGCAGAGTGTTCTGCAGGAAGCCGACCCCCGGGCACGCGAGCCCATCGTCGGCGTCCAGTACCTCGCGGCGGTGATCGGCTTTCTCGTGGCGCAGATGCCCGAGCCGGTTGCCCAGCGCAAGGACTACCTCTCGCAACTGGCGCAGTTCATGGATTCGGTCTTCGTGGACGTCGAAAGCCGCAATCAGTCCGCTGCCCCGGCGCAGCCACCCCAGGAGGCCTCGGGCGTCTGGCGTCCCGGCGATCCCTGAGAAGCCGCGAGCCTTGCGTTTGCCCGCGGCAAGTTGCGTGCTGCGGTGCCCGTTGCGGTTCGGCGGCGCTTCACGGCAACCTACCCTCGTCCTGCCGCACGGTCTCACGGCGCCCACGGGGCATGGTGGCGGGCTCGATCGCGTGGCGCGGCCACTCGGCCGGTAAGCGTTCGGGGGCGTGGGTCACGATGACTGCGCGGCGCGTTGCGAGCCACGGCGCGATGCGCGCAAGAACCCGCTGCTCCGTGGCGCGGTCGAGCCCCGAGAGGGGTTCGTCGAGCAGGATGATCGGCGTGTCCCGAAGGATTAGCCACGCCAGTGCGAGGCGGCGCGCCTGACCACCGGACAACCGGCGTCCCATCTCCCCCACCCTGTAGTCCAGCCCGGATCCCTCGCGTCTCAATGTCTGCGCCAGATCCACGGCTTCGAGCGCCGCCCAAAGCGCCTGATCGGTCAGTTCGGGTCGCCCGAGCCGGAGATTGTCCGCGATGCTGGTGTCGAGCAGCAAGGTTTCCTGAGGCAGATAGCCGATGCACCGATAGCGCTGGGGCTCCGGCCACGCCCCCACCTCGCGCTCCGCGAGCGTAACCATGCCGTCCAGCGGGGGGCGTTCACCGGCCAGGGTGTCGAGCAGCGTGCTCTTGCCCAGCCCACTGCGGCCATGGATGACCAGCGGGTACCCCGGCTGCAGGGAGAAATCGAGCCCGGTCAGCAGCGGGTGTTCCCGAGCGAACCCGATCGCGAGGTCGTGGACATGAAGCGTGGGTGCGTCAGGCAGACCTTCCTCGATCAGGTCCCGTCCGGTCGTCGCGCGCGTGGAACTGCCGCCGGGATCGACCCCGAGGCTCTGCAGTCGCGCCGCCGCCTGCAGGCTCTCTCCCGTTCGCCAGAACGCCCCGGGCAGGGTGCTCAGGGCCTCGTTCAGCCCAAGCGTCATCAGAGTCAGTAAAACCGCAACCGGCGCGTCGATGGCGTCTGCGGCATGCCAGTGCAGAGCCAATGCCAGCATCGCCAGCGTGGTCATGCCGACCAGGGCCTGCACGGCCTGATCGGCGAGCAGCGCGACCCGTTCCTGCAGCAGTACGCCCCTGGCCTGCTCGCGATCCAGGTCGTTGAGGAGCATCCGCTGGGAATCCGCGCGTCCGTAGGCGATCAGGTCCGCCAGCCCCCCGAAGTAATCCAGCAGCGCGACCCGCTGCCGGCTGCGCCGATCGACGACCGCGCGCCCGCGCGCCTGCCCCAGTCGGGCGGCTAGCAGCGATGCCGCCAGCGTCAGCATGGCGGCGGCGAGGATCAATACGGCCGCCGGCCAGGGTGCCAGCCAGTACGCGAGAACAGTCGCGGCGAGTACCGCCAGGCTTGCCGCGACAACCGGACCGGTGATGCGCAGCGGCACCCCGTCCAGGGTGTCGATGTCCGCGGTCAGCCGGTGCTGCAGGTCCCCGCTGCGCAGCTGTCGCTGGCTGGCGATCGGCAGACGCGCGATGGAGGCGAAGCTGCGTGCGCGCAGGCTGGCGAGGACGCGCAGCACGGCCTCGTGCCCGATCACGCGCTCGCCGTACCGCGCCAGGGTGCGCAGCAGCGCGGCGGCACGAATGCCGGCCGACGGCGTGAACAGTTCGAGCCCCAGCAGCAGGCCTGCACCGGCCAGTGCGGAAGCCGTGATGAACCACCCCGACAGCGCCAGCAGGGCGATGCCGGCGGCCCAGGTCAGGGCCAGCAGCAGATAGGCCGAGCCCGTCCAGATGCGACTGCCGCGAAAAACCTGGCGCAGGAACGCCCAGTCAGACATCGCCGTCCTCCCGGAGCCGGCCCTGGTCGAGGTGGACCACGCGGCGCAGGCGCCGGTATACCGCAGCATGGTGCGTCGCCAGGAGCACGGTGACGCCACGTTGCCGTGCGTGTTCCAGCGCCCTGCTCAGCAGGTCGTCTTCGGTATCCGGGTCGAGCGCGCTGGTGGGTTCATCCAGAAGCCACAGGCGACTGTCCGAGAGCAGGGCTCTGGCCAATGCCACGCGTTGCGCCTGGCCACCGGACAGTCCGCGGTTGCCTTCGCCGATCGGCGTGTCGAGTCCCCTCGGCAGCGTCGGGTCGTCCACCGGCAGGCCGGCTGCACCCAATGCCGCGATCAGTTCACCGTCGCTGGCCTCGGGGCGCGCGCCCAACACCAGGTTGTCGCGCAGGCTGCCGTGGAACAGGTGCGCACGTTGCCCCATCCAGGCAAAGTGCCGGGCGGGTTCGGCCAGTGCCAGCGAGCCGGTGCTCGGGCGGATGAAGCCCGCGCACAAGGCCAGCAAGGTCGATTTACCGCTGCCGCTGGGTCCCACGATGGCGACGTCTTCGCCCGGCGCCACGCTGAGGGTCAGATCATCGAGCGCCGGCGGTCCGTCCGGGTCGTAGCGCAGGCTGACCCGCTCGAGGCGCAGCAGCGTCTGTGCGGCATCGGCAGGCGGTGGCTCCGGTTCGCGCTGCGGGATTGCCGGCTCCTGGAGCAGCGGTGCCAGCGCCGCGGCGGCCGCCGCGGCGCTGGCACCGCTGCTCCAGGAGCCGGCAATCCCGCAGCGCGAACCG
>SKJG01000004.1 GCA_007116035.1 Thioalkalivibrio sp.
GACGCTCGACGCGGCACCGAACCCCGCGACTGCAGAGGCACCGCCGATGCCGGCGGCCTTCAGAAAACTACGACGGGAAAAATGTGTCATCTCGTTCTGCTCCCTTGCGCCTATTTGATGGTCCCGAAGTATTCGCCCATCTGGACGAAATCCTCATCGGTGTAACCCAACGCGATACGGTTCATGATCGTGGCCGGTCGTGAGCCGTCCTTGAACATGCGCATCTGCATCACCAGGACGTCTGGCGGGTAGCCGACGAGGTTCGGCATGTTGCCCGTACCGTCGATGCTGTGACACGCGAAGCAATGTGCGGTGACCATCGCGGCGCGATCCACGTCCGCGACCGCCTGTGGGGCCCCGGCTAGGGCCGCCACGGACACCGAGATCGCGGCAAGAGGCAAACGTACGGCTTTCATCATCTACTCCTCCATTGTTGTTGAAACGCGCCCGGAATCATGACCGGACCTATCTACACCAGTCGGATCAAAAAACAGGCCCCCGACCACTACAACTCTCCGTATCTCCCTAGCGGAACGGCGACATCGGCATCAGACTCTCCGACCACGCGAAGCGGTTGAAGTCCGCCGACATGCCTGCCTGCCCCTCGACCATCGTCGAGACTTACGTGGGGAGGCGGCTCGCTCGGTACACCCGGCGAGTCCACCACATTTCCCGGGTGCTTGCGATCTGAGCCATGAGTCGCCAGCTCTGGTCGCGGTGCGACCCGCCGGTTATGCTCGATTTTCATCTAATACTCCACCGGTTGTTTCCGTGTCCACTGCCACCGAATGGCTGCACGACTTTCTGGTCTTTCAGGTCCACATCAGCCCCGCTGTACTCCTACTCACATACTACGTCGGCGCGCTGCTGATTCCTGTGCTCGTCTACGACATGGCCCGTCGTTTCAACCAGCGACTGACCCGGGAAGACTGGAGAGTGCCGGATCGCTACAAGTCACGGCTGCTCGCCCACCGCAGCCGGGTGATCGGCTATGCAGCGCTTGCCCTCCTCGTCGGTGAAGTCGCCTGGCGCATGATGTTTGAATTCCTCGTCGCCTATTTCCAGATGCATGAAGCATTGACCCGCATGTCCGGGACCTGACTGGCCCGCGTTCGGGGTCCAGAGTGTGGCGGGGGCTCCCTTTCCCGCGCCCCGAACGCGTCGGACACGATGTGGTGCACTGACTAACGCTGCACCACCCGCGTGTCCTGCTCAACGTCCACACGCTGCATCGTGTTCGCGTCAAAGGTCTGGACCAGTTCTTCCAGCATGATGGTGGGCACCGCAAGCACACCTTCACCCATCCGGTAATCCGTCAACTTCAGAGTATAGGACTGGTAGTTCAACCGCGCCGAGATCGTGAAGGTTTCCGCGCCGTTCGAAATCACGAAGGCATAGGTTCACTACGGCAGGACCCGCAACGACTTGATTCAACACGACGAAAGGGAACACGCCGGCCGAAGTTCCTGGGACGTGCAGCGCGAGTGGTTTATCTGGAAAGAACCGCCTTCAGTTCCGCGACCCCCACCGGCTTGACCAGGTGCTCGTCGAAGCCCGCCTCCCGCGTCCGGTGCCGGTCCTCCTCCTGTCCCCACCCCGTCATCGCAACCAGCCGGAACGCGTGGTCAGCGGGCTTCGCACGCAGCCGGCGGGCCGCCTCGTAGCCGTCCATGCCGGGCATCCCGAGATCCATCAGGACATGCGTCGGCGCCCAAGCCTCGCAGATCCGGAGAGCCTCCGCCCCATCGTGGGCGACCCGAACCTCGGCCCCCAGCATTGTGAGCACCAGGTCCAGGCTTTTGGTGATGTCCCGATTGTCGTCCACGACGAGGACACGGCACTGCGCCGGAAGGACGTCGCGTTCCGTCGTGTCTGTCATCGCCTTGGCCGGGGCGCTGCCACAAAGCGGCAGAGAGACGGTGAAGGTGGCACCGTACCCGGGACCCGCACTGTCGGCGACGACAGTACCACCGTGCATCTCGACCAGGCCCCGCACCAAGGATAGGCCAATGCCTAACCCAGGGCCGCCGCCGGGATCACTCTGGGAGAACATCTCGAAGAGCTCGCTGAGCTGCTCACGAGTGATTCCGCACCCGTCGTCCTGCACCTGAATCTCCACCCGCGCGCCGCGAGGCGTCACGCGAATGTCGATGCGGCCGCCCGCGTCGGTGAACTTGGCGGCGTTGTTCAACAGGTTCGCGATGATCTGCACCAGCCGCACCCGATCGCCCTCCACCGCCAGAGGCTCCGAGGGAACGCTGACGGTGACCTGTCGGTCGCCCCGGCTCAGATCGCTGTCGCTCATCTCCAGCGCGGCATGGATGATCTCCGCCAGATCGAGCCGCTCCTTGCGCAGTTCGATCTTGCCCCGGCTGATGCGCGAGACGTCCAAGAGATCGTCGACCAGGCGCATCAGGTGGACGAGCTGCCGCTCCATCATCGGCCGCGCCGTATCGAGCAGCTCTGGCTGGCCGCGGGCTTGCTCCAGCAGTTCGATCCCGGTGCGCAAAGGGGCAAGCGGGTTGCGCAGCTCATGGGAGAGCACCGCCAGAAACTCGTTCTTCGAACGCGCGGCCTCTAGCAGGGCCCGCTCCGCCGCCTTGCGGGCCGTCACATCGCTGGCCGCACCGAACCACTCGACGATCGCGCCGTGTTCGTCCAGCACCGGCGCCGCGCGCGACTGGGTCCAGCCCACCGTACCATCGGCCCGGCGCACGCGATGTTCCAATTGAAACGCGCCCTTGGTGCGGATGGCTTCCGCGATTGCCTCCCTCACCCCGGCCTGATCGTCGGGGAGGATATAGGCGTCCATCCAGTCTAGGCGTGGCTCGATCGTGTCGACAATGAACCCGCCGCCGTGAAGCTCCCGCATCTCGGTCCAATCCGGGTTCATGGTGTACAGGACGTCCCCGCTAGCTTCCAGCAAGGTCCGAAAGCGCCTTTCGCTCCGCCGCAGGTCCTCCTCCGCACACGTCAGACGGGTGACATCGACCAGTGTGATCACTACGCCGTCGGGCCGGTCTTGCGTCGCGCGGTACGGCATCAGTTGGACGATGAAGGTTCGTCCGTCGCGAGCGGTCGCGGTCCGCTCGAGCGTGACGCGTTCCTGGAGCACGCGGCGCGCGTCCTCCTCGATGCCCTGGTAGTCCAGGGCGTGGGTGATATCGCCAATGGAGCGGCCTTGATCCTGCGCCTTCACGTTGAAAATGTTCTGCAGCGGCGGCGTGAAGCGCTTGATGCAGAGCTGCGGATCAAGAAACAGGGTGGCGATGTTGGTCGCCGACATCAGATTTTCCAGGTCGTCGTGCGCGCGCGCGGTCTCCTCGAGCTTCAGCTTCAGCTGGAGATTTACCGTCTGCAGCTCCTCGTTGATGCTCTGCAGTTCCTCCTTGCTGGTCTCGAGTTCTTCGGTGGTCGAGCGGAACTCCTCGTTCAGACTCTGAAGCTCTTCGTTGGCCGCGCGCAGATCCTCTTCGGCCGCATAGTGTTCGGCGTGCAAGTGCTCGACATGCTGCTCCGCCTGATGCAGCTTCTCCTGCAGCGCTTGTTCACGCTCGCTGCTCGGTTGCTCCAGGGCCTGCTGCTGCAGCGCGGTCGCTGGGCCAGCCTCGAGAAACAACACCAGCGCATGCGCGGCCGCCTGGCCCTCCTGGCCGCGCGGTTGCACCAGCACGGCGACCCGCCGGGGCACTGCGTCGTAGCGTACGGTAACGAACTCCGACAGCCACGGCTCGCGGCTCTCCAAGGCATGGCGCAGCGCCACGGTCAACTCGCCACGCAATTCCGGGCGCACCGAGTCGGTGACCGATAGCGTGGCCGGCCCGCCTCGGGGTGCAAAGAAGCGGCCCGCCGAGTCCGAATAGCTGCGCACATTCCAACGCTCATCGACCACGACGCTCGGTGGGGCCAGCTCTTCGAGCAGCACCCGATGCCGCTCTACAGTGCCGTCCCGGTCTACCCTTGGCCGTTCTAACGACCGTCGCGACGGCGGCGGCTGGGAGACAACTACCGGCAGGTCCTGGAGGACCGACCTGCGACCGTCGGCATGGGCTTGCAGGGCATAGATCCGGTGTTGCTTGGCGACGGGGCGAAACCACCTGGGGCTGGCCGTCTCGGCCGAACCAAGAAACAGGTAGCCGTCCTCCCGGCAGGCGTAGCGAAAGATCCCCATCACCTGCTCCTGAAGCTCACGGTCCAGATAGATCAGCAGGTTGCGGCAGGAGATCAGGTGCAGCCGGGAGAACGGCGGGTCGCGCTGCAGACCGTGCGTGGCGAAGACCACGCGGTCGCGGAGTTCCATCCCTACCCGATAATGATCGTCCGTGTGCCGGAACCAGCGCCCGAGCCGTTCATCCGAGACATCCACGACGATGCCCTCCGGATACAGGCCCTCGCGCGCCACAGCGAGCGCGCGCTCATCGACGTCCGAGGCGAAGATGGTGAACTCCTGCCGGATCTGCCGTTGCTCGACTTCCTCGCTGAATAGCATGGCCAAGCTATAGGCCTCCTCCCCGGTGGCGCAGCCGGCAACCCAGCAGCGGATTGGCTCCGCGGGATTGGCCCGTTCCACCAGAGGGACCACGACGTGCTCACGCAGTGCCGCCCAAGCCTCCGGATCACGGAAAAACGTGGTCACGGAGATCAGAAAGTCGTTCAGCAGCGCCTGCGCCTCGTCCACGTTCGCCTCGAGATGGCCCAGATACTCCGGGATGCTCGCCGCATGGTGGAGCTGCATCCGCCGCATCAGACGGCGCAGAATGGTCGTGCGCTTGTACTTGGAAAAATCGTGGCCGGTGCGCCGCCGCAGCAGATCGAGCACGCCTTGAAGCGCCTGCTCGACATTGTCTTCGCCCCCCGGCGCTTTGGCCACACGCTCTTCGCTCTGGAGCGCTTCGGCGCCTTGCCTTTCTGACGTTCCCACCAGATGTGTGATCCGGTCCCGGCTGCCGATCAACGCGCCGAGCCGATGGGCCAGTTCCCGGATCGGCAGCACAAGGTCGGCCACCCCGGCGACCATCGCCGCTCGCGGCATACTCTCGTAGGCCGCTTCGTCCGGGTCCTGGACCAGCACGAGGCCGCCGGCCTCCTTCACCGCCTTCGCACCGATAGATCCGTCGGACCCACAGCCAGAGAGGATCACTGCGTAGATGTCGCTGTGCGCGCTGCACAGGGAGCGGAAGAACAGATCGATGGCCGCGCGCTGCCCCCGTGGCCGCTCGAACATCGAGGCGCCGATCGTGGCATCGGTGAGCTCCAGCTTCCGGTCCGGGGCGATCACGTAGACCTGGTTGGGTGCCAGATCCACCTGCGCGTGATCGCCGACCTGAACCACCGGCATGACGGTCTCGCGACCGAGGATCGGGGCCAGCTCGCTCTCCCGGTCCGGAGCCAGATGAACGATCACCACATAGGCCGCCCCCACGTCGCTGGGCACGTTCCTGAAGAACTGCTGCAAGGCCTCCAGTCCACCGGCTGACGCGCCGATGCCGACGACGGGGATGTCGCAGTGCGTGGACGCGTGCGCTTCGGGCATCGTGCGAGCTTCCTGTATCCTTCTGAAACCAGCGTAATGTACCTGAAACCAGCGTAATGTACGGGACGATTAGGATAAAGCGTATGGCGGGTATGCGTCATGCACCGATCCCCGCGGCGACACCATCAGGACGCGTTGTGCATCGCTCATCGGCCCCTCCTCGTTTCGGGTTGGCTCGGGTATCCCTCATCCACCGCCTGGCACCAGCAGCGTCAGGCGCCGGGCCTGCCGGCATACCGCCTCGGCCGTACTTCCAATCAGCAGGTCCGTGACCGGATTGCGGCCGCGCTTGCCGATGATCACGAGATCCGCGGCCTTTTCCTCCGCCACCCGGCCGATGACCACCGAGGGCTTGCCCTGGCCCACGAGCACGGTATCGAAGCCGCGCTCCCCGGCCCGGTCCGCCAATCCCTGGACATGAGTATCGACCGCCCTGCGTTCGTGGGCACGCTCGGGATCATCGTCCCAGCGCCCGACCGAAACCACCACCCCGCGCCCGCACTCGGGCAGGATCTTGAGAAAAGCATCCTCCGCCGCCTCGGCAGCCTTCGAGCCATCCGTCGCCAGCAGGGGGCGACACACCGGAGCCTCGGCCAGCGGCACTTCGCCCGCCGTGGGCGCCAAAAGCAGCGGTCGCCGGGCGCGGCGCGCCAAGTCGAGCACCGTGCTGCCCAGAAACATGTCGCGCAGCGTGCTGTGGCCATGGCTACCCGCCAGGATCACGCCAGCGCCGCGCTCGCGGGCTACGCGTTCCAGCTCGGACGCCACGGCGCCTGCATAGACGACCGTATCGGCCTCGAACCCCCGATCACGAAGCCTCGCGGCAATTTCCTCCAGACGGTCTTCGTAATACGGGCCATGCCCCACCTCGGGGGCCTGGGTATAGCCCGCGACCAGCACATGGGCGAGCGTCAGCCGCCGACAGCCCAGGGCCCTCAGCCGCTCCAGCTGGCTCTCGAGCCGGGCCCAGGCGGGCGAGAAATCCACTGCCACCAAAATGTGTTCGAACATCGCTTGCTCCTAGTACTCTTTGCTGCGAGCCGCGCCTTGCCAGGAACGCTGACAGGTCAACTGAATGCGAAAATATCACCTTGACAGAGTACTAGACTCGTCCCATTTCGCCTTCCACCATCAGCCGGCGCCAGCGGAACAGACCCTCCACATCAATGTGATACGGACCCGCGCCCAGGTCGTCGGCGACGAAGACCCGCACACCATCGATCTCCCGTGCGGCATAGCCGTCCGCCTTGCGCGGCGCGCCCGGCTCGGCAACCGGCACCCCGGCCTGGCCGCCACAGCAACCATGACGCGCGGACAGCCGCAGGGTCACCTCCCCGCCGTTCCCGGCCAGCCACTCGCGGGCGGCCTCGGTCAGGCTGATGTCGGTCATGTCGAGGGCACCCTGGCATCGGCCGGAAACCAGTGGCGCGTGCGGTTGGCAATGCGCACCAGCGCCAGCATCAGTGGCACCTCCACGAGCACGCCCACCACCGTCACCAGCGCTGCGCCGGATTGCAGGCCGAACATCGCGATCGCGGCGGCCACGGCCAGTTCGAAGAAGTTGCTCGCCCCGATCATCGCGCCGGGGGCTGCCACCGCGTGACGCACCCGCCAGGCCTTGGCCCAGAGGTAGGCAATGTAGAACACCAAAACAGTCTGGATGATCAGCGGGATTGCAATCAGGACAATATGCCCCGGATTCTCCAGGATGCGTTCCCCCTGGAAGGCGAACAGCAGGACCAGGGTCACCAGCAGGCCAATCGGCGTGACCGGTCCCAGACGCTTCATGAACACGTTGTCGAACCACTCGATCCCCCTGCGGCGAATCAGCCAGATCCGCGTGAGATACCCCGCCACGAAAGGGATCACGATGTACAGCAGCACCGACAGTGCGACCGTATCCCAGGGCACATGGATGTTCGACACACCCAGAAGCAGGACCACGATGGGTGCGAAGGCAAACAGCATGATGATGTCGTTCACCGCGACCTGGACCAGGGTGTAGGCGGCGTCCCCGCGGGTCAGGTAGCTCCAGACGAAGACCATCGCGGTGCAGGGGGCCGCACCGAGCAGGATTGCGCCGGCCAGATACTCACGACCGAGTTCCTCCGGGATCCAGGCGGCATAGACGAACATGAAGAAGAACCAGGCAATCGCAAACATGGTGAACGGCTTGACCAGCCAGTTCACCGAGGTGGTGATCGCAAGGCCCTTGGGCTCACGGCGAACGCCGAGAATGGCGCTGAAGTCGATCTGCACCATCATCGGGTAGATCATCGCCCAGATCAGGATCGCAACCGGGATAGAGACCTGCGCGTATTCCCACTGCGCCAGCGTCTCCGGCACCACCGGCAAGAGCTGCCCCAGGGCCACCCCGGCCACGATGCAAAGCGCGACCCACACACTCAGATAGCGCTCGAAGACCCCCATGCCTTCCTTCGTCGAGATCTCCTCGACGGAGGTGTTTCGATCGGTCATTGTCTATCCCGTATTCTCAATGTTCACGAAATTGACCCGTGGATCCTCCAGCATCCACTTTGCGCAATCCCTCTTGCTCACGGTGGGCTCGGCTCCGAATCATTGCAAATAAACGCGAATCGCGCGTTCCAGTTCGGACGAGTGGCGGCGAAGTTTCGTGGGTGCGGCCGGATTCCACTCAGGACGACGGGAACCATGCATCGGCCGATCGTGGGGATGCGCATGGTTCCCGCTCTTTTCTTCGAAGAGTCAGCCCCTTCTGCAACGAATACGGAGCGCGGAAGCCCGCCAAGGCGCACGCTCGATCCCGGAGGATGCTCCGCTAGTACCCAACCGTTCAGGGCGCGGTATAAATCCCACGACGGGGCGAAGCCACCCGTCCCTGGCGCTTGAGGTAGGCCAACGTCTGCGAAAGATTACCGGTATGGACCCCCGCACTCTCCGCCTTTTCGCGAATTTCGGCGATGGTCATTTCCGCCTCCGTGGCGACGATGTCGCAGAGTTGACTGCTGATGGTAGCCGTTCCATTTCCGCGACTTCGCTTGACCGAGGCCTGACGCCCGGTCACGCCCCCCAGCTTCTGAATCTCCCGCTCCAGGGCCGCCAATTCCTTGCGCTGCCGGGCAACGAGTTCCTTCCTTTTCGCTTTCAGCTCATCACGCTTCTCCCTGAGTTCCTTTTCCTGAAGTTCCGCTTCCTCTTTCTCGCGTTCCCGCGCGAGGGCGTACAGTTCCTCGGCACTCAGATCCTGGATTTTCTTTGCGGTCTTGCTCACGACTGCTCCTATTGTTGCGGTTGAGTTGAAGCCATGAGATTACATTCCTCACACTTTGTTCCGCAAATATACACAGAACGAAATGACGACTTGGATGCGATGTCCAGAAAACACGGGCTTTTTGATATGGGATACCACCGAACAAGGGCCCCATACGTCGACGAAGCGGCCACTCCTCACTCGTTTCAGGCCCGGCTGATATCGCGGTGGCGTTGACGATTTCCGATTGCGCCGAGGCTGCTCGGCAGTTTTACTTCTTCACCATCGCAGGAAACAATCTCCCCTGTCCCGCATGGTTTCTGCTGTCGGACGACCGGGGGCCAGCTCGTAAGCGTGCACCGCCTGCAGATAAGATGTTTTACAATTCGGCGACCCGGCCCGATCAGACCCCGCCAGGCTCGGTCTCGATGACCACCGGCCGGTCATCTCGCCCGTGCGCGGCCGCGTGCAGCCACGCGGCGTAGTTGCGCCCGAAATGAGCCTCGAGCAGTGCGAGGTCAGTTTGCGCGAGATCGCCGATGCGATGAATGCCCAGCTGCTCCAGCCGTTTCGCTGATTTCGGCCCGATACCATGGATCTTTATCGCTTTCAGAGCCCATATCCGTACCGGCAGATCTTCGGCGCCCACCAGTGTGAGGCCGTCCGGCTTGTCGAACTCCGAGGCGATCTTCGCCAGCAGCTTGTTCGGGGCGACCCCGATCGAGCAGGACAGTCCCGTCGCGGTGCGCACCGCTTCCTTGATCCTTCGTGCGATTCGCGCTGGGTCGCCAGGGAATTCCGTGAGGTCGATGTAGATCTCGTCGATCCCGCGGTCCTCGATCTGCGGCGCAACGGACGCGACAGCCATCTTGAACCTCATCGAGTGATCCCGATAAGCGGCGAAATCGGCTGGCAGAAGAAATGCGTCCGGCGCAAGTCGGGCGGCGGTCATCAGCCCCATACCTGAATGCACGCCCAGGGCGCGCGCCTCGTACGTCGCTGTGGTTACCACGCCTCGGCCCCGGTAGTCGCGCAGACGAGCGAACTGCCAGGCGCCGTCCGCACCCTGGGACGGCGGCTCCACCCGACGCCCGCCGATCACGAGCGGCTTGCCGCGTAGCTGTGGGTAGCGCAGCAACTCCACGGACGCGTAGAAGGCGTCCATGTCCAGGTGGGCAATGCAGCGGTCCGGAAAGATCAGATCGACCTCCTTCCCCCTCAGACGGGGTCCTACGCCGACCCATGATGCGGAGGATTCCAATGTGATTCCAATCCAGACGGACCCGGCAAGTCGAATCGCGCAGCCGGGCGCCGGAACGGAAGTCCCAGCCCGAGGCACGGGCCCTTGAAGATGGCTTCCGGCTCGGCACGGAGATCGTCGAGCATGATACCGCCGTCGTCGCGCGTCGCCCGAATCCCGCGCAGATAGGCAACGTTGCGAGACACACAGCGTTCCGTCCGGTGCTCCGGCTTACCGATCGCGCTGCCGAAACGGTGCAATGTGCGGCCGGCGGTGCGGATGAACTGCTCCGGGTCGATGTTCAGACGTTCCAGGATCGCCGGCGTCTCGCCTAGAATGAAACCCCGTTTATCCTCGCGGATCGCCCGCCCGGTGCCGTCCACCAGTACCAGGTAGTCCTCGAACGCGAACGGAATGGCGGTCGCCATTCGTCCGGTGGCGTCGAAGGGCATCAGCGGGGCGCGAGGTAATCGAGCAAGGCGCTGCTCCCTGTGCAAGCGTGGGTACGGTCAACAAAATGGGTGTCCCATGGTTCGGTTGGTGGCTCAGCCGAAGCGGCGGATGACGCCCTGCGGGCCCTTCCGCCCTACCCGTGGCATTGTTGTGGTGCGGAAAAGCGCAGCGTTATCCTCCATACGGAGGGGGAGGAGAGGCAAAATGCAGGTAATGCCGCCGGCGCAACAGGCGCGGGCGACAGGATTGGGGATCGACGCACCCATGTGCTCGATAGAAAGATACAAAGAAGGAGATGGCGTCCCCACGGGGATTCGAACCCCGGTCGCCGCCGTGAAAGGGCGGTGTCCTAGGCCTCTAGACGATGGGGACGCAGAGGCAGCGTCTTTACTGCGGTACTTCTCGTTTGCTGCGGTGCTACTCGGGCGGACCTTTCGGCTCGGACCCGCTGTCGGGGCTGTGCAGAAGGGTCGTTACAACTCCGTTAAAAACCAGTAGGAACCCGATGGGCACCATGGCGATCAGGGGCTTGGCCCAGGCATCACCACCAGCGAACATCAGCCCGAAGCCACCGACCAGGCCGATGGCACAGAGCACGAGGCCCAGGTACAGGGAGATCATCCCAAACTTGTGCATAGTCCTCTCGCACTTCACCTTTTGGTGGAGCCAGGCGGGATCGAACCGCCGACCTCCTGCATGCCATGCAGGCGCTCTCCCAGCTGAGCTATGGCCCCGAGAGGCGAGCGCGCAATGTACCCACGGGGCCGAAACCTGTCAAGCGGCTTCGGCGGAAATCTTGGCCTGCGCCCTTTCGATCCGAGCGATGGTGCGATCCCTTCCGACCAGCGCGAGCGTTTCGTCGATCGCCGGTGAGGCGGTACTGCCGGTGATCGCCACGCGCAGCGGCTGTGCCACCTTGCCCATCTTCAGATCGAGGATCTCGGCCGTGCGTAGCACGACCTGGTGCACGGCCTCCTTCTCCCAGGCTCCGAGTGCCCTGAAACCGTCGTGCAGCGCCTGCAGCACGGGAAGGGTCTCTGTCGTCATGTTCTTGCGAAAGGCCTTTTCGTCGTAGTCGGAGAACTCGCGGTAGAAGTACGCGCTCGCCTCCGCCATTTCGCGCAGGGTGCGGCAGCGATCGCTCTGCGCAAGAACGACCTGGCGCGGTTCAGGACCCGTCGACGGATCGATCCCGATCTGGCCAAAATGCCAGCTCAACTCGCGCGCCACGCGGTCCGGGTCCAGGGTCTTGATGTAGTGCTGGTTCAGCCACAACAGCTTGTCGGGGTTGATCGCCGAGGCAGATTGGTTGACGTCACCGATGTCGAACAGCCGCACCAGTTCGTCGAGACTGAAGATCTCCTGGTCGCCATGGGACCAGCCGAGGCGGACCAGGTAATTCAGCAAGGCCTCGGGAAGGTAGCCCTCGTCCCGGTACTGCATCACCGACACCGCGCCGTGGCGCTTGGACAGCTTGGTGCCATCGGGACCCAGGATCATCGGCAGGTGGCCGTAGCGTGGCGGCTCCGCGCCCAGCGCCCGCAGGATGTTGATCTGGCGCGGCGTGTTGTTGAGATGGTCATCGCCGCGGATCACGTGGGTGATGCCCATGTCCATGTCGTCCACGACCACGGTCAGGTTGTAGGTCGGCGTGCCGTCGGAGCGGGCGATGATCAGATCGTCCAGTTCGCTGTTCTGAAAGGCCACCTTGCCGCGAACCATGTCGTCCACGATGGTGACGCCCTCGTCGGGCGTGCGGAAACGCACCACCGGCAGCACGCCGTCCCGGGGCTCGGTGCGGTGACGGCACCGGCCGTCATAGCGCGGCTTCTCCTTTCGCTCCATCTGTGCCGTACGCATGGACTCCAGTTCGTCACGGGTGCAATAGCAGTGATAGGCATCGCCAGAGGCAAGGAGCTGCTGGATCACTTCGCGGTACCGGGGAAAATGCTCGGTCTGGTAGAAGGGTCCGCGGTCGTAGGCCAAGCCCAGCCAGTTCATGCCCTCGAGGATCGCGTTTACCGACTCCGCAGTGCTCCGTTCCAGGTCGGTGTCCTCGATACGCAGCACGAACTCGCCGCCGTGGTGGCGTGCGTAGAGCCACGAAAACAAGGCGGTCCTGGCGCCACCGATGTGCAGGTAGCCGGTGGGACTCGGAGCGAAACGGGTGCAGATGGTCATGAGCGGCTCGCAGTGACAGAGGTAACCGAGGCCGCGTAGGTTAGCAAAGTCCTCTCACAACAACAGCCTGACTGGTAGGGCGGAAGGGGCCGAGGGCCGTTATCCGCCACTTTGGCACTCGGTGCCTGCCGCATCGGCGTTTCGGCTTCCGACCCGCACCGCGTGGTGGACGACGCTTCGCTCCTCCACCACGCGGGGGCTGCACCTTTCCGGCCCACTCGTTGGATGACGGCGGGCAACCGCCTTTCCGGGGTCGGCTTTGGCTTGCCAGCCACAACCCCAGGGAGTAATGTCCGCGCTCTGCCCAAGGGAAAGGGCGCGAAACCGGCCGGCTGCATGCCGGCATCAATGACCTTGCAGGTGTTCCGCCCCAGTACTGCCGGGCGCGGAATGAAACGGGAAGCAGGTGAGAAACCTGCGCTGCCCCCGCAACGGTGAGAGGAAGTCCCGGGACATCATCCGTCCAGGGATTCGACGGAACACATGCCACTGCGCCGCAGGCGTGGGAAGGCGTCCCGCCGCATCGAAGTCCTCTTCGATGCTCCTCAAGCCCGGAGACCGGCCTGCAAGGTTGCAACCAGACTGCGGTGGGCCGTCTGGCGGATTCCGGCCGGCGCAATCGCCTGCCGCGGTTCGCTATGTTCTGCCCGCCTTAGCCACTCTTTGGCTTGCGGAGGGCAACCATGCGGCACTTCAGTACTCTTCAGCGTCTCGGAAGCTCGAGCCTTCTCCTCGTACCCGCGCTGGCGGCCGTTGCCGTCCATGCCGGCGAGCGCCTCGACCCCATCGTGGTCACGGCAACGCGGGCCCCGCAAACCGTCGACGAAACCCTGTCTTCGGTCACCGTGATCGAACGCGAGGAGATCGAACGCCTGCAACCCCAGCAGTTCACCGACCTGCTGCGCGGACGTGCCGGCATCGGCGTCGCCGACAACGGACCCTTCGGCAAGCTCTCCAGTGTCTTCATGCGCGGCAGCAATTCCGGGCACACCCTGCTGCTGGTCGACGGCGTGCGCATGGGTTCGGC